>SXNM01000331.1 GCA_005777155.1 Pseudomonadota bacterium | reverse complement strand
GGAGCCGCCGTCGCAGGGCAGTTTGCCGGCGATCAACTGCAGCAGCGTCGACGTGCCGGCGCCGTTGGGGCCGACCAGGCCGTAGCGGACGCCGGGGCGAATCAGCCACGACAGGCCCTCGAATAGGCGCTGGTGGCCAAACTGACGCGCGACATTTTGGAGCGTAATCATCGAGGGTCCAGGCGGGCCCGTGGGGGCCAGCGGCGCGGATTTCAGGGCACTGGCGCCGCCGAGCTGGGGCGATCCTGCGGTCCAGCGGGCCGCCGGCGTCGGGGCGGCCGGTGCCGGCTAGGGAGCGAGCGACGGCGACGATGCGTTGCGGGGCGCCTTCGGGCAAGCGACCACCCAGCTCTTGTCGATGCTGGTGCCCTTCCAGGCGCCGCCGCCGTAATGGGCCGCTTGGAAGGGATCGCCGACTTCACTGCCGAGCGCGCCCGGCCAAGGCCTGCGGCGGAAGCTGCAGCCGTGCTTCGACTCGTGGCTCGCGAGCGTCGTGGCGAAGCCTTGCGACACCACCGGCGCGCCCCAAGCCACGATGTCGGCGACGATGCTGCCGTTGGCGTAGGTCTTGCCGTCGCTGCGCACGAGGCGCACCACGCCAGAGTTCGAGGGGAAGTTCCACGGCAAGTTGCTGATGAGGTCCGGCGTCGGCAGCGCGGCGTCGAACTTCTTGCTGGTCACCAAGAGATGACCGCCGGCGTCGATGTAGGTGCCCTTGCACTCGCTCGAGCTGCTGCACGCGACCGACGGATCGCCTTCGCACTTGCAGGTCTCTCCGGGCTCGCAGGGGCTGTTCTTGGAGTTGGTGCACAGCCCGGTCGGGAACACCAACGTCGCTGGGCCCCAGCCGCTGAAGAAGCCGTTGGCGGTCGATGCCTGCTGAATCACCATGCCGCCGACGCTGACCGGCACCTTGGCCGGGTTGTAGACGACGATGAACTTGTTCTCTGCCGGCGAAAGTGGCGGGTTTTGGGCCGCCGGGCCGATGACCGACACCTCGCTGAAGACGACAGAGAGGTCGCACTTCTCGGTCTTGACGTTGCAGACCTCGCCCATGCCGCACTGGCCGTTGCAGTTGGGGTCGGCGCACTTTTCGCCGCCGGGCACGAAGTTGCAGACCAAGCCCTCGGAGCAGCTGCCGCCGCAGGCTGGGCCGTAGGCACCCGAGCGGAAGCTGGTCGGTGAGGGCTCGAGCACGACGACAAAGTCTGCGTTGTCGTTCTGCGTGTCGATGGCGTTGCCGCCCAGCCGCTCCTTGCCCTTACCGGCCAGGGTCAGGCCGTTGCTGGCGCTGCTCGCCTTGCGGGTCATCGCCAAGCCGGCGCCGATGCCCTGGCCGACGTTGAGCGGCGTGCCGCTCTGGCTCTTGGTCTGGCCCCATCCGAAGCGGTCAAGCTCGATGTCAGTGCGCGGATCACGGACGCGAACGGCGCCGCCCGGTGCGACGATGGCGATGGCGCCGATGGCGTCGACCCCGCCGGCGCGCTTGGCGAAGGCAGCGGTCCCAAAGAGGAAGTAGCCACCGACCGGCAGCACGGTGCGCGCCGGCACTTGTGCGATTGGCGGCTGCCAGGCGCCGGTGGAGCCGGTCTCGGGGCCCTTGACCTCGACAACAAATCCAGTGATGTCAGCTGGTTGCTTGCCTGCGTTGTGGATCTCGACGTAGCGCGCCTCCGGGTCATCGCTCATCGCCGGCACCACCTCCGAGATGACGATGCGGCCCTGGTTGCCGCCTGCCACGCAGCCGCCGATGCCGGCGTTGCACTGTTGGCCGCCACTGCAGCCCTGCAAGCACGTGCTGTCGGTGACGCAGGCGTCGGAGAGGACGCCTTTGTAGTCACAGACTTTTCCGCCAGAGCATGCGCCATTACAGGCTGGCTCGTAGCGACCGCTGCCTTGCGGCTCAGCGGCGAGGCGCGTCACGAAGTCAGCGGCGTTGTCGTCGCTGTCGTGGCCGTTGCCGCCGAGCCAAGACTTGCCGCCATTCCACCACAGCTCGGCGGCTGTAGAGCTCGAGACCATCTTGCGTTCCTTGGAGTTGGCCGAGAACCATGGCGTGAGGGCCTTGCCTTCTTGCGCGGTGGCGTCGCCCCAGCTCAGGCGATCGTGGACCAGCGTGTGCTTGGCGTCGTAGAGCCTGAGTTGGCCGCGCTCGACGTCGGGGCTCCAGTTGGCGATGACGACGTCAGCCGCCACGCCACCGACGGTCTTGGCGCTGCCGCCGAGCAACAAGAAGCCGCCGGGCAGCATCTTGGCGCCGGCGGCGAAGGTGTGGAGCGTCTGCCAATCGGCGGCGTCGCTCGAGGCCGGCGGGCGGCCCTGCAAGACGTAGCCGTCGAGATCGGCGACCTGGGTCAGCGCGTTGTAGAGCTCGACGAAGTCGTCTTCGCCAGCGATGGGGTCTCCGAAGTAGATTTCGGAAAATACGACGTGTTTGCTGCTGTGGAAGGCGCAGCCGCCCTTGCCGGCGACCTGCACGCAGGCGGCGAAGGGGCCACAGTCGCCCATGGTGTTGGGAAAGGCGCAGCCCGTCTTCTTTTCGCAGAGGTCCTCCGTGCAGACGTTGTCGTCGGCGCAGACGACGGCCACGCCGACGCACTTGGCCTGCTTGCACTCGTCTTTGCTGGTGCAGGCGTCGTCGTCGTTGCAGCCGCCGGCCTTGTCGAGGTGCTGGCAGCCCAGCTTGGGGTCGCAGGAGTCGCTGGTGCAGGCATTTTTGTCGTCGCAGTCCTGCGTCTCGGTGCCGGCCTTGCAGAGCCCGACCGCGCAGGCGTCGCCTTTGTTGCAGACGTCGAGGTTATCGCAAGGCAGCTCGTTGGGCTTGAAGACGCAGCCGCCCTGCTTGTTCTTTGGGTCGCAGCTGTCGTCGGTGCAGATGTTGCCGTCGCCGCAGGCCTTCTGCTTCTTTCCGGCCAGGCACTTGCCCGTGGTGCCGTCGCAAGAGTCGCCGAGGGTACAGGCGTTGTCGTCGTCGCACGGCAAGCCGCCGCTCGGCGTGTGGATGCAGCCCTTGCCGGCCAGGCAGCCATCGACGGTGCAGGGGTCGCCGTCGTTGCAGTCTGGCTTGGTGCCGCCCTTGCACTTGCCCTGGCCGCAGGCCTCGCCGCTGGTGCAGTCGTTGCCGTCGTCGCATGGTTTCTCGTCCAGCGCCGCGGTCTGATAGAGGCAACCGCCGGCGACCGTCGGCTGGCAGGCCGTGTCGGTGCAGGGGTTGCCGTCGTCGCAGGTGTTCGGCTTCGCCAAGCAGGCGCCCGCGACGCAGGCATCGCCGAGGGTGCAGGCGCTGCCGTCGCTGCAGGCGCTACCATCGACGGCCATCTTCTGCTTGCAGGCGCCAGCGCTGGTGTCGCAGCTGGTGGAGGCACAGGCGCTGTCCGCCAGCCAGCTGCCGCTTGCCTTCTTGCAGCTCGACTCATCGAGCGGCGCTTTGGCGGTCTTGAAGTCCGAGCAGATGCCGCCGCCGCAGAGCACGACCTTCTGCGCGTCGAACATGCACTGACCGACCGAGATGTTGCATTTCCAGCCGCCCTTGCAGAGGTTGGCCTTGTCGAGGGAGGCGCACTCTTCGTCCTTGACGCACTCGCAGACGTTGACGCCGCCGACGCAGCTGCCGCTGGCGCAGGCGTCCTTGTCGCTGCAGGGGTTGCCGTCGTCGCAGACGCCGAAGCCGGGCGCCGACTGGCAGCCGAGCTGCGGCTTGCAGAAGTCGTCGGTGCAGGGGTTGCCGTCGTCGCAGGTGGCGAGTGCGCCGCCGACGCACTCACCAGCCTTGTCTGCGCCGCCGCAGAGATCGCCGAGCGTGCAGGCGTTGTCGTCGCCGCACGGGCTGCCGGCCGACGCTGGGCTGGCCTTGCACTTGCCGTCCTTCGGGTCGCAGACGGCCTTGGCGCATGGTGTATCGGCCGATGGGTCGCAGACGACCTTGGTAGCTAGGTCGAGCTTGCACTTGCCCGTGGCGGCGACGCAGATGAGCTTGCCCTGGCAGGCGTTGAGGCCGTCCGAGACGCAGTCGACATCGGCCTTGCACTCGACCGTAGGCGTGCCGACGCAGACGCCCTCCTTGCACTGGTCGAAGCTGCTGCTGGGGTCGCCGTCGTCGCAGGGGGCCAGGTTGGCCTCGGTCTGACTCAAGGGCTGATATTTGCAGCCGTCCTTGGCGTCGCAGCTGTCCGCGGTGCAGACATTGCCGTCGTTGCAGCCAGCGACACCTGCGACGCCGAGGGAGGTGCCCTTGCAGTGACCGCCGAGGCAGACGTCGCCGGCGGTGCAGACCGTGCCGTCGTCGCAGGCGGTGGCGTCTGGGGTGTCTTTGGCGACGCACATCGCCACCGCCGGGTCGCAGGCGATGGTGCGGCAGGGACCCGCCTCAAGCCAGCTGCCTTTTTTGAGGTCGCAGGCGCCCTTGTCCAGCGCCTTCGAATAGAGGCAAGCGGTGCCGATCCATTTGCCGACCGCCTTGATGCAAGCCGCCGCGTCGGCGACCGAGAGCTGGCAGACGCCTTGGCCGCAGGTGATCGCGCTCTGCGGCTTCGGCTCGCAGCTACCGGTGATGCACGCCAGCGTGCCGTTGCAGAGGTTGCCGTCCTCGAAGGCCGCGCAGTCGGTGTCGACCTTGCAGGTAGGGCAGGCGTTGGCGCCGGATTTGCAGCTGCCGAGGCCGCAGGTGTCGCCGACGGTGCAGGCGTTGCCGTCCTCGCAGGGCGCGCCGCTCTTGCCCTTGTGGGCGCAACCCGTGGTGGGGTCGCAGCTATCTGCCGTGCAGTCGTTGTCGTCGTCGCAGTTGACTGTGAGGCCGACGCACTCGCCCTGCACGCAGTGGTCGGCCAAGGTGCAGGCGTCGCTGTCGCTGCAGGTGCCGCTCGACTTGGCGATGCCCAAGCAGAGGCCGCTGACACAGACGTAGTTGCCGACGCAGGGGCCACCGAGCCCGGCGCAGTCGCTGGCCACCTTGCACTTGCCGGCCGTAGCCTTGCACGCTTCATCGCAGGCCTTGCCGATGCCGCCGTTTTCGCTGCCGAGGTCGCAGTCTTCGCTCTCCTGGTTGACCTTGCCGTCGCCGCAGGTCGGCGCCTTGCACTGCGCGATGCCGCCGGCCACGACGCACGACTTGGCGTCCTTGGTGCAGTCGGTGCCGCCGGGCGTCGCGGCGCTGCCCTTGGCGTTGCAGGTCGTCAGCATGTCGCCGTCGCAGATGACGGCGTCGGGGACGCAGACCACCGGGACACACGCCGCCTCCCCTGGTGTGCCGTCCTTGCCAGCCAGCGTGTCGCAGACGGCGCCCTTGTCGCAGACCTGCTTCTCCTTCGAGCTGTTGCCGAGGGCGTTGCAGCTCAAGAGCGCGCCGCCCTGGCAGAAGTCCTCGTTGGGCGCGCAGATCTTCTTCACCACGCAGGCCGCGTCCTGGCAATGGTAGCCCTCTTCGCAGTCCTGCAGGTTCTCGTAGCCGTCGCCGTTGGCGTTGCAGACGCCGAGCTTGCCTTGATCGCAGGCGGGTTGACCCGGCACGCAGAGGAACACGACGTCGATGGGCCCGCTGTCGCTGTCGCCGTCGACCTCCTCCTCGGTGCCGCCGTCCTCAGCGTCGCCGTCCTCGGCGTCGACGACCTCTGGCTTGAAGGTGTCGATGGCGATGTCGGGCGCGACGTAGACGTCTGGTAGCTCGCCGGCGGTGTCCTGCACGTCCTCTGCGCCGTCCTCGGCGGGGGTCGTCGAGTCCTCTGCGCCGTCGTCGAGCAGGCCGCAGCCCGGCGCCGTCGCCAATGAAAGCAGCGTGAAGATCGCCAGCAGCGCAGCGCGCCGGGCCGAGTCGGCGCCGCCGCAGCTACGGCCATTGACCCCAAGGGAGCCTCTGATGTCGCCGAAGCGCGCGGTTCCCGGGCGGCCGCCGTCGTCGCTCGCCACGGCGCTGTGGCAGGACGGGTCGGAGCCTCGCGCTGCTCCCGGCCTACCAGCGGCTCGGATTTCCCAGTCTGGAAGCGTCCGGTCCATCGCACCTCCGCCGCCGGGCCCACGGCTCGCGCGCCCCTGCTGCCCCTAGAGCCTAGCGGAGGCGGCGGGTCCGCGCCATTGCCGGGCATCGTCGGCAGCGCAGCGGAGCCGGCAAGAACTCCGTCGGTCGGCGCCTCTGTCGGCTTCCATCGCATGGGCCGCGCCGGGCCCGGCCCCTGCGCGTGCCGCGGTGGTGGGATGCTCAGTCGTTTCGGCACGGGACTCGGCCCTCTCCCGTGCTCCGCGGCGCGCTGCGGCTGGGCCGGCGGCGCTCCCATGGGCGGCGGCGAGCGATCGACCTTTGTCGCGCCGCCTCGCCTCGGCCGATAGTCCCGGCGCGCGCTAGCGGCGTCTGGCGCCCCGCCATCGGCCATGGCGCTTGCCCGACGGTCGGGCGGCGTCTTTGCCCGGGCCTTTACATCCCTGCACGGCGATGGCGTGCGCCTGGCGCGCTTCGGCGCCGCCTACCACGCCACCGCCCCGTCGCAGTTGGCCCTCGCGCGCCCGGTCGCGATGCGCTACCGTTGCGTCGCGCTTCGCGCGTGCGCGTCACCCTCGCCACCTCGCCCGCGACCGTCCCCACCGCAGTCAGGAGCGATCATGTCGACCTCATCGCTGGCACAGGCCTCCGCGCACGGCCTTCAGCCGTCGTCGCCGCGCGTCTGGCGCCAGCGCGAAGACGTCCCGACGGTGACGCGCCGACGTGGGCTGTTCGTCGCAGTCGCGCCGCTAGTCGCGCTCTTGCTCCTGTCCAGCTGCGACGACGACTCGGCTCCGCCGGCCAGCGCAGCGGCGGGCGAGACTGTCGGGTCGGGCGACGTCTCGGGCGGCGGCGCTGGCGGCGACACGCCGACTTGGCACGGCGCCGTGGCGCCAATCGTCATGGACCGCTGCGCCGGCTGCCACGGCCCTGGTGGCATCGCCGCCTTTGCGCTCGACACCCCGGAGGCCTGGGCCGACTGGGGCGCGATCGCCGTCGCCTCGATGCAGGCGGGGCGCATGCCGCCGTGGTTGCCCGCCCAGGGCTGCGGTGAGTTCGCTCACCCGCTGCACCTCGAGCCGGCCCAGGTCGGCGTCATCGAGGCGTGGCTCAAGGCCGGGCGGCCGCTTGGCGACGCCAGCAAGGCCACGCCGCTTCCCGAGAAGAAGAAGCTGGTGCCGACCCACACCCTGGCCATGCCACAGCCGTACACGCCGCCGCCGACGACGCTCGATGACTACCGCTGCTTCTTGCTCGACTTCAAGGTCGACGAGGAGCTCTACGTCCGCGGCACGCAAGTGCTCCCTGGCGCGACCTCGCTCGTGCACCACGTCCTGGTCTACGCCCTGGAGGGCGACATGCTGAGCAAGGCCGAGGCCGCCGACGCCAAAGACTCCGTGCCCGGCTACACCTGCTTCGGCTCGCCGCAGCCGAGCGGCAGCGGCGGCGGCGGCGGGATCGGCGGCTTCTCGGGCGGATTTCCGAATCAGATCGCCGCTTGGGTGCCCGGGATCTCGCCGCGCGTCTTGCCGCCTGAGCTGGCCCTGCGGCTCCGCAAAGGCAGCCGCATCGTGATGCAGGTCCACTACAACCTCGCCAGCGGCAAGACCGAGACCGATACCTCCTCGATCCAGCTCGTCATCGACACCAAGCCGCCCGAGCGCGTGCTGGTGACGCGGCCCTTGATCATCGAGGCGCTCAACATCCCAGCCGGACAGGACAACGTCGTCCACGAGCGCCTGTACCGCTACTACGGCAAGGGCGAGGTCCAGGTCCACAGCGTCTCGCCGCACATGCACTTGCTCGGCAGCGAGTTTCGCTCCGAGGTGGTCCGCAAGGACGGTAGCAAGGAGTGCGTCGTCGACATCCCAGAATGGGACTTCGCGTGGCAGATGGGCTACGGACGTCCGAAAGACAAGCCGATCGTGCTCAAGGACGGCGATGGCATGACGATTCGCTGCGTCTACGACAACACCGAGGCGCACCAGCCCATCGTCGGTGGCCGCAAGCTCACGCCGCGCAACGTCAAGTGGGGCGAGGGCACCACCGACGAGATGTGCCTGCTCTACCTCGACATGTCTGAGGCGTTCACGCCGCCGGCGCCGGCCGGACAGAAGGCGTGCGTCGGCGCGGACACCTGCACCGCCACCTGCAGCGCCGGACCGATGTCCTGCCTCTATGGCTGCGACAACGTCGCCAAGACCTGCGGCACCTGCGCCATCTCGCAGATCGTCAGCTGCACGAGCAGCGCCTGTGGCGGCAAGCTGCTGGGCGCGCAGGCGTGCCTGACCCGTTGCATGATCAGCTCGCTGATGTTCGGCACCAACGCGGACCTCTGCCTGGCGGCGGAGTGCGGCGACGCCTGGGCCCAAGCCAGGGCGTGCATCGATCCCAAGCTCTCCGCCGGCGATTGCGACCAGAAGCTCTCCGCCTGCGGGGTGGCCTTCAAGGAGTAGCGCACGATGGCGCTGCAGACGACGCTCTACGGTGAGGTCTTTCGCTTCGACTCGGTCCGCGACGTGCTGGCGCGCGCCAATGAGCCGCGGGCGGGCGACCGTCAGGCCGGGCTACAGGCGCGGTCCATGCGCGAGATGGCCGCCGCCAAGTGGGTGCTCGCCAACCTGACCATGCAGGAGCTGCGCGAGAACCCGGCGATCCCCTACGAACGCGACGAGGTCACCCGCATCACCGAGGACGGGCTCGACCGCGCCGCCTTCGCCACCATCGCCCACAAGACCGTCGCCGAGCTGCGCGAGTGGCTCCTCGACCACGACACCCGCGGCGAGCAGATTCAGGCGCTGGCGTTCGCCTTCACCGGCGAGATGGCGGCCGCCATCGCCAAGCTGATGACCAACATGGACTTGGTCATGGCGGCCCAGAAGATCCGCGTCGTCGTCCGCTGCAACAGCACCCTCGGGCTGCCGGGGCGCATCTCGTCGCGGCTGCAGCCCAACCACCCGCGTGACCGCGCCGAGGGCGTCCTTGCGGCGGTGCGCGACGGCATCAGCTTCGGCAACGGCGACGCGGTGATCGGCGTCAACCCGGCGACCGGGTCCGTGCAGGCGACCGTCGATATTCTGAAGGCCGTCAAGGACTTCATGCGCAAGTACCGGGTGCCGACCCAGAACTGCGTGCTCAGCCACGTCACCATCCAGATGCGGGCCCTCGAGCGCGGCGCGCCGCTCGACCTGATGTTTCAGTCGATCGCTGGCAGCGAGGGCGCCAACCGCAACTTCGGCGTCAGCGCCAAGCTGCTCG
>SXNM01000330.1 GCA_005777155.1 Pseudomonadota bacterium | reverse complement strand
CTGCCTGCGCCTGTGGAGCGCCGCGGAGCACGGCGGCATGGACGCCTTCAATCGGCCAGAGATCGAGGACGCCGACCTCGCCGGCGCCACGCTGCAGGTGCGGGCGTTCGGCTGCGACCCGCGCACGTTCGAGTGGTTTGAGGCGCCACCGCCTGCTCGGCTCGACGCCGCCGAGGCGCAGCTGCGGGCGCTCGGCGCCATCACCGCCGAGAGGCTGACACCGCTCGGTGCCGCGATGGCGGAGCTGCCGCTGGCGCCGAGGCTGGCCCGCGTGCTCCTGGCGGGGGTCAGCGCCGGCGAGCCAGATCGCGCCGCGCGGCTCTGTGCCCTCGCCAGCGAACCTGACATTTTCCAGCGTCCGCCTGGGGTCAGCACCGACAGCGATCTCGACCTACGGCTGCAGGCGCTAGATGAGGCCTGTCCGCCCGGCGACCGTCCGGTGCGCGGCGGGCGACACAGAGCCGATCTGGATCCCGCCGTGCTGCGGCGCGTGGTCGCGACCTATGAGGCGCTGCGGCCACATGCAGAGGCGCTGCAGCGGAGCCGGCCCCAGGCAGCGGCGGCCCCGACCGCCATCGCCGCGCCCGCCGCCTGGCTCCTCGCGGGCTTTCCGGATCGCGTGGCTCGCCGTCGCAGCCCAGGCAGCGATCGCCTGCTGCTCGCCTCCGGTCATGGCGCCCTGCTGGGGCCACACTCGAGCGTCCGCGACGCCGAGCTGCTGGTAGCGATTGTGCTGGAGCCAGGATCGCGCGGCGAGCGCTCCGAGGCGGTGGTGCAGGTCGCGGCGGCGTTGGATCCGGCGTGGTTGCCGCTCACGGAGCGCCTTGACACCGACTGGGACGACGTCCGCGCGGGCGTTCGGCAGCGGCTGGTGGCCGGCTATGGCGCCATCATTGTCCGCGAGCGGCCGGCGTCTGAGCGCGCCGACCCGGTGGCGGCGGCGGCGCTGCTGGCCGTTCGCGCGGCGCTGGAGCCTGAGCGCGCGCTCGGCCTCGATGACGACGCCGCACAGTGGCTCTGGCGTCTGCGCTGGTTGGCGAGCGCCCTGCCCTCGCTCGCGCTGCCGACGTGGCCGGGGCTGGGCCACCCGGCGCCTGGTGAGGCCCTCGGCGCTCCAGACGCCGCTGACGCCGCGCTGTGGGCGGCCTTGGCCGAGGGCAGGCGCAGCTACGCCGACCTCCAGCGACTGGACCTGCCCGCCGAGCTCCGCCTGCGCCTCACGGTGCGGCAACAGCAGGCGCTGGAGGCAGAAGCGCCGCAGAGGTTGACCCTGCCTTCGGGGTTTGGCGGCCGCGTGCGCTACCAGCCGCTGGAGCCGCCGACGCTGTCGGTGCGGTTGCAAGACGCCTTTGGTCTCCAGCAGACGCCGCGCGTCGCCGACGGCCGGGTGCCGGTCCGAGTAGAGCTGTTGGCGCCCAATGGCCGCCCCGCCGCCATCACCTCAGACCTCGCGGGCTTCTGGGCGGGCGCCTGGCGCGAGGTCCGCAAGGAGCTGCGCGGCCGCTACCCGAAGCACTCCTGGCCCGAGACCCCCGCCGCCGACCTCGCTCGCCGCAAGCGCTGAGGCGCGCTTTTCCGTCGGTCTTACGAGTCGCCGGACCTTCCTTTGTGGGCGTCGAGCCCCTGCCGTCGCGCCGCCGTGCGCCCGCCGTCTGGCGGCGAATTCGCCCTCGTATCTCGCAAAATGCCATCGGATGCCTGGGCGTCTCTTGCCTCGCGCCCGGCGTCGCCTACCATGGCACGGCGCGGCTGCGGCGGCGCCTGATGAGGCAGCGATGGCAGGCAGGCCAGACCAGGAGACAGAGGACGGAGTCCTGACGACCACAAAGCGTCGGCTGCAGCGCCCGCCGCTCTACCACGTCGTGATGCACAACGATGACTACACGACCCAAGAGCTGGTCATCGACATCCTGTGCACGATTTTCCATCACAACGAGGCTGCGGCGACGCACGTCATGTTGACGATCCACAACCGCGGCAAGGGCATCGCCGGCACCTACGCGCGCGACATCGCGGAGTCAAAGGTGGCGCAGGCGACCGATTACGCGCGGGCCAAAGGCGCACCGCTGAAGTTGACGCTCGAACCGCAAGGCTGACGCGGACAGGGCGCGGGGCTGACCCAAAAACGGCGGGCACAAGGAGAGACGCGATGGAGCTGTCGACCGAGCTGCAGATCGCGATCCAGGTCGCCGCGACGGATGCCACGGCGCGCCGTCACGAGTTCTTTGGCCTTGAGCACGTGCTCTCCGCGCTGCTGCGCGATCCCGGCTGTCGGCGCCTGCTGCGGCGCTGCGGCGCTGACTTGGAGTTGCTGCAGTCGGACCTGGAGGCGTGGCTTCGCGACGATGTCGCCAGCCTCGAAGAGGGCGTGGAAACGCCGGCGCAGCCGACCCTCGGCCTCCAGCGCGTGCTACAGCGCGCGGTGCTGCATGTGCGCGGCGCCGGACGCGACGAGGTGCAGGGCCAAAACATCCTGGTCGCCATGTTCCGCGAGGTCGACTCGTTCGCCGTCTACTTCCTGGAGAAGCAGGGTGTCACAAGGCTTGAACTCGTCAGCGAGATCAGCCACGGCGACGACAACGAGGTGAGCGGTGTCGCTGACAACGGCGACGAGGAGCCCACGGCGTCACCGCGCGACGGCGATGGCGACGACGACGACGGTGACGAGGCAGCTGGCGGCGGCAAGTCCTCGGCCCTGAAGCAGTACTGCAGCGACCTGTCCGCCGAGGCCCGCGCCGGCCGCATCGATCCGCTGGTCGGCCGTGACGCCGAGGTGTTGCGCCTCGCCCACATCTTGCTCCGCCGGCGCAAGAACAACCCGGTCCTCGT
>SXNM01000329.1 GCA_005777155.1 Pseudomonadota bacterium | reverse complement strand
GCAACGCCATCAAGTTCACCGGCAGCGGGCGCATCGAGCTTGAACTGTGCAACGCGCCGATCATCGGCCGCGACGCCGATGGCACCGGCCTGCGCATCTTGGTGCGCGACACGGGGATCGGGATCGCCGCCGACGCGCTGGAGCGAATCTTCGAACCCTTCACGCAGGCCGACAGCAGCACCACCCGGCGCTATGGCGGGACCGGCCTCGGCCTCTCGATCTGTCGGCACATCGTCCGCGCGATGGGCAGCGAGCTCGTCGTCGAGTCGCAGCTCGGGGTCGGCAGCACCTTTCGATTCGACCTCTGGCTGCCGGTGGCGACGGCCGCTGCCAACGACTGGCTGGCCGGCGCTGTGGCGGCCGATGGCCAGCTCGAGTCTGCGCGCGCCTTGCTCTTGCTCGAGGACGAGAGGCCCATGCGCGAGGGCGTCGCCTTGCTGGAAGGGCTCGGGCTCGACGTCGTCATCAGCCGCGACCGGAAGGCGCTCTCGGCCACGCTGAGCGCCGCGATGGAGGCGGGCAACCCGATCGCGCTGGTGGTGGTCGACGCCGCGCAAGCGAGCGAACTGGCCCTCGACGTCGCTAGGCGCATCCGCGCGAGCGACCCAGCGAACGCGCCGGCCTGCGCGCTGTGGACGGACGAGGACGCCCAAGGCATCTCGGCGTCGGTCGAGCAGGCCGGCTTCGCGCTGTGGCTGACGAGGCCGCTGGATCGCGATCTGCTTCGGGACGGCCTGCGCGGCGCGCTGCTCTCGACACGCGCCCGCAACCGCACTGGCCGCAAGGGCACGTTCATGCTGACGCGCCATCGCGTCGTGGAGGCGCGGGCGGCTCGCGAACGGCGGGTGTTGCTGGCGGAAGACACCCGCGTCAACCAGGTCATCGGCGTCCGCCTGCTGGAGCGCGCCGGGCTCCAGGTCGATGTGGTCGCAGATGGCGGCGCCGCGCTTGCCGCAGCGAGTCAGCACCACTACGACGCGATCTTCCTCGATCTGCAGATGCCGGTGCTCGATGGCTTCGAGGTGGCGCGCCGGCTGCGGGCCGACGAGGCCGCGGGCGAGCGCGTCCCGATCATCGCCATGACCGCGAGCGCGCTCGACGAGGACCGGCGCGCGGCGTTGGCAGCCGGCATGGATGACCACCTCGGCAAGCCCATCGATCACTCTGCGCTGATGGCCGTGTTGCGCCGCTGGCTCGGCGTCGAAGCGGGGCGCAGCCAAGTGTCGTGGCTCGGTCATCTGCCCGCTGCAGCATCGCCCGTAGCCGCTGAGCCGATCATCGCCAAGGCCGGCGCCGAGAGCGCCGGCGACGACCTCGTTGAGGTCTCTGCGCCCACCGCGGCCTTCCGCGCCACGCGCTGGGAAGACGTTCGCCCGAGCTCAGGCATGTGGCGCGCCGCTGTCGGTCAATTGGAGCCCGAGGCGACTGATCTGCCGATGACACCGATGGCGCCGTCGCAGCCCTCGGCTTCGCTGTCGCTGTCGCTGCCCTCGCCACAGGGGCTGGGTTCGCCGACTAGGACGCCCCAGATGGCGCCCCGCTCAAAGTCGTCGCGCTCCGATCTGGCGATGCCGTCGACGAGCGCGCAATCGCGGGGTCACGAGACGTCTGCCGCGGTGCCGCCGGTTCGTCAGGCCAGCCGGCGCACCGTTGGTCACGACTTCGGGCTGCCGATTGAGGCCGACGCGCTCGCCCGGTTGCGGCGGGCTGGCGGGCCTGAGGTCGTCGGGATGGCGATCGATCTCTTCCTCGAGACGGCCGACGAGGGCGCCGCCGACCTCCGCCGCCACCTGCAAGCGGGGCAGAAGGACGAGGCCTCCGCGGTGGCTCATCGCCTCAAGGGCGGCGCTGCGAGCGTCGGCGCCATGCGCCTGGCCACAGCGCTCGACGCCATCGAACAGAACCCAGCCGGCGCGATCGCCTCTACCGACGCGCTGGCGCTGGCCGAGCGGGAGATGGCGGCTGCGCGCAGCGCCTTGCGGGCCTACCGACGCATCGGCTCAGGCGCCTACGACCTGGCCGACGCCGGCGATGGCTGACTCTTTCACCGCGAGGCCGGCCGCGGCATCCGCTCGTATGGCGCAGATCGCGAGGCCATGGATCCGTAGCGCCAACCCCAAGGCACCCCGCCCGCCGTTGTCGGGGCCTCTGCGCCCGAGCGTCGCCGCCTCGCTACCTGCGATGCCTCCCAATACCGCGCCGGCCGACGACGCGGACCCCGCAGCTGACGAGCGTCGGCTGTGCTCCGCGGCGATCGCGGGTAAAGGTCGGGCGTTCGCCGACCTCGTCCTGCCCCACCTACCGATGCTGTTGCGCGTCGCGACCCGCACCACGCGCGACCCCAGCCTGGGCGAAGACGCCGTTCAAGAGGCCCTGGTCATCGCTGCGCGCGATCTTAGCCACTACCAGCCAGGCACGTCCCTGCGCGCTTGGCTGGCCAGCGTGGTCGCGGCCCGCGCCTTCACGCTATCGCGGAGCGAGGCGCGACGGCGTCAACGCGATGAGGCCTCGTTCGAGCCGTCCCCTGGCGCCAATCCGGAGCAACACCTGCGTGGCGTCGAGCTTCGCGCCAAGATCGACAGCGTCCTAGCCGGTCTCCCCGAGAAGCGCCGCGTCGCCGCCATTTTGCGCCTCGACGGTGGCCTCGAATACGACGAGGTGGCGCACGCGATTGGCAGCACGCCCGAGTCGGCGCGCGCCCTGGTGTACCTCGCCGTCAAGGAGCTCCGGCAGGCGCTGCAAGGAGAGCAGTCATGAGGACCAACCCCATCCCCGGCGGGTGGCTGGCGCCCGATCCTGAGGTCGAGGCTGACGAAGAGGGCGCGGGGACCGCGGCCGGGCTGACCAACGTCGCCGTTGGCGCGGGTCTGGAGGACACCGACGGGGAGCTTGAGCTTGAGCTTGAGGCGCTGGCGCCGCTTTGGCAGGCCAGCGCGCCGTCGACCGATGAAGCGGCGCTGGGACGTCTGGAGGCGTTCGCGGCGTGCGCCGTCGACGCGCAGCGGGCACCACTGCCGCCGCTGACGATGGCTCAGCGCCATGCGCCGCCGCAGAGGCCGGGGCCTGAGGAGTCGCCTGGAGTCGCGCGCTCGCGATCGCCGCGGGCGTGGCGCGGCCGTTTTGTGGCGGTGGCTGTCGGCCTCGCCGCGGCGATGGCGGCGGTGTGGGCCCTCGCGCTGCGGCGCACGTTGGGCGACGGAGACGCAGGCGTGGGGCAGCGCGGCGGGGTGGAAGTCGCTGCAGCCGTGGGCGATTCAGGCTCGCAGCCGCAGGCCTTGGCGGGTGGCGCCTCGGCCGACGGGCCGGCGCATGCCTCAGCGGGTGCAGCGGCGGGTGCTTCGGGGGCTGTGGCGGCTGACGCATCGGCGGAGGGGGCTGCCGGCGGGCTGACTGCGGCCGTGACGACGTCTGACCCGGTGACCGCAGTGGCCGCGGCGGCGCGCGACGATGGGCCGGGTCTCGCCGAAGGAGGACAGGCCTTCGACCTCGTGGCCAGCGCCGACTTCGACTTGCTCGACAGTTCGGAGGACGAGGGCCTCTTCGCTGGGAGCCTCCTTTCGTCGCTGGACGCCGATCTCGCGATCCCGTGATTCATGGCCCTGTCGCCGATCCCGGACCTGGCGTGGCGTCGGAACCGCCGGCGCGCCAGGGGACACGAAAGGCTCCCCGCCAACCTTGCCGCCGTCGCCGCCATCTGCGATCGTTACGCGCCGCTCAGGGCGGCGTGCGGAGGGTTCCATGGATGCGAGCAGGGCCGGCGTTCGCGGTTTTGACTCGGCAGCGCGCGTCCGCCACGCCGCGCCGCAACGCCCGGCCCTCCCGTCGCGGCACCGGTCGGGTGCAGCGCGCGCTGCGCTCGGGATGGTCGCCTGTTGGCTGGTCGCCACCGGCTGCGCCAGTGACGCCGGCGCGCCAGCGAGCGCCGCGACCGGACCACGCGAAGTCACGCTGTTCATCAACCAAGGGCTGGAGTTGTCGAGCGGCAAGGTCCTACCGAACGCCAACTACCTGTCGGCCGATCTCATGCTCTACAAGAACAAGGGCGGCTTTGATCTCAAGCCGGGCGCCTCGGGCCTTGGCGACTCGATGGCCATGGGGGTCTTCGAGGAGGGCGGCGTCGAGACCGTGTTTGCCAGCCTCTCCAAGGTGCCGCGGTCCAAGTCCCTGGCAAAGCCCAACGCTTACATGAGCAACCTCGGGGCCGGCTACGGCGCCGTCGTGCAACACAACCTCGACGAAGGCTGGTCCCGCGTCTGGATCAAGCAGGCCATCTCGGCTGCCGGCGCCGTGGTCATCCAGTGGGACGCCGTCGAGTAAGGCCGGGCTGTCCACCCACGTCGCTCGCCGCCCGCGCTGGTCGGCGCGCTCCTCACCCCTCGCTCCGCAGGAGACGCGATGCGCAAGCCCGTCGCCCTAGTCACCGGCGCCAACGGCGAGATCGGCCACGCCCTCATCCACGCCCTCGCCGAGCGCGGCGACTTGGCGATCGTGGCGCTCGACCTCAACCCGTTGCCAGCGCCGCTCGCCCGCCTGTGCGCGATGACGCTCATCGGCGACATGCTCGACAAGAACCTCTTGGAGCGCCTGATCTCCGAGGTGGCCGTCCGCGAGATCTACCACCTCGCCGCGCTGCTTTCGACGCGCTCGGAGTACACGCCTGACACCGCACACCGCGTCAATGTCGGCGGCACGCTGGAGCTGTTGCGCCTCGCGGTCAGCCAGGCGCGGCGCGACGCCATCCCGGTCGTGTTCGTGTTTCCTAGCTCGATCGCGGTCTACGGCCTGCCCGATCGCGAGACCAAGGCCCGCGCCGGCGCGATCGGAGAGGGCCAATTCAACGAACCGACGACCATGTACGGCTGCAACAAGCTCTACTGTGAGCATCTTGGCCGCTACTTCCACAAGCACTTCGGGCAGCTCGATCTCACGTTTCAGCCAAGCGGCGTCGACTTTCGCGCCTTGCGCTTCCCTGGCCTCATCAGCGCCGACTCGGTGCCTTCGGGCGGCACGAGCGACTGGGGCCCCGAGCTGCTGCACGCCGCGGCGTCCGGCAACGCCTACGACTGTTTCGTGGCGCCCGACGCCCGCCTGCCCTTCATGGCGATGCCGGACGCGGTGCGCTCCATCCTCGGCCTGGCCAACGCCGATCCCAGCCGACTGCGCCAGCGGGTGTTCAACGTCGGTGCGTTCAGCGTGTCGGCGGAGGAGATCCGCGGCCGCGCAGAGCGCGCGTTTCCCGGCGCTCGCCTCGGCTGGGCCAAGCCTGGCGCCCGGGCGGCGATCGTCGACTCCTGGCCGGCCGACGTCGATGACCGCGCCGCGCGCGAGCAGTGGGGCTGGGCGCCGGAATTCGGCGTCGACCGCGCCTTCGACGAGTACCTCATCCCGACCCTCCGTCGGCGCTACGAGAGCCCAGCATGAGCGTCCGGTCGTCCCCCACGTCGCCGCGGTGCGACGCCACTCGGCGGCTCGCCGTCATCGGCCTCGTCGCGGCCCTCGCCGCCGCCTCCTGCAAGGAGTCGCCGCCGAAGCAGGAGCCGCCGCCCCCGCCGGCCACAGCGGGTGAGGGCGGCCAGCCGAGCGGAGAGGCCGCGCCAATCGCTGGCGCTCCGTCACGCATGGGCGGCCAAGGCGAGGGCGGCCAGGGCGAAGGCGCCGCGACCAAGGGCCCGGCGGGCAGCGGGGCGCCGGACGCTGTGGCACCGCCGCCGAAGCCCGTCTCTCCCGCGGTCACCAGCACCCACCTGCGGCGAATCCTTGACGTCTACGAGCCCGTCCGCGTCGCGCTCGCGGCAGATGACCACTACAAAGCGCGCGAGGTGGCCATCAACCTCGGCGTGACCCTGGCCGAGGCGCAGGGCCCAGCCGTGCAGGCCGCGATCGAGGCCGCCCGCGCGATCACGCAGCACAAGACCATCGACAACTCGCGCGCGGCCTTCGCGACGCTGACCGCCGAGCTGTGGCCGATGGTCGCCGCGAGCCCCGAGATCGCCGGCGCGGTCCGCGGCTATCGCTGCTCAGGCGCCGGCGCGGCCCGGTGGTTGCAGCTTGCCGGGTCCCCGATCGACAGCCCCTACCTCGGGCCAACCGCCGCCGAGTGTGGCGAGGAGATCCCGCTCAACTAGCGGCCGCCGAGTCGCCCAGGCCTCAGGGTAGCTCCGCCAGAAAGCTGCGGTGGATCGCGCGATCGCGGAACTCCGGCGGGACGGTGCGCGCGCTCTGCTCTTGCCAGCGCATGCCGTCGAAGTGCGTCGGCTCGAGCTCAAAGCCGCGGTGATTGGTCGCGAAGAGCAGCGCACCACGCGGCGCCAGCACTGCACGCAACCGGCGGATCAGCCCACCCTGGTCGCGTTGCACGTCGAAGGTGATGCGCGTGCGCTTGCTGTTGCTGAAGGCCGGCGCGTCGCAGATGACGAGGTCCCAGCGCCGGCCGCGGCTCTCGGCGTTTTCGAGGAAGAGGCGCGCGTCGGCGACGTGGACGCGGTGGTCGGCCGGCGCGGCGCCGTTGGCGGCCAAGTTTCGCTCGGCCCAAGCGCCGTAGGTCGCGGAGAGGTCAACGCTGTCGGTGCTGGCGGCGCCGCCAGCGGCGGCAAAAACGCTGAAGGCCCCGGTGTATGAGAAGAGGTTGAGCACGCGGAGGCCGGCGGCGCGGGCGCGAATCTCGGCGCGGGCGAGCCGGTGGTCGAGGAAGAGGCCGGTGTCCAGGTAGCGCTCCAGCTCGACCTCGAAGACCAGGCCCCCCTCGCGCACCTGCAGCCGGCAGCTGGCGTCAGGGGCGGCCTCATACTGACTGGCGCCCCGTTTGCGCTCGCGATCCTTCCAGTGGATGTGCTCGACGGGGATGCCGTGGGCCGCGGCGAGCGTCGCCATCGCCCGCTGCAGCCGGTGGCGCCGCGCGTCAGCGTCCGCCTCGACGCCGCGGCTCCACACCGCGACGTGCAGGTGATCGCGGTAGCGATCGATGGTCAGCGGCAGCTCCGGTATGTCGCGATCATACCAGCGGAAGACCTCGCCTCCGGCGTCCAACGCGGCCTGCTTATGCTTGCGCAGATGGCGCGCTACTCGCTGCTGCAGCCAGACGCCCTGGGTCTGGCCGAGCGCCTCCGGATCCTCGATGGTCATCGCCCCACCCCCAGCCGCAGCGCGACACCGAGGCGAACCAGCTCGCGGCCGACTCGCGCGATCGTGCGGAGGTTCTTGACCTTCGAGGTGCCAGCCCGCCGCGGACGGACGTGGACGGTGACCTCGGCGGCCTGGACGCCGGCGCGCAAGAGCCGGATCGGCAACTCAAAGTTGAAGAAGAAGCTCTCGCTGCGGGCGTCGGCGACCGGCAGGAGCGAGCGGCGCAGCAGGTAGACGCCGTCCAGGCGGCGGCCTACGCCGGTGCTCAGCCACATCACGGCTTTGAGGCCCTCAGACAGCAGCTGGCGGTCGCGCCCGTCGGCCTCGCGGAAGCGATCTGGAAAGTGGCAGGTCACGAGGCCGACGCCGGAATCTGCGGCGGCGGCGGTGAGCAGAGCGTCAAGCTCGCTCGGGGCGATCTGGCCGTCGGCCGGGATCATGGTCAGCCAGTCGCGGGTCGCGGCACCAAAACCGACCTGCAGCGCGCCGCCGATGCCGCGGTTCGGTCGGTAAGACAGCACGCGGACGCGCGGGGCCTCTGCTTCGCTGCAGGCCGCGCGGGCGGCGGCGCGGGCGGCGTCGGCGGTGCCGTCGCTCGAGCCGTCGTCCACGACGAGCAGCTCCCAATCCTCGACCGACCGCCGCAGCCAGTCGAGCGCCTCCTGTAGCGTCGGACCGACGTTCTCGGCCTCGTTGTAGG
>SXNM01000033.1 GCA_005777155.1 Pseudomonadota bacterium | reverse complement strand
GACGTCGGCGTCGTGGCCGTGCAGCAAGTCCCTGGAGTCGATGATGAGCGCAGAGTCGGTGGCGTTCTTGCCGGGCGTATTGGAGAATTGCTGGATCGGCTGGATGGCGTGCCGGGCGGTGACGTCTTTCCACTTCTGCAGCTGTTGGCGGGTCCAGTCGCCGTACATGCGGCGGATGACGAGGCGGCCGTGGCGAGCGGCCTCGCCGACGATGGCATCGGCGTGGGCGCCCGAGATGTTGTCGGCGTCGATGAGCAAGGCGACGCGAGGATCGGCCATATCTGGATCTCCTCGCCCTCGGGCCGGCGCTCGGTGCGCCGAGGGGGCGTTGGCAGGCAAGACGAGTCCTGGACCTAAGCAGAGGAGATCGTCAGGGGTGGGTAAGAAACGCAGGTCCGCCTAGAACAGCAGGGCGACGCCGATGCGGCCGAAGTAGCCGGGGTCGCTGTCGAAAATCAGGAGATCTTGAAACAGGCCCGAGTAGCCAGCGCGGGGCTCTTGGCCCGGCGCCACGGTGAAGAGGCCATGGATGTTCATCCACTCATTGATGCGGATCTCGATCGAGGTCCCGAAGGTGAACATGGCGCCGTCGTCGCGCTCGGTGGCCGGCGCGTCGATCAGCTGCTTGGCCTTCGTCAGGTCTGCGGCGCTCAGCTTGCCGCGGCAGAGATCGGAGCCGGCGTCGCGCACCTCGGCCTCCGCCGTGGCCTCGGCGCAGAGCCGCTCGCTCCAGCCGTCGAGGTTCAGGTGCCCGCTGAGGGTCACAGTCTCGCGCAGCACCAGCGAGCCGACGACGCCGGCGCCGAACAGGAAGCTGTTGCGCCCACCCATGCCCTTGCCGCCACCGACGCGGACCTGGGCTGCGGCGGCGAAGGCGCGGCCCTGGGCCAGGCCGAGTCGCATCTGCAGGCCGCCCTCGGTCAGGTTGAGGAAGGAGCGGCTGAAGATCGCCGCGTCCAGCTTGAGCGGACCCTCGTGGGCGATGCCGACCGTCGCCTGGGCGTGCAGATAGTGCGGGTAGCCGGCGGACAGCTCGAGGGCGAAGAAGCCGGACGGCAGGGTGCGGGCGCCGATCGGCGTCTTCATCATCGCGTCGAGACGGCCGAACTCCTCCTGGTCAATGCGGGCCTGTTCGGCGCGGCTCCGTGACTGCTCAAGCGGCGTCGGCGCTGGTCTCCCAGCAGCGGCGGCGGCAGCGGCGGCCCGCTCGGCCTCTGCGCGCTCGGCCTCTGCCCGCTCGGCGGCGGCGCGCTCGGCGTCAGCTTGGCCGTTACCATCGCTCTCAATGGCGACCCTCCTGCCGGCTTGCTCGGCGGCGGCCTTGTCGGCGGCGGCCCTGTCAGCGGCGGCCTTGTCGGCGGCGGCCTTCTCGGCATCGGACTTGGCTGCGGATCGCTCGGCGGCGGCCTGCTCGACGGCGCTGCGCTGCGCGGCGGCGGCCTGCACCTTGGCCTGCAGCTCGATCAACACCCGGGCGCGCTGGCCATCGGCGACGTTCACCGTGCCAGCCCAGCTCTGGCCATCGGCGCTGGCCTCAATGGCGTGGGGGCCGACCGGCACGGCGTCGAGCACGATCGGCGGCGCTTCGGCGAGGCGCTTACCGTCGAGGCTGACGACGGCGTTGCGGACGTCGCTGTCGATGAGCAGTGAGCCGGTCTTGGCCGACAGCTGCAGGGTGGCAGACACCTTCTGCCGCTGGCCGCTGACGACCGTGACCGTCTCGCGCCACGGCGGCGCGCCCTCGGCCGTGACCTCTACGACGTGCGGCCCCGGCGCGACGTCATCGACCACCGCCGGCAGCGACTGCGCCACGGGCTTGCCGTCGACGGCAGCCTTGGCCCCTGCCACGTTAGCGTCGATCAGCAGCGAGCCCGGCGCTGCGGCCTTCTTGCGCAGCACCGGCGACAAACTGACGGTCTGCCCCTCGGCGACCTCAATCCACTGGGTGAAGGGCTCATAGCCATCGCGGGCGATCTCGACCTGGTGGCGACCGGCGGGCACCTGCGCCTTGAGCGGGACCGCGCCGCTGTTCGTACCGTCGATGCGGACCTGGGCGCCGGCAATGCTAGCGTCGCTGTCTGCGGTTACGGCGACGAACGACGGCTTGATCTCGCGCTCCAGCGCCACTGAGAAGGTGGTGGTCGCCTTGTCGACGTTGATCGGCCTGACAACGGGTAGATAGCCGTCCTTCTTAATGATCAGCGTGTAGGCGCCTGCGACCAGCTTGCCCTTCCACGGCGAGACGCCGACGACGCCATACTTCTCGTCGTCGAGAAAGAGCATCGCCATCTCGGGTGCGGTCGTGATCTGCACCGCCAGAGTCTTGCCCTTGCGCAGCGGCCGCGGGACTTGGGCGTCTACCTCGGGCGCGGTCGCCACGGCGCAGAGCAGGAGGGCCAGCGCCACCACCCGAGCGCGGGCCGCCAGCGGCATCGACGTAGCGCGGTCAAGGGGCGCCGGGCCAAAGTTCGGACGGATGTCTCGCATGGGCGGCTCCTGAGCGCGACGGCTTCGTCGGCTGGGCTGCGATGATGCAGGGTCGCCAAGGCGATGGGAAGGGTGCGCCCTAGCGCCGTTGCAATCGCAGCGCGGCCTGCCCTGCCTCGCCGGCGATGACCTCGGCGCGGGCCGCCTCGCCGCAGCGGTGCAGCCAGCCGGGCTCGCCGGCCGCGCGCAGGGTGACCCTTCGCAGCGCGCGAAAGAGGTCGGCGTCGTCGTCCGGGGCCCACGTCGCGACGGCGGCGGCGATCTCCGGCAGCGCCCCGACCCGACTGCCGGCGACGGCCACCCCGGCGGCGGCGGCCTCTAGCGTCGCCATACCCTGGCTCTCCCAGGCCGAGGGCAGCACGTGCAGGTCGATGTCGCTGAGCCACGCCGGCACCTGCGACCAGGGCAAGGCGCCGCGCAGGTGCAGCGCGTCGGCGAGTCCGAGCGAGTTGGCCTGGGCCACCAGCGCGGCGCGGAGGGGGCCATCGCCGCAGAGGTCGAGGTGGATCGCCGCGCCCTCGGCGCGCAGTCGGGCGACGGCGCACAGGAGCGCAGCGTGCTGCTTGACGGCGACGAGGCTGGCGAGCACGCCGACGCGCAAGGGCAGACCGGCAAGGCGCGGCCGGCGCGGCACGTGGGCGAAGCGCGCGACCTCCACCGGCAGCGGTCGCAGCTGGAGGCGGTCCGGCGTGACCCCAGCCGCCAGCGCGCGTGTTTGCAAGAACCGCGAGCCGACGGTCACCACGTCGGCGCCGCGCAGGGCGTGGTCGCGCAACCAGCGGCCAAGGCGCTCCTGGCCGACGCCGTAGCCGAGCGCCGGCAAGTCGGCCAACTCACCGCCCATCAAGGCGACGGTGACGGGTACGCCGAGGCGCCGACCGACCTCGACCGCGACGAACCCGGGCTCGTCGGCCCAAAATCCCCAGACCTCGGTCGGTGTCGCGCCCTCGGCTGCAAAGGCGAGGCCGGCGGCGACGGCGCGCCTGAGCAGCGCCAAGCGCCCGAGCCCTCTCGCTGCGCCTGCGCCCAAGGTCTCGACCAGCAAGGGCCCGATGCGGTAGCGACCAGGACCCGGGGGATGGCGGAGCGCCAAGACGAGGACGTCAGCCCCAAAGGCCGCCTCGGCGAGCAGCAGCGTCCGCAGCGCCGGGATGCTGGCGTCGTCGAGCTGGCGGGAGAAGCCTGGGACGATCGCCAAGACGCGGCGAGCTGCCGCCATCAGCGTCGCTCCCAGACGTGCAGCGCGTGGTCGCAGAGGTGCGGCCACGGCCAGCGGGCTGCCACCTCGCGCTCGAGGGTGGCGACGGCTTCGAAGAGCAGAGGCGCCCGGCTGACGAGGCCCGCCGCCTCGCTGATCGGCAGCAGCGCCCCGATGGCGCGGTGGTCGAGGCGCCGAAAGCTGGGGCCGAGCTCAGCGTCGAGGTCACGGGCGCTCGGGTAGTCGAGGCGCAACCTGCCGCCGCCAGGCAGGCCGGCGACGGGGGCGCGGCGGAGTCGGCGCAGCGCGGCGCTGGGGCGGAGGTGGGCGCCGTACCAGAGCCAATCCCACGGGGCGAGGCGAGGCATGACCACGAAGCAGACGCGCGCGCCGGGTCGCAGCCACCGTTGCAGCGCCGCAGCGAGCGGGCGGCGGTCGAGCACGCAGTTCAAGGGGCCAAAGCTTGAGAAGCAGCCGTCGAAGACCCCGTCGAACGGGATGCCCGAGCTGAGGGGTCGCAGGCGGGGATCATCGTGGGTGGAATACTCGGGGCGGGTGGGTGGCGCCGGGTCGGCGAGGTCGAGGTGGGCGACCGCCGCCGCGCCGACGAGCTGGCGACGCCGGTGCATCGGCGCGCCGGCGAGGTCGAGGTCGGCGACGGCGGCGACGCCTGCTGCGGCGTGTCGGCGTGGCGAGGCCCTTTGCCCGGGTGCGTCGTCGCTGGCGACGTCGCCCTCACCGTGCGCGTCGGGAACTGCGAGGGGTGCGCCGCCGCGCGACGCCACATCCAAGGGCTCCCCGGCATCGCGAGGCGTCAAGGCGGCCGCTCCCTCTCGACCGACCGCGGCGCGCAGCCGGGCGATGGTCGCCGCCCGCATCGCCGGAGAGACGTCTGTCGCCACGACGGCGGCGCCGCGGCGGAGCATCCAGAGTGCGTCGAGCCCAGTGCCGCACCCGCACTCGAGGTGCAGGCCGCTGGCGGGCAGGTGGCGCCCGAGCTCTTCATGCAGCAGCCCGCGCAGCAGCAGGCCGAGTCGTCGATCGCTGAAGGCGGCGTCATAGGCCTCGGCGGCCCCATCGAAGGGCGCGGCGCCCTGTGGCGCGGCGTGCGGGGGCGCGCCG
>SXNM01000328.1 GCA_005777155.1 Pseudomonadota bacterium | reverse complement strand
GCGCCGTCGCCCAGGCGCTGAGGGCCAGCCAGCCGAGCATCGGGCCATCGGCCATCACCGCCGCGCCCGACAGAGACGCCGCGGCGCCGACGGCCACCACGCCGCCGGCCAGCCATGCGCCGAACCGGCCGCTCGGCAGCACCGAATGGACCAGCGCCGCCGTCAGAGGCGCCGCCGCGGCGGAGAGCATGAGGGAGGCGACGCGCAGCGCGGTGGCCTCATCGACTCCCAGCGCCATCGCCAGCGAAGCGCCCAGCGCTGGATAGCCGAGGGGCCAGAACAGCCCGTGCGGGGCGTCGCCGACCCCTCGCCACCAGGCGGTCACCTGACGCGCGGCTTCGCGATAGGCCCAGGGATCCTGGCCGCCGAGGCCGTCGTCGCCGACACCCACGGCGACGCGGATGACGATCGCCAGCGCCATCAGCGCCGCAAGGCCGAGGCCAGACAGCGGGGCGGGCGTCATCGGTGCCAATTGCATCGCCGCCATCATGCGCTGGCGCTGGCGCTGACGCTAGCCGACGGCGACGCCCGACGTGTTCAGCCCGCCGCCGCGCCCACCGCGGTAGCCAGAGGCACCCTGGGAGGCGAGATCAGGGGGCCGTCGAGAAGCCGCGACGCCGCCACAGGCCCCGGCAGCGGCCACGCGCCACGTGGCGCCGACGAAATCGCTCGGTCGCATCGGCGAGCTCCGCCGGAGCGGAGGCTCCCTCGCGGTCTCGGCGACGGGCCATCGCTGCGCCGTCGGCGGCGGCAGCCTGACCGACACGGCCCGCTCAGTCCGCTCGGTCCGCTCGATCCATGCGCTCCAAGGAGTCGGCGGTGGCCGCTCGTTCCGCCTCGGGAGACGTAGCGCGCGCCAGTCGGCGCCGAGGCCCCGCCGCAGCGCGCCCTCGGCGGGCTGGCGACCCGTCGTTGGCACGCCGAGGAGGTCCAGACGGGCTCGACGAGCTACCCGGCGACGAGCAGCTGCGCCGCCACGCTCGCCGCCACGCCCTCGCCGCGCAGCCGGCGCACCAGCGCCAGCGCAAAGGCGATCGCGGTGCCCGGACCGCGGCTCGTCACGACCTGGCGGTCCTCGACGACCGCCTGCGCGAGCACCGTTGCGCCGATCAGCTGGTCCTCGAAGCCTGGGTAGCAGGTCGCAGCGTGGCCCTGCAACGCGCCGGCGCGGCCGAGCGCCATCGGCGCTGCGCAGATGGCCGCCAGCAAGCCGCCGGCCTGTGACTGCCGCGCAAGCAACGCCTGCACGCCCGAATGATCGCGCAGGTGCTTGGCGCCGGGCATGCCACCCGGCAACACCACCGCGTCAAAGGCGAGGTCGCCGATGTCGGCCAGCTGCGCGTCAGCGCCGACGCGGACGCCATGGGCGCCTGTCGCCTCAAGGCCGAACACGCCGAGCAACGTCACGTCGATGTCGGCACGTCGCAGCACGTCGACGAGCGTGATCGCCTCGATCTCCTCAAAGCCGTCCGCCAGCAGAATCGCGGCGCGCGGGGCGGGGTTCGTCATGGATCGCTCCGATGCAGGGAGGCTCGGCAGAGGCCAGGGTCGCCGCGACCGGCGGCGACGCCGTGGACACGCTCGATCGCACCGGCAATCTCCTGGCCTGTCAATGCGCCGTGTCGAGGGGTGGCGGTTGCCGACTGGCGGCCGGGGCCCGTAGGCTTAGGCGGCCAGTGGCGGCGCGCTGCCTTGGGTCAAACGCCGCGGGCGCCGCGAGAGAGGTTGCGATGGACCCCGGCGCCGACGCGATCGCCCTCACCGTCGGCGTCGCCGGCCACGTCGATCACGGCAAGACCGCGCTGGTGCGGGCGCTCACCGGCGTCGAGACCGATCGCCTGCCGGAGGAGCAGCGCCGCGGCATCTCGATCGAGCTCGGCTTCGCGCCGCTGAGCCTCAAGGACGCTGGGCCCGGCGGCCTGCTAGTCGGCCTCTGCGACATGCCCGGGCACGAGCGCTTTGTCCGCCGCATGATCGCGGGTGCCGCCGGCGTCGACGCCGTCATGCTCATCGTCGCCGCCGACGAGGGCGTCATGCCGCAAGCGCGCGAGCACCTCGCGATCTGCCGCCTGCTGGGGCTCCGCCACGGCCTGCTGGTGCTGACCAAGGCCGATCTCGCTGACGCCGAGCTGCTCGACCTCCTGGAGCTCGAGCTCGGCGAGCTCTGCCGTGACACGTTTCTGCACGACGCTGAGGTGGTGCGATTCTCGAACCGTCCGCCGGAGCCTTGGTTGGGGGAGCTGCGCGCCGCGCTCGGCAGGCTAGGCGCGCGGGTCTTGCGCGACCGTGACGCCACGCTGCGGGGCCGGCCGTTCCGCATGCCAGTGGACCGCGCGTTCGTGCTGCCCGGCCATGGCACAGTCGTCACGGGCACTGCGCTCGGCGGAACGGTGACGGTGGGCGACGCGCTGACCCTGATGCCCGGGGCGACGCCGGTCCGCGTGCGTGGGCTGCAGCGGCACGGCGAGTCGGCCGCGGCGTTCGTCGCCCCAGGCCGGGTGGCGCTCCAGATCGCTGGGGCCGGGGCGGTCGATGTCGGCGCCGGCGCCGTGATCGCGGCCTCCGAAGCGGTCATCGTCAGCGATCGCCTCGACGTCGCGCTGGAGGTCCTCGACCACAGCCCCGCAGCCCTCACCCGCCGCAGCCGCTTCATGCTCCACCTCGGTACCGCCCGCGTGGAGTGCGCCGTGACGCCGCTCGGCACCGCCGCCGCTCGTGGGCTGTCGCCAGGCGAGGCCGGCGTGGCGCAGCTGCACCTCGACGCCGCGATCGCCGTGGCGCCCGGTGATCGGTTCGTTCTCCGCGGCAGCCACGATGACGCTCGTCACGGCCGCACCGTCGCCGGCGGGCGCCTGCTGCACCCCTGCCCGCCGCGCCACCGCCTCGACGACGACGTGGTCGTTGGCCAACTCCAGGCCGTCGCTAGCGCCGATGATGACGCCGCGCTGGTCGCCAGGGTCGCCATCCACGGCGCCGCCGGGGTCGTAGCCGCCGACCTGTCGCTCCGACTGCCCTGGGCGCGGGGCCGCCTCGACAAGGCGCTGCAGCGCACGCTGGGGCGCGGCGCCCTGCGGAAATTCACCTCCCGCGAGCGGCTGTGGACGCCTGAGGCCGTCGCTGCGCTTGAGGCCCTGCTGCTCGACCGCATGGCGGCGCTGCACCAGGAGGCCCCAGAGCGCGCCGGCGCCACGCCCGCCGAGCTCGCCCGTCGCCTCGGCGCCCAGCTCGATGTCGAGAGCGTCCACGCCATCGCGCAAGGCCTCATCAGGCGGGGCGCGCTGCGCGCCGCGAGCCAGGGCGCCGTCGAGCTGGCGCTCCCCGGTTTTCTGATGCGCAGCCACGGCCCGAGCCTCGCGCTCCGCGACGCCTTGGTCGCCGCCCTCGAGGCCGGCGGTTCTTCGCCGCCGACCGGCGCGGCGCTCTGGGAGGCCGTGCGCGAGCAGCTCTCCGGCCTGGCAGGCGCCGTCGACGCCGCCGACGCCGCGACGCTGGAGGCGGCGCTGACGCTGGAGGTGCAGCGCGGGCGGGCGCTCCGCCACGGCGACGTCGCGTTCGGCGCGAGGGCCTTCGCCGCCGCCGCCGCCGCCGCCTTTGAGACCTTCGCCGCGGCAGAGGGTTTTGACACAGCAGCGCTCAAAGAGCTGCTGGGCCTAACCCGCAAGCATCTGATCCCGCTGGCAGAGCTCTTTGACGCTCGTCGGCTGACCGTGCGCGACGCTAGCGGTCTCCGGCGTTTTCGGCGCCGCGCCCTCGACGCCTACCTGGCGGGGGAGCAGCCGTGGGCCCTGGTGGCCGAAGCGGCGGAGCTAGGCAGCGATCGCTCTTAGGCGTGTGGCTCATGTGCCCCGGACCGAGCGGCGGCGCCCACCGCGATCCGTCGGCTCGACGAGGGCGCGAAGCCTGCCATGGACCCGAGCGCTCGGCGCGGCGCTGGCCGCCAGCTGAATAGCCGCCAGCGGGCCAGCGCCCGCGCTCGGCCCCATTCGTCACCGGGCCAGCGCGGTCGGGGGACCAGCGCGGGCAACGGAGCGGGGGCGTCCGTGGGCCGAGAGGGGCAGCGCGCTCGGCGTCGAGCTGGTCGTCGGTTGAAGCTTGGCTGTGGGAATCGACGCGCCCGAGGGGCCGACCTACTCCCCGTCGTCAGCGTCGCGGACGCTGGCACGGTTGCCGCCGCGGACCTCGGCCAGCCGCGCCGCGGCCGCCGCCGCCGCCTCGGGGGTGTCTGCGCCGCCGAAGCGGGGCACCGGCATCCAAGGCTCCCACTTGCCGTCGCCACGCATCCGCATGCGCAGGGCCTCGAAGCCGCGGTGCTCGAGCTGGCCGACAAAGCGGCTGAGCAGCGTGTCGAAGTCGGGCGCCTCGCGGATGATGAACTGGATCAAGAAGTGAAAGGGATCGGAGCACTGGGTCGCTGCGAACAGGCGGCGACGGCGGCGCTCCTCCTTCTGAAACACGGTCACCTGAAATACCACGTCGCGGCCGAGCTTGCTGGCTTCGAGCTGAAAGCGACTGTGCTCGGTGATCACGCGGGCTCCTCGACGTTGACTGCGATGCAGGGCCTAGCAGGCCGCGGCCTAAGTTTCCGGCGCCATGACCTGAGGTGTCAAGCGAGCCGGCGCGATGCCCAAGGCTAGCGCAAGTCGGCCGAGCGCCGCCAGCGACCACGACTGGACGGGGCCGGCGCCAGCCGAGCCACTGTCGTCGGCGTCTGCGCCGCCCCCCGCCGCGCCCGGCGTCAGTGGCGCCCCATGCGCTGCACTCGCTCGGCGCCACCACGGGGTTCTGAGCTGGGCGGCCACCGCGCAGGCACGCCGCCGTCGCGCCACCGACTCCAGGCCACCGCGCCGCCGCTGGGGCTCGCGTCCGGCTCCATGAGCCAATAGGCCGTTGACAGGCGCGGCTGTCGCCACTAGAGTCCCGCGCCCCATGGCCGCCCAACTTCCGGCGACCAGGTGGTGTGCCGGGGTGCAGTACGCGGCCCGCGGCGGAAGGATCGAGCGATGGCAGTCCCAAAGAAGCGCATGTCCCGCGCCCGCAAGCTCAGCCGGCGCGCGCAGCATGACAAGATCACGCCGCCGACCATCGGTGTCTGCAGCAACTGTGGCTCGCCCGTGCGGCCGCACCACGTCTGCGGGGCCTGCGGCCAGTATCGCAAGCGCCAGATCGTGGCCTCTGTGATCGAGCTCAGCAGCGCGATCGACGCCGAAACCGGCGCATAGTCGCGGGCCCGGAGTCGCAGCCATGCGCCTCACCGTCGCCTCAGACCACGCCGCCGTCGAGCTGCGCCAGGCCGTAGTGTCGCATCTGCGCGCCCAAGGCCACACGGTCGAAGAGCGCGGCCCGTCCTCGGGCGCCAGCGCTGACTACCCTGACCTTGCCGGCGCTGTCGGCTGCCAGGTGGCGTCGGGCGAGGTCGAGCGTGGCGTGCTGATCTGCGGCACCGGCATCGGCATGAGCATCGCCGCCAACAAGGTACCAGGCGTTCGCGCGGCGCTGGTCCACGACCTGACGACGGCCTCGCTGGCCGCGCAGCACAATGACGCCAACGTCCTCTGCCTCGGCGGGCGGCTCCTGGCGTCGCCGTTGGCGCTCGCCTGCGTCGACGCTTGGCTCACGACGCCGTTCGAGGCCCGCCACCAGCGTCGCCTCGATGGCATCTCTGCCATCGAGCGCCAGGTCCAGCGCGGCCTGGACCCTCAAGTGACGCCAACACCCAGCAGCCACCCCGCGTAGCTTCACGCGGCGTGCGGACACAGGTGAGGCCGTGCGCTGTCCGCGTTGCAATCGCCTCGAGAACCACGTCATCGACTCGCGCCTGACGCCGCGCGAAGACGCGATCCGTCGCCGACGGGCGTGCGACGCCTGCGAGCACCGCTTCACCACCTACGAGCGCATCGAGGTGGCCCCGGTCCTGGTCGTCAAGAAGCGGGGTGCGCGCGAGCGCTTCGACCGCGACAAGCTCCGCGCCGCCGTCCAGGCCGCCCTCCACCGCCGGCCAGTCCCCGCTGAGGCGGTCGAGGAGCTGGTGCGCAGCGTCGAACAGCGCCTGGCCGAGCGCGGACCGTCCGAGGTGCAGAGCTCGGAGATCGGCGGCTGGGTCATGGACTTCCTCCGCGGCTGTGACCCCATCGCTTACGTCCGCTATGCCAGCGTGTACCGGCAGTTCGCCGACATCGGCGCCATGCTGGCAGAGGTCACAGTCCTCGCCCGCGAGGGCGGACACGCCCTGATGGAGCAGGCGACCGACGCCCAGCCCAACGCCGAAGCGCACGCCGGGGAAGGCGAGCGGGCCGCGGAGGACGTCGTCGCCGAGTCTGGCCCATCGCCCGCCGTCGAGGCCGGCGCCGCCCCTGACCCCGGCCCAGCCCCATGAGCGCCGCAGCCGCTGGTCAAGACGCAGACGACCTGCGCTGGATGCAGCACGCCATCGACGCCGGCGCCCTCGGCACCAAGGCGGTGCGGCCCAATCCGCGCGTCGGCTGCGCCTTGGTGCGCGGCGACACGCTGCTCGGCCTGGGCTTTCACCAGCGCTGCGGTGGCCCACACGCCGAGATCGAGGCCCTGCACGCCGCCAGCTCTGCGTTCGGCCCAGGGGCAGCTCGCGGCGCCACGGCTTACCTCACGCTCGAGCCCTGCAACCACCACGGCCGGACGCCGCCGTGCGTCGACGCCCTCTTGGCGGCCGGAATCGCCCGGGTCGTGGTCGCCGTCCGCGATCCGCACCCGGTCGCTGGCGGCGGGCTTGAGCGGCTGCGTGCGGCTGGCGTCGCGGTCGCCGTGGGGGTGGCCGCAGAGGGCGCGGCGAGGCTGATCGAGGGCTTCGTCGTCGGCGTCCGCGAGCAGCGCGCCTTTGTGCGGCTCAAGATGGCCGCCAGCCTCGATGGCCAGACCGCCGCCCAGGACGGCTCCTCGCGCTGGCTCACCAGCCCCCTGGCGCGGGCGCGGGTCCACGCCATGCGCGCCGAGGCCGACGCCGTCCTCGTCGGGAGCGGCACGCTGTTGGCAGATGATCCCCGCCTCAACGCCCGCGGCGAACTCGGCGCACCGGGCGACCCGCCGCTGCGGGTGGTGGTCGATCGCCGGCTGCGGACGCCACCAGAGGCGGCTTTCTGCGATCCGGCGCTCGGGCCATCGCGGCTCTACACCAGCGGCGCCAGCGCCGACACCGCCGAGGCCGCTGCCTTGCGCCAGCGCGGGGTCGAGGTGGTCGGGATCGACGCGGTCCACGACGACCCTGCGAGCGGCGATTCGGCCGCGCCTGCCACGGGCGAAGGGGTGTTGGAGGACGACACGGTCGCCTTTCTGCGTGCGGTGCTCCGCGACTTGCGCCAGCGCGGGCAGCACGAGGTGCTGTGCGAGGGCGGCGCGACGCTCGCCGCTGGGCTCTGGCGCGCCGGGGTGGTCGATCGGCTTGAGCTGATGCTGGCGCCCCTGCTGCTCGGTCGCGGCGTCGGCCTGTGGCCTGGGCTCAGCGTGGGCACCATCGGCGAGGCCGTGCGGCTCGAGGTCGATGCAGTCGTTCGCCTCGGGCCCGATTTGCACCTCTCAGCGCGGCGGCGTTAGGTCCGCGCAGAGGCGCGCCCGCAGCCATCGCCCGGGCCCAGGGCGCGAGGCGTCGCAAAGACCGGTAGAGCGCAGATCAGAGGAGGAGACCCAGATGTTCACAGGCATCATCGAGACGCTCGGCACCATCGTCGCGGTCGAAGGCCACGGCCAAGACGGCGCCCGGATCGGCGTCCGCGCCAAGCTGGCGGGTGACGGACGGCCCGCGGTCGCGCTCGGCGACTCGGTGGCCGTCAATGGTGTCTGCTTGACCGCCGTCGCCATGGCGCAGCGCGGCGCCAGCGTCGAGGTCGCCTTCGACGTCAGCCACGAGACCATGGCGCGCACTGGCTTCGGCGCTCTGCGGCGCGGCGACCGTGTCAACATCGAGCGCGCGCTGCGGCTCGGCGACCGTCTGGGCGGCCAGTGGGTGACAGGCCACGTCGATGGCCTCGGCACCCTCGACGCGATCGAGGCGCGCGCCGACGCCACCGACCTTCGCTACGCCGTGCCCGCCGCGCTCGAGCCCGAGGTGGTCGAGAAGGGCTCGATCGCCATCGACGGGGTCTCACTGACCGTCAACGAGGTCTGGCCTGGCGGTCTCCGCGTCACGATCATCCCGCACACGGCGCAGTGGACCCAACTCCTCGACGGCGGCCAGGGCAAGCGGGTCCACCTTGAGACGGACATCATCGCCAAGCATATCCGGCGCCTCGCCACGTTCGCCGCCGCTCCGACCGCCGCGTCACCTGCGAGCGTCGATCTCGAGCTGCTGCGCCGGGCCGGCTTCGCCTGAGCGCCGACGTTCCGGGCCAAGAGGGCCCGGACCGCGATTGGAGTCGCGCCCACTTGGCCGCGGCACCGGCTGGCAAGACACGGAGAGCGTCACTCGGTCCCGCTCGAGGGCGCCGACGGTCCGCCCAATGCGTGGGCGAGAGACGAGGCCCGTCATCATCGGTCGCGTCTCGAGGGTCGAGAGAGAGGGCCCCCTCGGGCCTGGCAGCCGAGCCTAACGCGCTTCCCTGGCGACCGCGGGCGCCGACGGCCGGCGTGGATCGCGCACGCACGCAGTAAATCCGCCGCAAATTCCGGATCCGATGGCGGGACCGCCGGCGGCCAACGATGGACGGGGCCCTTGTGCCGCAGGCCCATCTGGTGGTAGAAATTCCCCGTGGGACCGCGGTCCCAGCCGGAGCCCGACTCAAGGTGACCTCAACTCAGCCCATGGACACGCCGTCGTGCCTGCGGCGAAGTCGGCTTTTTGCTTGGAACGGCGCGCCTCGCTTCCGTGGTCATGCCTCCAGGGCGCTGGCGGCAACCATGTGGTGCGGGGCGATGCTGCTGGCCCTGACGTGCGCTGCCAGCAGCGACGCCTTCGCCCAGGAGACCGAAGGACCGCCGCCGCCCGTCGCCCGACCCTCCGACGACGCCGCGCCGCTCGACCCGACGCTGCCGCCTCCCGCCGCGCCAACGGTCGAGGCGCCGCCGGACCGACCGGCCGCAGAGGACGGCGGCGGTGGTCCGCGAGAACGCGCCGAGGCTGCGACCGCCGGCCCCCTTGCCGGATTGGCGCTGAACGCCATTACGGTCCGCACCCTCATCTTGCAACAGAAGCTGGCGCTGGCGCTGCAGGTGGCAGAGGCGGTGCTGCAGCGCTACCCCAAAGACACCGAAGTCCAGATGCAGCGCGCGCGGCTGCTGTTTTGGCTTGGCCGCGGCGAAGAGGCAGAGGCCGTCGCGGTTGGCGTCTACAAGGCAGACGGACGCGACACGGAGGCGCTGCGGTTGGTGGCGCAGATCCGCGAGTCTCGCCAGGATGTGCCCGGAGCGATTCGCGCTTGGCGAGAGGCGCAGCTGCGCGGCGACGGCGATGTCCGCATCGCGGTCAAGCTGATCGCGCTCTACATGCAGATCGATCGGCCCGACTTGGCGCGCGGACAGGTGCGCCCTGGCATGGAGGTGCCCGACGAGCTCGATCGCGAGCTGACCTTGTCGGAGCGACCTTGGCTGGCGCAGGGGCTGCTCGGTCTCTCGCTCTACAAGGAAGACCTCTGGCAGCGCGCCGAGCTGACCGGGGGCTACCGCTGGAGCCGCCAGCTGACGCTGACGGCAGGCCTCTACGGCGAGCAGCGCGCCACGACCATCACCTCGGGCGGCGCCGCCGGTACGACGGTCAATTCGACGGCATACGGCGCCTTCGCCTGGCTCTTCTTTGAGGTGCTCAAGCTCTCGGGCGACGTCCGGCTTTTTGTCGCGCCCGAGACCGGGGGCTACCTGCCGCCCGTCGATGTCTGGGCAGAGGGTGCGTGGAACTTCGGCAAGTTCGGGCTCGGCCTCTGGGCCCGCGTCGCCACGTACGAGATCGCCGCGCTGTGGTCGATCGGGCCCTACCTGCCGATCTACCTCGGGCGGCTGACCTTGACGCCCGGCTATCTCTTCGTCGGCCGCGGCACGGGCCCAGAGAGCGGCATCACCGAGCTTGGGCAGGTCGGCCACACCTTCTACCTGCGCTCCCGCTTCGACTTCGACGTGCGCGACGCCCTCTACGCTTGGCTCTACGTCGGACAAGAGGTCGTCTTCACCAACCGCACGCTCTCGGCCCCCGACGAGTCCTCCGTGTCGCTCGTCGTCGGCTGGGACCACTGGTTCAACCACCGCTTCGGCATTCGCTTCATGGGCACCGCGCTGCACATGCTACAGCTCGGCAACCAGTGGTACGACTTGGCGTTCGCAGCGAGGGTGCGGCTGTGAACTTCGAACGCCTCACTACGACAGAGTTCATCGTCCTCATCATCGTGGCGATAGAGGTCCTCATCGTCTTCTCGGCGTTGTTCGCGCTGCTCTTCATGCGACGACGCTCGATCGGCCGTGAGCAGCGCTACGACCGCGCCCGCCGCGAGCTGTCGGACCTCATGCCGCAGCTCACCGAGGAGGAGGGTGACCAAGCCCACCTCCGCGTGGTCGCCATCGTGCGGGCCCTCGGCCCCGACAGCGGCCGGCGACTGCTGACCGAGCTGGCGGAGTTCGTGACCCTCGACCACGCGCGGCCCCTGGCCCGGGTCTTCATCGAGAGCGGTTTCGGCGCCGTCAGCGCGGCTGCTGCCCGCCGTCAGGCTTGGGAGCGAAACCGCTGCATCCGCGAGGCACGCGCGCTCGCCGACCCGGCCGACGTCCTCAACTCGCTGGTGCGCGACACCCTGCGGGACGTGCGGCTGTCGGCGTTTGAGGCGCTGTGCGGCCTCGGCCGCGCCCAGGAGGGCTTGGTCTCGCTGGCTGCCATCGCCAAGGACGGCCGATTGGCCCGGACTCGCGTCATCGACGCCCTGGCTGCGACCGACCCCATGCCGGTGGAAGACCTCGCCGAGGCCAGCCGGACGGGCGACGCCGACCTGCGCCTCATCGCGGTCGGCGCGCTCGGGCGGAGCCAAGTCGAGGGCGCCCTCGAGCTGGTGATCCACGCCGTCACCGACGAGGACGTCGAGGTCCGCATTGAGGCGCTCCGTGGCCTCGCTGAGCTCGACGAGCCCGAAGCGCTCCCCGCCGTCTTGCGCGCCCTGACGGACGAGTTCTGGGAGGTCCGCTCGGCCGCGGTGAGCACGGCCGCCAAGCTCGGTGGTGACGGCGCAGCGCAGCCGATCGCCAAGCTCCTCGACGACCCCGCCGAATGGGTCCGCCACAACGCGGCGCTGGCCCTGACCCGCTGCGACGCCCAGGGCACTGCGGCGCTGCGCGAGGCGGCGGCGCGAGGCAACGAGAACGCATCCTCGGCGCTGGCCGAGCACCGCCTGGCGACGGAGGGCGCATGATCGAGGTGATGAACCTCTTCGTGCTGGCCTACTTCGTCGCCCTGACGGCCGGCTACATCGCGCAATTCGTGGCTGCGGTCTTCGGTGTCATCCGCGTCCGCCGCGACCTAGAGGGCAGCAGCCCCGAGGCCGTGAGCCTGCGCGGCCGCGCGACGCTGCCGATCAGCATCATCTTGCCGGCCCACAACGAAGAGAAGAACGTCGTCGAGTCGGTGCGCGCGCTGCTGAATCTGCGCTACCCACAGCACGAGGTCGTCGTGGTCAACGACGGCAGCAAGGACCAGACGCTGCAGAAGCTGCGCACCGCCTTCGCGCTGGAGGCCGTCCCGATCGACATGCGCATCGATCTGAAGTGCCAGCCTGTCCGCGCCACCTACCGCTCCGCCATCAACCGCCGCCTCGTCGTCATCGACAAGGAGAACGGCGGCAAGGCCGACGCGCTCAATTGCGCAGTCAACGCCGCGCGTTACCCCCTGGTCTGCGCCATCGACGCCGACACGCTCATCATCCCCGACGCGCTCCTGCGTCTGGTCCGTCCCTTCCTCAGCGATCTCGAGGTGGTGGGCGTCGGCGGCACGCTCTGCTTGGCCAACGGCTGCACGATCGAGCGCGGCAACGTGGTCGAGGTCGGGTTGCCGAAGTCGTGGCTGGCGCGCTTTCAGGTCGTCGAATACATGCGCGCCTTCCTGGTCGGTCGCCTCGGCTGGGACGGCCTTGGCGGCAACCTCATCGTCTCGGGCGCCTTCGGCCTTTTCCGCCGTCAGGCCATCGTCGCGGCCGGCGGCTACGCTACGGACTCGGTCGGCGAGGACATGGAGCTGGTCGCGCGGCTCCGCCACGACGTGCCCAAGTGGCTGCAGTCGCGGGCGATTCGCCACCTGCCCGACCCCGTGGCCTTCACCGAGGCGCCCGACTCCCTGCGCATCCTCGGCAACCAGCGCGACCGTTGGCAGCGAGGCCTGTTCGACACGTTGTGGCGCCACAAGCGCATGACGCTCAACCCGCGCTACGCCACCATCGGCCTCTTCGTCACACCCTTCTTCTGGTTCTTTGAGCTGTTCGGCCCCCTGATCGAGCTCGCCGGCTACGTCTACCTCTTGCTGACGGTCGTCGGCGGCATGATGGAGCCCTTCTTCGCCGGCCTCTTCGGCGTCCTGGCGCTGCTCTCGGGCTTCTTGCTCAGCCTTGGCGGCATCTTGGTCGAAGAGCTCTCGCTGTCGTTCTTCCGCCAGCGCGGTGACCTGCCTCGGCTGCTCAGCGTCGCCGTGCTCGAGAACTTCGGCTACCGCCAGCTCGTCCTCGGCTACCGCGTCCGCGGCCTGCTCAAGTTCCTGCTCGGTCAGAAGGCCTGGGGCCGCATGACCCGCCAAGGGTTCCGCGAGAGCCAAGATCGCAACCGCGGCGCCGCCTGGGTCATCCCGGCGCTGGCGACGCTCCTCGTGGCGTCGCTCTTGGCGATGCCCATCGCTTGGCTGCTCAAGCCGAGCCACGAGCTGCGGGTGCAAGTCGTCGACAAGACGGTGCCTTTGACCAACTATCGCGAGCACGCCCGCCTGATGTGGCTGCTCAGCCAGGCCAAGGTCCGCACCCAGGAGGGGCGCCTGCTGTGGTCGAAGACGCGCGACTACGTCGGCTACGACCCGGCCACGGCTGAGGTCACTGAGCTCAAAGACACCGACCTCGAGAACAAAGACCTGCTCTACATCGCAGACACCTATGGCATTTACCGACTCGACTACGCCGAAGAGCGCAACCCCGTCGAGCACCTCGAGCTGAACCCCAAGATCTATGGCGGCCTCAACCAGACTGAGGTCGCGGTGGTCGAGCGATTCGTCCGCGCGGGCGGCAGATTGATCTGCGAATTCAATAGCTTCGCTAGCCCTACCAGCGGCGATGTCCGGCGGCGAATGGAGAAGATGCTCCACCTGCGCTGGACCGGCTGGATCGGTCGCTGGCAGCACGACCTCGCCGACTATCGCGAGATCGCGGAGTGGATCCGCAAGCGTTGGGAGGCGCAGTTCCAGCGCAAGTGGGACCTCGTCGGCCCGGGCCTCATCTTCATCCACGAGTCTGGGCGTGTGCTGGCCTTGCGCCAAGGGCTGGAGGTCGACCGCGGCACGCCCATGGTCCTGCACTATGAGGATCAGCAGCTGCCGTACCTGTATTGGTTTGACGTCGTCGCCGCTGAACGTGAAGAGGACGTCCGCGCGCGCTACGAGCTCAAGCCGACGGAGGCAGGGCGCAAGCTCCTGAATCACTTCGGCATTCCCGTAGAGTTCCCCGCGATTATTCACGACGACGCCTTCACCTACGGCTACCTCTCGGGCGACTACGCCGATCAAGAGACATCGCTCGATCCGCCCTGGCTCGGCGGCATCACGACGGTTCGCAAGTGGATGTCGCGAGCGGGCCTCATCCACGACGACATGCGCCTGACGTGGCAGATCTACGTGCCGACGATGGAGAAGCTCTTCGAGGCGACACGCTGAGGGGCGAAGGTCGAGCCGCGGTGTGTCCGGTGGACTCCCTGCCAGCGTCACCTCTGCCGCGAGCCGATCAGCGCCCGCCGCCTTCCCTGCTGCGGCCCTTGCTGAGCGCGACCTCCGCGCCGCTCGACGCCAGCAGGCAGCCCGCGTCTGCTGAGGGGGCGCCCAAGGCGCCAGCCACGGCCAGCCGCTGTCGGCGCGCCCACGCCCACCGCCCGCGCCAGCCGGCAAGCGGCGATGCATCCATCTCCGACTGGCAACGCCGCGGGCCCGCAGAGGGACTCTGGGCAGGCCGCGGTTGGGCTGGCCTCTTGTGCAGCGTCGCCGCCCTGGCGTGCCTGACCGCCTGCGGCGCGCCACAACGCGACCCGACCTTGCCGCATGGCGAGCGCTGTTGTCACGCCGCCTCATCGGTGTGGGCGCCCAAGGCCAGCGCCTCTTTGACTACCGCGCCCTTTGTCGACCGCACGCCCTACGACGTCGGCGCTGACGGCACCGCTGTGGCGCTGCCCTCGCTGCGTTGTGCCGACTGTGCCACGGCCCGCAGCTACCCCGAGCCTCGCCGCTGGCCGGGCGGTCCCGCGGGCATCGAGCGCATGGCGGACCGCAGCTTCGTCTATGACAACGCACTCTTCGCGCTGCTACGCCTCGACGAGGGCGACGTCAGCGCGGCTCGGCAGGTCCTCGACGCCTTGGCGGCGCTGCAGACCGCAGACGGCGCCTGGGGCTTCTCGTTCGCCATCACCGACGACACCTTCTACAACGCCAGCTACCAGCGGACAGGTGTGGTCGCCTGGGTGCTGCTCGCCATGGCGCGCTACGAGGCCAATACGGCGTCTGGGCGTTTTGTCGCGTCGATGCGGCGCGCTGGGGGCTGGCTACGCGGCCAACGCGACGCCAGGACCGGTCTTCTGCGTGGCGGACGCGGCCGCTGGCTTGAGGACGGAGCACGCTTTGAGCCCGCTCACGTCGTCGACTGGGCCAGCACCGAGCACAATATCGACGCCTACTTTGCCCTGCGCGAGGCGGCAAAGTCCGATCACGCCGGTGACTACCTCGACGCCGGGGCGATCGCTGCCGCGATTGAGGCCCACCTCTGGATGCCCAAGGCTGGGGTCTACGCCCGCGGCATGCGACCCGCAGGCGTCGACGCGGTGGTGGCGCTGGACGCCGCCGGCACGTGGGCCGCCCTTTTTGAGCTGGCGCGTGGCCGCCCTGAGCGCGCCGCGGCGGTACTCCTGCGTGTTGACCAGCTGCTCGGCGGAAAGGCAGGCGACTGGCGCATCTGGCGGCCGGGCGACGAGCAGCAGAGCCACGCTTGGTTCGTCGAGGCGTCGGTGGCGCGTGCGCTGGCGCTGCACCGCCTCGGACGCGCCGTTGAGGCCCAGGCCGACCTCGACCAGCTGGCGCGGTGGGCCTGCGCTGGCGGGACGCCGCTCCTCTATAGCTCGGCATGGGCCAAGGACTTTCCCATGACGCCGGCTGTGGCGCCGACGGCGTGGTTCGCGCTGGTGGCGCGCGAGGTGCGCGGCGGCGCCTCGTGGCTATGGGCCGTCGAGGCCGCCCCGGTCGTCGCCGAACCCAAAGCCTCGACGCGAACCACCGCGACGGCGCCAGCCGGCGCGACGGCGCCACGCCGCTCCCCGAAGCGGTGAAGCGGTGACCCGATGCGGCTTGACACCTACCTTGGCGCGATGCTGACGCCGACCTTGACGCCGAGCCAGTCGCTGCCCAGGACGCCGATCGCGTGGCGCGGCGGGCGCCGTCTGTTGCGCGGGGGTGGCCGCGCCGCGGTTCCGTTCCTCGCGCTGTGGGCGGTCGGGTGCGCGAGCGAGGTCGAGCAGGAGGTGGCGCTGAGCCAGCGCGCGGCGAAGCTCCTGGAAAACCCGTCGGCCCTTAAGATCGGCCGGCTGCGTCGGGGCG
>SXNM01000327.1 GCA_005777155.1 Pseudomonadota bacterium | reverse complement strand
GCTGGCGGTGGCGCCGATGCCCGCGGGCGCCTTCGCGGCGTCCGTCCGTGTTCGTTTCTGACCCGCCTCAGCGCCGGACGACGAACGAATCAGTCGACCGGACCCGGTCGCTCGGGGCTCGGCAGTGGCGCTGGTTTGGGCGGTGCCTTCGGCGCCACATTCTGCGGTGCCTTCGGCGGCACCATGTGCAGGGCCGGGGTCGGGGCGGCGGGTTCTGCGGCCGGACGGGCGTCGCGCCCGCCGCCGGAGGACTTGTCGCGGCGTCCGCTCGAGGTCTTCACTGAGCGGTCGGCGCTGACCCGCTTGGCGCTCGCCGTCTGCTTCCCCTTGGCCGTCGGTCGCTTCACCGAGGCCGCGCCGGCCGGCAGGGTGGCAGCCGAGTCGCTGGCACCGCTGGAGCCGCCGACCGCGCCAGCCGCGGCGGACGCCGCCGAGTCGGCCGCAGCTGCTCCGCCGACCGCGTCGCCGGTGACCGCAGACGCCGTGTCGCGTGGTGGCGCCGCGGTAGGCGGTGCCTTGATCTCGACGGTGGCGACGTCGACCGGGGCGACATCGGCGCCACCGACATCGGCCGAAGGGCGCGTGAGCGACGGCGGGCTGACCGGGTTGGCGGCATCAGCCGATGCCTCGGCAGCCGCTTCCGGCTCGCGCTGCGCAAAGTAGGCGGCTGTGGCCAACAGGCCCGTGGCCAGCGCCAGCAGCCAGGGCCAGAGGCGTGGGGTCCCAGCAGTCGCGGCCGGCGCTGCGACGGTGGCGCCAGGCGTCCGGGCGGCGAGCGCCGGCTGCGGCGCCGCTACCGGGGTGGGCGGCGCCGCGCCGTCCTCGGCGATGGCCGGCACTTCGCCCGCGGCGATCCCTTCGAGCGCCTCGCGCATCCCGCGGGCGTCGGCGAATCGTTGCCCCGGCTCCTTCGCCAGCGCACGCAGCAGCACCGCCACCATCGCCTCAGACAGCGGCTTCGTCGCGTACTGCCGAGGGTCTGCGGGCGGCGTCGCGGCGTGCTGGAACATCACCGTCAGCGGGTTGGGGTCGACGAAGGGCGGCCGACCAGCGACGCAGCGGTAGAGCAGCGCGCCGAGGGCATAGAGGTCGCTGCGGCCGTCGATGGGGTCGCCGCGGCACTGCTCCGGGCTCATGTAGGCCGGCGTGCCGAGGATGGTGCCGCTCCCCGTCAGCGACGAGCCGGCGCTGCGGGCGATGCCGAAGTCCAACACCTTGACGCTGTGCGCGCCCTCCTCGCCCTCCCCGTCGAGCAGCATGACGTTGCCAGGCTTGAGGTCGCGATGAACCAGGCCCTTGCCGTGCGCCTCCTGCAGGCTCCGACAGATGGCGACGCCGATCGCGATGGCCTCAGCTTCGGCCATCCACCCTCCGGCAGCGGCCAGCGCCTCCAGGCGTCCCTGCAAGGTCTGGCCGCGCAAGTGCTCCATCGCCAGGTAAAACGCGCCCTCCTCCGACTGTCCGACGTCGAACACCCGCACCGTGTTCTCGTGGCGCAGGCGGGCGGTGATCTGGGCCTCTTGCCAAAAGCGGCGCACTTGCTCGAGGTTGTCGGCGCCGGTGTCGACCGAGAGCAGCTTGAGCGCCACCTCTTGCCCCGTACCGGTGTGCGTGGCCGAGTAGACCGCGCCAAAGCCGCCGCGGCCGATGCGCTGCTGCACCCGGTAGCGTCCCTGGACCACGCTGCCAGGCTGCAGGTCCGGCAGACGGGCGTCTTGCGGCACGCGGCGCACGGTCGCGGTGCCATCGACGGCGCAGAAGCGGACGGCGCTGGCGGCGCCGCAGACGGGGCAGAAGCGATCGCTGGCCTCGGCCAACGCGTCCGCGCCTTCGACGTCGACGACGCGGCCGGTCACAGCACGCCTCCGCCGAAAAGCTCACATCCTCTCATTGCACCTGCCACGGCGTCGGTTGGTCCTTGTGGGTGCCATTGCCGATCTGACCGTAGCCGTTGGCGCCCCAGCAGAATAGGCCGGCCGCAGACGTGCGAACACAGCTGTGCGCCGCGCCGAGCGCAATGCCGACCACTTGGGCGCCCGGCGGCAGCCCGGCGACCGCTGTTGGCGTCGCGATGAGCGTCGAATTGCTCCCTGGCGCGGACTGCGCATAGGTATTGTAGCCGAAGCAGACGAGCTTTCCGCCGGCCACGGCGCAGGTGTGCACCGCGCCGGCACCGAGGACCGTCACACCGGTAAGGCCGGCCACCAACGTCGGCGTGTACACATTGGTGCCTTTGGTGCCAGCTTGCCCTCCAGAGTTTTCGCCCCAGCACATGACAGAGCCAGCCTCCAGCACGGCGCAAGTATGCCCGAAACCCAAGGCCAGCGCGACCGCGCCCTGCACGCCCTTGGCGGCCTGGGGAGTCAAGGTCTTGACGCTGGTGCTGAGGCCGAGTTGACCGTAGCCGTTGTCGCCCCAACAGTAGGGGACGCCAGACACGATCGCACAGCAGTGAAAGTGGCCGCAACGCAACACCTGAGCCGGCTGCGGCAGCGCGACGACCACGGGCTTACTGCCGACCTGGCTGCTGCCGTCACCGAGCTGTCCACCGATTCCGAGGCCGAAACAGCGCACCACGCCGCCGGCGTCGAGCGCGCAGGTGTGGTAGTACCCGAGCGCCACCCCGACCGCCGCCACCGCCACCTTCGTCGGCACCTTGACTACGAGCCCTGGCTTCTCTCGTCCCGCGCCGAGGCCGCTGCTCTGCCCATACGAGTCATTGCCCCAGCAGTAGAGGCCGTTCTGGGCGACGGCGCAGCAGTGGTCGCCGCCGCAAGCGATGTCGAGCGCACCCACGGGCAAGTTGACCGGCGTGGGCTCTTCGAAAATGCTGGCTGCGCTCCCGCCGGCGCCGACCTGATAATGGACGTTCTGGCCCCAGCAGAACGCCTTGCCTCCCTGGATGACCGCGCACGTCGAATCCTTCGCCGCCGCGACGGCGATCACGCTGGTCCCGATGCCGCTTACGCAGCCTCCGGACTTGCACACCTTGTCGCCTTCGCAGCCCCCGCCATCGGCGGCCGCCGCGTACTGACAAGTCCCGCCCGCAATACAGCTGTCGACCGTGCAGGGGCTTCCGTCGTCGCACTTCTCTACGCCCTTCTGGCAGCCCCCTTTCGAGCACAAGCCAGTCTCGGTGCATGGGTCGCCGTCGTCGCAGTACCCGCCGAGTTTGTATTCCGCTAGGCACCCTCCATTCTCACAACTCCACTTCCAGCAGGTATGATCCCACGGTGCGCACTCCTGGTTGATCGTGCAAGGCGCGCCCACGCCTTCGGGCAGGCCGCCGTCGCCCGCTGGCCCGCCGTCCTGGCTGGCACCGTCGATGGTGGCTGAGTCTGCGACGCCTTGGCCCACGTCGCCTGGCGCTGCATCCTTCGGCTCGCCATCCGCGCCCGATTCGGCGCCCTCGGCGAGCGCGGCGTCAGAGCCAGGGTTGCCGCCCACGCCCGAGGCGTCGTCAATCCGAGCGCCATCGGAGGCGCCGCTCCGACCTTGGCTTGCGAACTCTGCCGCCGGCGGCACGCTCTGTGGACAGCCGGCCAAAGCGGCTGCCGATGCCCACAGCAGCGCCACGCGAGGACTTGCTCTCATCCAGTGAACTACCCACATGGCGCGTGTCCTCCCGCCATCGGTACGACGGTGCCCGCATATCCTGCCACGCGAGGGTGCGGCCGTCAGTACCCCGAGACGTGGAGCCCTGCGAGCGCGCTGCACGCCGTGCCCCCCCGCCGATCGGTGGTCCGACTCCGCCTACCCTTGGGTCGCCCAAGTCGGGCTCTCGGCCTGGCCACTGCGCCCAACGCATGGCCCCAAAACGCCCGTCAGAGGCGCCGGCGCAGCCCGTCGCGCCGCCGGCACCCTCACCTTCCTGTGCTCTTCCAACGATCTACAGAGTCGTCACGGCTGCACCTTGACGTGCATGTCCAGGATCCCGATGCTCAGCACCGCTGATCCGCTCGGACTGCCGGTCGAGCCTGCAGTCCGACGATCCGGCACCAACCTACGCCTTCGCCGAGACGCGACTTGGGGCGTAGTCAGAACCTCGCAATCGGGAGCGCCAACATGCGGCAGCCTACCCTCATGGAAACCCACGACCTTGCCCCGCGATTCCGATCGCTGGAGCGACACCGATCGGTCCTCGCGCTGGCGAGCCTGACGACGCTGGCTGCCGTGGCGCAGCTGTGGCCGTCGCCCGGATACGCTGTCGCCCCACGGCCGGTGGTGCCGACCGACAGCGGCAAGTGGCACGCCGCGGTGGTGGACGCCGCGACCACGCTCAACACGCCCTATCCCATCGTCGGCCTCGTCGCCCAGCAGGTCGCTGACAAGGTCGATGGCCTGCCCGGTGTCAGGGCGACCACGACGGTCGCCGCCGGCTTGACCTCCCCCGTCGAAGCCGATCGCGGACAGGTGATGCGCTTCCAGAACGGCGGCCAGGTCAAGTGGAGCCTGCCGGTCTCGCTCATGGCGCCGACCACCCAGGTCGCCGCCGGCCAGCCGATGCCCTACGGCCTGGGTTTGTCGTTGTACTTTCGCCATCACGGCGCCTCCAGCGAGCGCATCGAGGGCTGGATGCCCATCGCGTCGCTGGCCGGGGCCAACCAAACCTGGCAGCTGGCGCTCTTCCTCCGGCGCGGCGTCCCTGTGCTCGCGCGCCGCAACTAAGACGGGACCCTCTTCGACCTCGGCAGCGTCGCCGTCGGCCACCTGCCGACCTTGCGCATCGACGACGGCAAGTGGCACCACATCGTCGTCAACGTCCAGCAGACGCCCAACCCGGTCGGTTGCGGTGGCGCCGTCAATGCCGCTTGCGCTGGCGCCGGCTGGCTGCGCCTCGTTGTCGATGGCGCGGTCTCCGCCGAGTATGCCCTCGACGTCGGCAACAATCTGCGCGACGTCTACTTCGGCAACCTCGCGGTCTCCTCGGGCAGCTACGCCAGCCAGCCCAACTGGCAGGCATCGCCGGCGATGCTCTTGGCGCGCCGCTCCATCGACGACGCGATGGTCTACCGCCGCGCCCTCACCGAGCGCGAGATCGGCCAGCTGTCCGCGCGCGCCCGCCTCGGCATCGTCGCGCTGTGGCCCACCTTGCACCCCTCGCTGATCGGCCACTCGCCGATCGACATCCCCGGCGCCCATGGCCAATCGACGCCCTCGCCCGTGACGGGCGTCGTCGCCACCGTCGCGCCCCTGTATCGAGTGGCGGGCGCCCACGCCACCGACTCGCTGTCCGCAGCCAGCGACCTGAGCGGGACCGCATTCACGAGCTCGGCGGTGGTCCGCGGCAATGGCCAGTTCTGGCTCCATGCGGTGGCGTCTACCAGCGGCTGGATGGCGTTCTTCCGCAACAATGACAGAAGCATCCAGGCGATGTGCGGCAACGGGGCCCTCACCGACGGATCCTACGTCAATCCGCCCCAGAGCGTCCTCATCTCGGGTGCCACGCCCACGGATCGCTTCGTGCGGTTGGCGATCATCCACGGGCTCCCCGGCGGCAAGACGCGCTTCATCGCCGACGGTTGGCTGCGCGAGCTGAGCTGCGGCACGCACAACGGCGCCGGCCTCAAGGTCTATGGCCGCGTCCCGGGAACACCCACCACACAGCCGGCGGCCCACATCGCACAAGCCCTGTTGTTCCGCGGGGCGGTGCCGGTCGATGTGCGGCGACGCGACGCGGCCGGCCATCGACGATGCGCACAGCTGGAGTTGGTATGTCGGTGGTGAGGTGACAGCCGACAAGTTCTACATCTTCGACATGCGCTTCTACGCCTACGCTGTCCAAGACATCGAGGCCATCTATGGCCGCTGCAACAACCTCTCCTGTAGCAGCGCTGGTCGGCTCTGCGCCGATCCCGACTCCAACAACCAAGACGCCGGCGCCATCTGCTATGGCTGCGACGCCAACCACAAGCCGGTCGCTGGCGTCGGGCCGATCGACCTGCAGTGCATGCCCAAGAATCCCTTCTACGAGACCTGCGCCGTCGACAGCGACTGCAGCTCGAACCGCTGCGACGTCAGCGGCCAACGGTGCATGGCTACAGACGCCAGCAAGGCCGACTGCACCAAGCTCTGCTTTGAGCGCGGCCGCCAGTGCGTCAGCGCCGGCAATGGGAACTGGCGTTGCGGCGAGTGTGAAAGCGGGTTCAAGCGCTTGCCCGCTTACGACGTCTTCAGCGCGACCCACCCTGACCTCGAGTGCACCTGGGGACCCTTCATTGAGGACGGCGAGCCCTGTTCCAACAGCGCCGAGTGCAAGAGCGCGCTGTGCGTCAATTCTAGACTGCACCAATCGCTGTTTCCCCTGACGGAGTTCAAGGTCACCGCCAGCCAAGTCGGCGGCGACAAGGTCACCCACATCGGCAAGCCGATCTACGACGGCTGGGCCGTCAAGACCGAGACCATGCAGAACGGCAGCAAGATCACCGCTCGCCGAGACGACCTGCGCTGTCTCGGCCGGACAGTGGACTTCTGTGGTCGCGAACAAAAGGTTGGCGGCTACTTCAGCAAGGCGGTGCGCTTCGACTGCTCGCCGAACGACCCTGCGGCGCTGACCGAGAAGGGCACGCCCAAGGACGAGCAGCAGAAGATGCAGGGCATCGACACCTACTTCTGCACCTCAGGTTGTGCGCCGTCGTTCACGAGGCAGTGGACTGTAATGTCGCCCCACGCATGCTCCGCGATCCTCCAGTCCAACCTGTCGATGTGGGGGACCACCGGCACGGCGTACTCGGCGCAAACCTATGGCGCGGGCAACGAGAGCGCATTCCGGGCTGCGGCGACCAAGGTCGGCTTCGACCTCAACGACCTCAAGCGCGCCGTCCTGCACGACACCTCGAACTACAACGACAACACCGACTATGCCAACCTGATCAACGCGGGCATCGGCCGGATTCTCATCGAGTATGCGCGCGGCGACGCCAACCAGAAGCAGGCGTTGCGCAATCTGTACGGGGACTTCGGCGCTCTACACCAGTGTCACCAGATGGCCGCCTACACCGGCGTCCACAACCGCGAGGCCTGTGAGCCGAAGCTGATGCCGAATGGCTCGGATTGCCCGCCGCCTGGCCTCGACGCGGCCACCCTGGCGAAATTCTCCAAGCACGCGTTCTGCAAAACCAACTACTGCGCCCGCGACACCGCCAAATGCGACTTCGGCGACAACCCGGTGCTGGAGCCGCGCGCCAGCGCCGGCAACCAGGACCGCTCCGGCGGCCAGGACACCAAGTTCGGCCTCGTCCGCTGTGACGACACGACCATCGAGCAGCAGGACGCCACGAAGAAATTCGGCGACGACGACTACCGCTATGTCGCCGACTTGACCATCGCCTACTGCCTGCGCCTCTTCGGCGCCTACGTGCCGCCCTTCCCGCTGCTGCAGGGCCTGTTCCACCTCGAGCGCACCGAGGGCGAGGCCTGCGCCGGCTACACCTTCACCGCCTACATTGCCGGCATTCCGATGGACGCTGGCGAGCCGAAGTCGCTCTTTGGCGAGTGCACCGGCATGAAGATCACCGACGACACGGTGTGCGAGCAAGCGACGTGTACGCCTGGGCCGCTGATCACCGGCAACCTCTCCGAGCTGTTCAACGCGCTCAAAGGCGGCGCCTACATGCAGGTCGGCGGCGCCGCGCCGGGTTGCCTGCCGCTCGAGGGCACGCCGGTCGGAGAGCTCATCGACAAGCTCACCATCCTTAAGACCAAGGTCATCGGACCGATCCCGCTGGCGGTGCAGTTCGGACCGACCCTCGACAGCTGCATCGATCCCCTGGTCGGCATCGGTGACGAGGGCGTGCCAAAGATCACCATCCGCCCATCGGTCGGCCTCGGCATCGACGCCCGCGGCGGCATCGGTCTGGCGGAAGGCCAAGGCAAGTCCAAGGCCGTGAAGTTCTGGGCAGGCATTCAACTCCTGGTCGATGTCGTTAAGCTCGGCTTCCCCATCGGCTGGGGCGTCGATGTCAAGGACATCCCCGGCCAGCAGGCCATGTGGAAGCTGGAGCTGAGCCAGCGCATCGGCATCGACCTGGAGCTGCTCAGCGGCAGCTTCGCGCTCTTCGCCGAGGTCGCCCTCGGGCCGATCTCGATCGGCTTCTCGCTCAAGCTCTTCAACTGGACCGGCTTCCTCTTCGAGTGGGAGTTGTCGAACGTGCCGCTCTGGAGCACCAAGCTCGACAACAGGAAGCCCAAGATCACCATCAATAGCGCACCCGACCACAACCACCAACAGTGGTTCGGCGGTGCCAAGTGCGAGGGGCTGTGCAAATGAGCATCGACACCCGCGACTCCCAGAAGCTCTGGAAGCGGCTTGGCGCTTTCGCCACCGCAGTGGTGTTGCTCTGCGCCGTGTGGTGGTGGCAAAGCCCGCCCCCAGCGGGCGCTCGGGCCGAGGCCAAAGATCGCGCTGAGCAGGACGCCGCCGGCGCCCAGCTCGGCGACGTCCACGGCCAGGGCCGCAGCCGCGCCGCGGCGATGCTGAAGCGGCTCGGTGGTCGTTATCGGCTCGACTACGAGATGTCGCTGCGGGCGCCATCCACCATCGGCCCCACCGATGCCAAGGTTGAGCTGTCGGCAGGGCTCGAGGTCGCGGCAGGCGACGACGCGCGCTGGCTGGTGGGCCGCCTCGTCGACGTCGAGCTCAAGGCCGATCCCCGCCTGCTGGTGGTGATGGGCCTCGACGAGGCGGCGACGAGAAGGCCGCCGCGACCTCGTTCGGGCACCCCTTCGCGCTGCTCGTCGACGGCGACGGCGCCATCGTCGAGCTGCGCCACGACGGCCGGTCCGCCGTGGGCGCTCGCCACCTCGTCGCAGGCCTGCTCTACGGCTTGCAGCTTGTGCAGCCAGCGCTTGAGGTCGGCAAGGCGTCTTGGACCGTGCGCGAGCCGGACGTCGACGGCAAGGTCGAGGCGCGCTACGACCTCCGCACCGGCGGGCTCAACAAGTCGTGGTTCAGCAAGGGCATCGGCACCGAGGTGGCCAAAGAGGACAAGAGCCACGTCAGCTCGCAGGGCCGCTGCGAGAGCGAGCTGGCCGACGGTCGCATCCAGCGGGCGCTCTACAACCTAGAGGTGCGCGCCGACCTCGGCCTCGGCGCCGCAGAGGCCCGCTACGACGGCGACGTCAAGGCGACCCTTCAGCGTGAAGCCGACGTCGCTGGCGACTGGGCCAAGGGCATCGACCTCGCGGCGCTCGAGATCGGGCTCGGCGCTCGCCGCCTGCAGGCGCCCAGGCCGATCGTCAACGTGCGCGACGGCGCCAGCGTCGGCTCGCTCATCGCGGCCGCCAGCGCTGCCTCGGCCAAGGAAGACAGCAAGGCCCGGCGCGCCGCCCGGCAAGAGCTGGCGGTGATGATTCAGCGCAAGCCCGCGCTCGCGCGCGACGTGGCTCAGATCTTGCGGCAAGATCGCCCAGACGTGGAGCGCCGGTCCCTCATTGAGGCGCTGGCGTCGTCCGACACCGCCGAGGCCAAGGCGGAGATGGCGTCGATCATCAACGACGCCTCCCTCCAGACCAGCCTGCGCGCCGACGTCGCCACCGGCACCACCTTCATGCCGCGCCCGGGCGAGGGCCTCCTCAACAGCCTGCGCAGCCAGAGCGAGCAGGCGGGCGTGTCGCGCCTCGGCACGGCGTCGCTCTACGCCCTCTCGGGCCAAGCGCGCATGCAGCCAGAGGCCCTGTTGGCTGCCCGGTTGTCGGCGGAGCTGCAGGCGCGGGCGCTCATCGCCCTCTCGGAGGCGGGCGCCGCGCTGGAGGCGAAGACCGTCGCCAACAAGCAGTCCGAGGAGTCGGCGAAAGGCAAGCTGCCGCTGCAAGCGCCGGTGGCGGTGGCCGCGGAGGCGGTCGCTGTGGACGCGCCGGTGGGTGGTGTCAAGGCGCCGGTCACGGGAATCGAGGTCGGCAAAGGCGGGCCCTTGCCCGCGGCGCCGGCGAAGACGGTCACTGCCGGCCAGGCGATCGCTTGGCTCGACGCGGTCGGCACCCTTGGCGGCGACGCCGTGCGTGTGCTCATCACACCCTGGCATCACCACCCGGAGCACCAGGTCCGTATGACCGCTGCGTTCGCGCTGCGCTTCGTGCACACGCTCGAGGGCCGTCAGAAGCTGGTCGACATCCTGAACCACGACCCCGACGGCTGGGTCCGCCGGTCCGCGGTGATGGCGATGCGCTTCCACCCGATGGCGCCCTTCATCGATCCGGTCAAGCGCGCGCTCAAGGAAGACGTCCACCCGAACGTCCGCCTCGCCGCCGCCTACAACCTCTCGGTGTGGTCGACCGAGGCACCGGCGCTCATCGAGGCCGTGCGCGCAGCGGCCAAGCGCGAGCCAAAGGAATTCGTCCAGCGGGCGATGGAGGACCTCGAGCCGATGCTCTTCCGCGACCCGGCTGGCGGGGGACCCCCGACGATGGAGCCGATGCTGCATGGCGGCAAGCACACGCCGTCGGTTCCTGAAGGCGTCGTGCTGGTCGAGCGCCAGGTGGGCCCGAGCGCGGCCACCGAAGAGGGCAAGCTCACCAGCGCCCAGGTGGAAGGTTCGGCGCCGACTGGCACAGCAGCGGCAGCGGCGGCAGCCAAGGCCGGGATGGACAAGCAGGGAGGCAAGCCATGACCCCGACGTAGCGGAAGCTGCCCACTGGGCCGACAGTTGGCGAGGGGCTCCGACGCCTCGGCGCTGTCCGCCCACTCGCTACGGCGCTCGCGTTGGCCTTCGCCGTGAGCGCGCTCGCCAGCTGCGAGAAGATCACCAAGTGCGAAGAAGGGTTCGTCGTCGTGAACGGCGAATGCAAGGCCATCGGGGCGGACCTCTGCGGCGCGGGTACGGTCTTCGAGCCCGCCACCAAGAAGTGCGAGCTGGCCGGAGGGGCGGCGGACGTCGGAACGGACGACGTCGGGTCGGGCGATGTCGAGGCTGATGCCGACACGGGCGCCGCCGCGGACGCCGGTGCCGACACCGGCGGTGCAGCGGAGGTGCTCGAGCATGACGGCACCTGCGTGCCTGACTGCGTCGGCAAGGAGTGTGGCGACGACGGCTGCGGCGGCAGCTGCGGCGGCTGCCAGGGCGAAGACCAGTGCAGCAAGATCGGCCACTGCGTCCCGAAGGCCTGGACCTGCCCAGCAGAGCAGTTCGAGGGCTCGGACGGCTGCCATTGCGGCTGCGGCGCCAAGGATCTCGACTGCGACCTCCTCGGTCAGCCCCAGCTCAGCTGCGGCCCTGGCGAAGTGTGTGACGACACCGGCAAGTGCGTCGACAAGGTGCCACAGGGCTGGCAGTGCCCCGACTTCTTCTACGACGACAAGCTGCTCTGCCACTGCAATTGCGGGATGCTGGATCCGGATTGCGAGAACCCGAACAACCTGATCGCCGACTGCAGCGCCGGTGGCTGCAACAAGGTCGCCGGCGTCTGCGGCGCGTCCAAGCCGATGTGTTCCGGCGCGGTCTGCGGCGACGACGGCTGCGGCGGCTCGTGTGGCACCTGCTCGGAGCCTTCGCACCCCGGCTGCAGCAACGGCAAGTGCGTGGCGCAGTGCACTCCCAACTGTTCTGGCAAGTCGTGCGGCAACGATGGCTGCGGCGGCACCTGTGGTACCTGCAAGGTGGGCGCGGCGTGTAGCAGCGGCAGCTGCGTCGCCCCTGCTGGCAAGACGTGCGTCAGCCATTGCGGCTATCAGACCGTCGGCGGCTGTTGGTGCGACGCCGGCTGCGTCCAGCGCGGCGACTGCTGCATCGATGTCGACCACTGTTTCTGCACCCCGAGCTGCGAGGGCAAGATCTGCGGCGACAACGGCTGTGGCGGCTCCTGCGGCCAGTGCAAGGACGCCAACCAGCCCTACTGTGATGCTGGCAAGTGCAGCGCCACCTGCAAGCCGAGCTGTGCGAACAAGCAGTGCGGCGACGACGGCTGCGGCGGCACTTGCGGCACTTGCAGCGACGGCGCGAGCTGCAGCTCAGAGCATCAGTGCGTGCCCAAGGCTTGGTACTGCGACGCCCACCTCTACGCCACCGCCGGCCCGCTCGCCACCTGCGACTGCGGCTGCGGCGCCCCAGATCCGGACTGCCAGGCCAAGGGACCGATCACCGGCTGCCCAAGCGCGGCCACCTGCGATGCGGGCAAGGGGACCTGCGCCGCCAAGTGGTGCGCTAGCCAGAGCGCCTGCGCCAAGCCTTCTTGGTGCGTCGGCGACTACGCGGTCGGCGATGGCACGCGCAAGGGCGTCTGCGCACCGCCGAACCCGATCGGCTATGCGCCGGGCCACCCATGCGTGGTGGACGAGTCTTGCGCCACCAGCCTCTGCGTCGCCGGCAGCTGCCGCATCCACTGCGTGCTCGACAAGGACTGCCCGAACGGCCAGGCCTGCGTCGGCGACTGCGGCACTTGCGGCGGCGACCAGAAGTTCTGCCAGGGCGGCCAATGCGTCGCTACCTGCGAGCCGAGCTGCGGTGGAAAGCAGTGCGGCGACGACGGCTGCGGGGGCTCTTGCGGCACCTGCACGAGCGGCACCTGCAGCAAGCTCGGCGCCTGCGTGCCCGCGGGCTGGACCTGCGACCCTGTCGGCTACAACGGCGACGGCGTCTGCGACTGCAACTGCGGCATCGCTGACCCCGACTGCTCCACCGCGAACTTGCCCATTCAGGGCTGCAAGCCAGGCGAGCTCTGCGGCGACGGCAAGACATGCAGCAAGGGAGCGCCGACCGGCTGGACGTGCGAGCCTAGCTACTTCGACGAGACCGGCAGCAAAGTGCCCTGGGTCGCCAACTGCGACTGCGGCTGCGGCGCGCCCGATCCCGACTGTGCCGACCCGAAGATGGAGGTCGTGGGCTGCGGCGCCGGCTTCGCCTGCAACGCCGACGGCACCTGCGGCGCCTGTCAGCCGAAGTGCGACGGCAAGACCTGCGGCCCGGATGGCTGCGGCAAGACCTGCGGCGTTTGCGCCGACCCCGCCAGCCCGATCTGCCAGTTGGGTAACTGTGTCGACAAGTGCAAGGCGCAGTGCGCCGACCACACCTGCGGGCCCGACGGCTGCGGCGGTAGCTGCGGTACCTGCAAAGGCGGCGAGTCCTGCGCGGTAGGCCATTGCCAGAAGCTGCCTGAGGCCGAGTCCTGCGCGGCTTCGAAGGCCTGCGGAAAGCTGGCGCCAGCGGGCTGCTCCTGTTCCGCCGACTGCGTGCCAGGCGCCAGCTGCTGCCTTGACGTCGAGGTGGCGTGTGGCTGCCAGCCGAACTGCCAGGGCAAGCAGTGCGGCACGGACGGCTGCGGCGGCAGCTGCGGCACCTGCGGTGCCAACGAGGCCTGCGAGAACACCCAGTGCGTCAAGGACCTCTGCAAGCCCGATCCCTGCGGTGGCAAGGGCACCTGCGCCCCCTCCGCCGATGGCAAGACGGCGGTCTGTACCTGCGTGCAGGGCTTCACCGGCGAGACCTGTGGCAAGTGCGTCGAGGGCTACATCGGCTTCCCGGACTGCAAGAGCGACCTCTGCTTCAAGAACGAGTGCAACAAGCAAGGGACTTGCGACGGCAAGACCGGCGCCTGCGTCTGCAAGAGCAGCTTCAGCGGCCAGTACTGCCACTCCTGCCTCGACGCCAAGAAGGTCTGGCCGGACTGCGACAAGCCCCTGCCGACCTGCTTCGGCCAGAGCTGCAACGGTCAGGGCGTGTGCGACACGACGGTCAACAAGTGCGAATGCAATCAGGGCTTTGCTGGCGACGACTGCGGAAAGTGCGCCAACCCGGACCACACCTACCCCCAGTGCAGCGCCACCGAACCCAAGGGCTGCACCATGACCTGCAAGGGCAAGGGCGCCTGCATCAAGTTCAACACCTGCCTGTGCCTGCCTGGCTTCACCGGCGCCAACTGCGAGCTGTGCGCCGACAAGGCCAAGACGTGGCCCGATTGTGGCGCGGTCGTCAGCTCGGAATACGCGCCCAACCCGGCGCTGACTGGTCTCGGGTGCGATTTCTGCGGCGTACCGCTCAAGGAAGTGCAGTTTACCGCCGACCCGTCAGACAAAGAGCCGCCGCAGCTGAAGATCTTGCTGCCACCCGAGGGCGTGATCTTGGCGCCTGGTATGCCGGTCGTCGTCAACGTCGACGACGTCCTCGATCCGTCGAGCGTGACGCCCGCGACCTTCCGGGTTTCCCCGGCTTCCAATGCCAAGTTCACCATCGCTGGCACGGTGGCGATGCAGATCACGCCGACGAAGGCGACGGTCCTGGTGTTCTTCCCGGCCAACCTCAACGTCAGCGGCGCCTTCGTCGTCACCCTTGACGGCGTCAAGGACAAGGGCGGCAACGCGATGGCCAAGGTCGAGTCGTCGTTCCAGATCGGCGGCTTCCCACAGGGCAGCTTCGCCGGCAACCAGGGCTTCGAGCAGGGCGTCAGCGGTTGCTACCTCCTCGGCGACAGCGGCGCCAGCAAGGCCAGCGACAACATGACGCCGACCGAGGGCAAGTCGATGCTGGCGATGTCGAGCTTCAACGAGGCGACGATTGGCCCCGCGGCCTCGCTCTTGAACCGGACGTCGATGGTCTTCTGCGGGCCAATCGACGTGCCGAGCGGCTAGACCAAGCTGATCTTCGACTACAATTTCGCTTCCGCCGAGTTCGACGAGTCGCTCGGCACCAACTACGACGGCACCAACTACGACGATCTGGCGGTGGCGGCCATCTCCAGCCCACTCGGCGGTGTCGGCGGCGTCCTCACGAGCGTCAACATCGTCGGCAATACCGGCATCGCCACCAAGGCGTTTGGGCTGCCTGACCAGGGCGACCCGGTGGCCAAGATGTCGGGCTGCAAGCAGGGCACCATCCTGCAACCCGGTAAGCTGGGCTCGAAGGTGTTCTTGACCTTCATCGCCTCCGACGTCTACGACGAGGTATTCAGCTCGGTGCTCGCCGTCGACAACCTGCGCTTCGAGTAGCGAGCGCCGGTGGTCTGTCGTCGTCGCTCAGCGCTGGGCACTCGCGCCCTGGAGCGCGCGGTCACGCTGTAGCAGGAAGAGCGGAAAGGCGACGGCGAACGCGATCGCCAGCGTCACCACCGGCACCCACCACCAGCTGCGCAGGCGCAGTCGGCGGGCCTCCACGTTGGACCAGAACAGGAACGCGGTCGCCGCGGTTACGAGGTCGACCGTCAGCGAGGAGGCCGCAGGGTTGGCGAATCCGCCGGCGACAAAGCCGAGCGCGTCGGCGCCCGGTGTCCGCAAGTACTCGAGGTTGAAGCCCCATGTGCCGATAAGGCCGGCGAGCGCGAGGGTGGCGTAGGTGACTTGCAGCGGCGTGATCGGCGTTTGGGGCGCGGCGTTGAGCGTGGGCGGGGTCGTCACGGGATGCTCCTGTGCGGCGTCCAGCGACGCCACGTGGCTCGGCGGAGGTGGCCGGCAGCTTGGCCGGTGCGTGGATGGCGAGGCTAGGCGGCTGTCGGCGGAGTCACAAGCGGCGCGGCGAGGGTGGGAGAGACCTGGTTGAAGCGCGACGGCTGGTCAGCGGGCTGGGAATTGTCGACCGCGGCTGAACCGTGTCCCGTGCTCGCGCGTCTCAGCCGATGGGGCCCTCCCGCTCCAGAGGAGGCGATATGCCAAGCTCCCTCACCAGCGCTCCGCAGGGGACATGTCGCCGCCGGGCCATGCAGACGCCTTTCGTCGCGCGCTGGTGCGCCGCCGCCGCGCTCTTGTGCCCATCATTGGCGGCGGCGGCGACCGGGCCCGACCCGCTGCGGCCAGAAGCGCCCTACCCGCTGGACGGAGTCGAGCGCACCGTGCCAGCGCGCGGCCGGTTCCGCTGCCCGGAGGTGGCCAAGGTCCGCTATGGCGGGACGCACCTGCGCTACCAGAGCGCGGTGACGGTCGCGGAGGCGTTCGCGCCGCATCTCGCCGCCTTCGAGGCCATCGTCGTCCAGGTCGCGGTCAAGCACTACGGCCGGCCGCCGCGGCTGGTCCGCCATATAGGCACCCATAATTGCCGACGCATCGGCGGTTGGCCGACGCTGATATCGGAGCATGGGCTCGCCAACGGCATCGACATCGCCGGCTTCGACTTCGGTCCGGCGCCACGCGCAGTGCGGCCGCAGCTGGTTCGAGCGCTGCACGGCTCGCAGCAGGTGAGGGTCGTGCGTCACTGGCGCAGCGAGCGGCCGGCCGACGCCACGCATCGGGCCTTTCTGCACGACCTCGGGCGGGCGTTGGTCGCGGCTCGCCACGTCTTTCGCGTCGTGCTCGGTCCAGGGTATCCGGGCCACGAGGATCACCTGCACCTGGACTGCTCGCCCTGGCGGCTCGTCGACATCGAGCTCGACGCCGCCGCGAGTTGAGCCCGCAGCTGCGGCGGGGAATGGCGACGGACGGCGCCTTGTTGCAGTGTCGAGTCGAGCGCTCAGGGCGCGCGGTAGCGCCTAGGGTGGCCGCCGGCTTGGAAGGTTGACGCCGGGCCCCGCAAGGACGACAACGGGGGCTGGGCGGTGAGAGCGCCGGCGGAGGATCGAGACGATGGGCGAAGTCGAGATGACGGTCGGCGGACGGCGCGGCGAGCGGCGGCCCGGCGTGCGGGCGTGGGCGATGCCCGTTGCGCTGGCTGGGCTCCTGCTCTGCGCGGCGGGTTGTGGCCCCGGCTACCTTGACGCGGGGAAGAAAGTGCCGGCGACGCCAGAGAACCGCGCGATTCATCACGTCCTGGTGTCTTACCACAAGGCCGTCGAGGACCGCGACGTGCCTGCGCTGCGTGCGCTGGTGAGCAAGCGCTACTACGAGAACAGCGGCACCACCGACACCGACAAGGACGACTACGGCATCGACAGGCTCGAGGCCGAGGTGCTCCCCAAGCTGCAGGCCAACGTCAAGCGCGTGCAGTTTCGCATTCGCCTGCTGGCGATCGACATCGACGGCGACAACGCCAACGCCGAATTCGAGTACGTCGGGCGGGCGCTGCTGACCGAGGGCGGCAAAGAGTCGTATAAGATGTGGAACGACTTTGCGCAGATGAAGCTGCTGCGCGAGGACGGGGCGTGGAAGATCGCCGAAGGGCTCTGAAGACCCAGCCCGCCGGCGGAGCCTCAGCCGGCCTCCGGCGCCAGCGGCGTTGGTTCGCCTCGCGTTCGGGCGTATTCTGCGCTGCCCTGCTCGCGGCGCTCGGCGGTGGCGGCCTCGACGCCTGGACGGCGACCCCCGCAGCAGCCGCCGGCAAGCCACCGACGAGCGACAAGGGCGCCGCCCCCGCCCCGACCGCGCCGCTAGAGGCGCCGACGCCCGAGGCGATTGACCACGCCCTGCGGCGGGCTGCCGACGCCCGCCTCCACGGCGAAGACGGCCGCGTCGTTGAGCTCCTGCAGCCGCTGGCCGGTGGCAAGCCGCCGCCGGCGCTCGCCGCAGCGCTCGGCGAGGCGCTTTGGCGTTTGGGCAAGACAGCCGATGCCCGGGCGAGGCTCGCCACCTGCCTGCCGGACGCGACATGCGCCAAGGTCCTCGGACGCTTTGAGCTCGACGAGGGCGATCGCGGGCGCGCGCTGCAGGTATTGACGCAGGCGGTCGCGGCGCGCAAGCGCGGTGCGGCGCTGGACCTGCCGCTGCAGGTGCTGCTGGGCGAGGCGCTCTACAGCGTCGGGCAGGCGGTGTCGGCGCGGCGGTTGCTCGACCCGCTCGCCGATCTCTACCAGGACGGCAAGGTGAGCGCCGCCCTCGATCTGGTCGCGGTGGCGCGGTCACTCGCCCTCAACGACTTCTTCAAGGACGCCAACGAGGTGATGGCGGAGGCGAGCGAGGCAGCGGCCACCGACGCTGAGCGCAAGGCGGTGGAGGGCGCTTGGGGCGTGCTCTTTTTGTCGAAGTACAACTTCCGCGACGCCGACATCGCCTTCCGCAAGGCGCTGGCCTTCGACTCTCACGAGGCCGACGCCACGCTCGGCATGGCGCGCATCGACCTCGACAGCGACCACGCCATCGACAAGGCCCGGCAGCGCCTCGACGCGCTGCTGCAGCGCACGCCCGAGTCGATTCGCGCCCTCTGCCTACGCGCTGAGGTGGCGCTGCACGACGAGGAGACCGCGAAGGCGCGGGCGCTGGTCGACAAGGCGGCGACGCTGGCGCCCAAGCACCGCGAGGTCTTGACGCTGCGGACGACGCTCGCCCTGCTGCGCGACGACGCCCGAGCGGCAAAGGCGGCGATGGCGGCGTCCCTCGCGGTCCACCCGAGCGACGCCCGCCCGCTGGTGGTCGCCGCCCACTACCTTGAGCTCGGTCACCGCTACCGGGAGGTGGTGTCAACGCTGCGTGAGGCCATCGCCATCGACCCCGAAGACGGGCGGGCCCACGCGGCGCTCGGCCTCGGCCTGTCGCGCATGGCCGACGATGACGGCGCGCGCAAGCACCTGCTGCAGGCGTCGAAGCTCGACCCCTACCACGTCCGCACGGCCAACGTGCTGCAGGTCCTCTACGACGGCGTGCTGCGGCAGATGGACTTACTCACCGGGGGGGCGGTCGATCTGCGCGTCCACCGCAGCGAGCGGCTGGCGTACGAGCGCACGGTGCTGCCCTTCCTCCAGGAGAGCCACGACCAACTGGCGGTTCGCTATGGGTTCTCACCGTCGCGCCCGCTGCAGGTTGAGGTCTTTCCGACCACGGAGCAGTTCAGCGTGCGGACGGTCGGTCTGCCGCGGCTGGGCGCCCACGCGGTCTGCTTCGGTCACCTGATTACGAGCCGCTCGCCGAGTGAGGAGCCCTTCAACTGGAAGCTGGTGCTGCACCATGAGCTGGCGCACGTCTTCCACATTCAGGCGACCTCAGGCCGGGTGCCACGCTGGCTCACCGAGGGTCTAGCGATGCGCGAGTCCGAGCGGCTCGACCCCCGCTACCACATGATCTTCGAGCGGGCCCTCTACGATCGCCTCGGCTCCGGCAGGCTGGCGCAGATCTCGACCTTTAACCTTGCGTTCACTCAGGCCAAATCGGGTCAGGAGATCATGCTGGCCTACTACCAGGCGTTCTTCCTCGTGCGCTACCTAGAAGAGAGCTTCGGCTTCGACAAGCTGCGGCAGTTGGTGGCGGGCCACAAGGACGAGACACCGACTCCGGCCCTGGTGCAGGCGATCTACGGCCAGTCGGCGGCGGCGCTCGACGCGGCGTTCGCGGCGTGGCTGCGGAGCCGTCTCGCGCGGTTCGACGCCGACTACCGGCCGACTTTCGCCGGCATCCAGGCCGCGTTGGAGGGGCCCTGGCAACGCGACGAGAGCAGCGCGGCGTCGACCCTGCGAGCATGGCGCGAAGCCGTTCACGCAGGCAAAGACAGTCGAGCCGCGCGGCTGGCGCGCGACTACGCGCCTTCGACATCGCCGGCGCGGACGGCGGGCACCGGGCAGGGAGCGGCAGCCGCGACGAACGCGCCCGCCGATGGCGACGGCAACGCAGCCGATCCGGTGGTGCGCGCCGGACCCACCTGCGCCGCGCTCTACATCGCGCTTGAGGAGGCCCAAGCGCGGGGCGACCACGAGGCCGTAATTCGTCGAGCCGAGGCCATGGCCGCGGCGCCGGGCGGGCGCTGCGATGGTGTGCGCGGGCGAATGGCGTGGGCGGCGGCGCTGGCCAGCATGGGCGGGGTCAGCGCGCTGCGGCCAGCGATGGAGCACTTGGAGCGGGCGGCGGCGATCGACCCGCGCGACGCGGCGGTGGTTCGGGCGCGCCTAGCGGTCGGCAAGGGGCAACAGACGGCGCAGGCGCGGGCGGCGCTGCTGATGGAGGGCCTGCAGCTGGAGCCCAACGCCTTCGACCTCGCGCAAGAGCTCAGCGAGCTAGCCCATCTCGCCCTCGCCGGGCCCGCCGGCGAGCCGGCG
>SXNM01000326.1 GCA_005777155.1 Pseudomonadota bacterium | reverse complement strand
CACCAGCGCGCCGGCAGCGACAAAGGCGAGCATGACAGCGTTGTGCTTCTGCATGGGAGGCTCCGGGGCCGGGGGCGAATGTGCTCCAGCGCGGCTCGATCATGTAGCGCGGTCGGCGCCACATTCCAAGACCACGCCACACCTTGCCGGCCTACCGGCCCAGCGGCTTGCCGCCCCTTCGCTTGCGCCTGCCCGCGGGTACTGCCACGATCGCGAGCCCGGCGGTCGCGCCAGGAGAGTTGATGATCTGTCACGACCCCCACCTGCTGTGTACGTCCAAAGCAGGCGGACGACGTGCCGCGCCGCGAGCCAATGGGCGGGCACTGTCTGCGCTGCTGACCACCCTGGCGGCGTGCGTCGCTGCCGGCCTTGGCGCCTGCCTCCCCGCCTGCAGCGATCCGGGAGCCGACGCGCCCATCACGGAGTTTCGCGCCAAGGGCGACCGCTTCGAGCTGGACCGCGACGGCACGGGCTTCCGCCGCTGGCTGCCGCGCGGCATGAACCTCGCCATCGCCAAGCCAGGCTTCTACCCCGGCGAGCTCTCGGCCAGCCGAGACGACTACCTGCGCTGGTTCCAAGGGTTGCGCGAGGCCAACGTCGACCTGATCCGCGTCTACACGTTGCACTATCCCGTCTTTTATCGGGCCCTCCGCGAGTGGAACCTCGACCACAGCGAGGCGCCGCTCTACCTGCTGCAGGGCATCTGGCTCGACGAGATCGAACACTGCACCACGCAAGAGAAGCACGTCAGCGGCGTGACCATCGGCTGCGATTACATCAGCGAAAAGACGGAGCAACTTGAAGAAGAGGTCGCCTACGTCGTCGACGCCGTCCATGGCGACACGGCCATCGCCGAGCGCAAGGGCAAGGCCCACGGCACCTACGACGCCGACGTCTCGCCCTGGCTGATGGGCCTGCTGCCAGGTCACGAGATGGACGGCGTCGCGGTGCGCGCCGGCGACCTGCGCTACGGCGACTACACCCGGTACGAGGGGCGCTATCTGCGCATGGACAAAGGCTCGCCGACCGAAGGCTGGGTCGCCCGCGGCCTCGACCTCGTCATGACCCGCTGCCACGAGCGCTGGGGCCGTGACTATCCCGTGGGCTGGAGCAACTGGCCGGCGCTCGACCCCATCGTGCACCCGACCGAGCCGACGACGTTCGCCCAAGACGTCGTGCAGTGCGATTTTGGCAAGTACCAGCCGCTGCGAGGTTTTGATCGCGGCGTCTACGTCAGCTACCACGTCTACCCGTTCAACCCGGAGTTCATCATCCACGACCCGGGCTACACCAAGACCGTCGACAGCAAGGGCAAGGTCAACAGCTACTTGGGCTATCTGCTCGACCTCAAGGCGAACCACAAGGGCGTGCCGCTGCTGATCAGCGAGCTCGGCGTCCCGTCCAGCATGGGCGTCGCCCACGTCAACGAGCACGCCTCCAACCACGGCGGCTACAACGAAGTGGAGCAGGCCGCGATCTTGGTCGACCAGATCGACGCCGCCGTCGCCGCCAACGCCGCCGGCACCATCGTGTTTGAGTGGATCGACGAGTGGTTCAAGCGGACGTGGGTCACCAACTCGACCATGCTGCCGGCCGACTCCGGTCGCCTCTGGTACGACGTCACCAGCCCAGAGGAGAGCTTCGGCGTCGTCAGCTACTGGCCGGTACCGGGCCTCTCCCGCGCGGTCGACGGCAAGCCCTCCGACTGGCCGGCCCCCTCCGCCGCCGGCAGCAACACCTTCGCCCTCGCCGAACAGCCCCTCCAAGCCGCGCAGCCGGTGGGCGACGGCAAGGACGCCTTGCGTAGCTTGGCCAGCGTGCAGCTCGCCTACGATCCCGCGTACTTGTACCTGAAGATCCAGCTCGGCCCCGGCGGCGCGGGGACGCCCGAAGGTGCGACGCGCCTGCTCGACAGCGTCATCCTGGTCGGGCTCTCGACCAGCGCAGGCGCCACCGGCGACCGCCGCCTGCTGGAGGTGCCAGCGCTGCAGACCGCGCCCGACCTCGGCTTTGAGCTGTGGCTGACGATCGACCACGCGCAGAAGCTCTACACCCTCCGCGTCGACGACCACTACGACCCCACACCGCTCCTCAACGGCGGCGGCGGCAAGGGCGGCTGGCCCGAGCCCAACGACAACGGCAAGTTCCAGCTCGCCAGCCACATCGTCAACAACAACGCGCAGTACATCGCCGAGGCCAAGCCGGTGGTCCCGGTCAAGCGCTACTATCAAGCCGGGACGCTGCGTTATGGCGACGCCACGGTCGACACCCAGAGCCACGTGCACGCGGGCCCGCTCGGCGTCGTCGAGGTGCGTCTGCCCTGGCATGCGCTCTGGATCACCGACCCCGCCGGCCGCCACGTCCTCTACAAAGACCCAAAGGTCGCGGGCTTCGCCGCCAAGCCCACCGAGGGCGTCCAGGCCCTGGTCCTCAGCGCCCGCCGCGACGCCGGCGGCACGCTGCAGGTGGTCGACGCGGCGCCGCGCGCGGCGTGGCAGCCCGGTACGCCGATCCCCACATCGGCGCTGCCGATGTACAGCTGGCCGACCTGGACCACCGTCGCATCCGTCGAGCGGCGAAAACCGGCCTTTCAGGCGCTGCAGGCCCGCTACGCCGAGCTGGAGTCACCGTGACCGCTCAACGCCGGCCGCGACGCCGACTCGCAAGGTTGCCCTGGCTGGTCGCGACGCTCGCCCTCGCGCCCACGTCCTTTGCCGCGGAGGCCGGGCCGAACCTCGTCGCCAATCCGTCCATGGAGGAGCCTGACGCCAAGGACCCGAGCAAGCCCGCCGCCTGGTCGACCAACACCTGGGGCGCCGTGACGCCGACCTTCACCTGGCTGCAGGGCGACTGCGCCGTCGGCGCCCGCTGTCTGCGCATCGACGCCACCGTGGCGGCCGGCAAGGGCTACGACGACGGCGACGCCAAGTGGTGGAGCGCCCCCTTCACGGTGCAGCCCGCGGCGACGCTCGCCGTCTCGCTGCAGCTGCGCAGCGACGTGCCCTGCCGGGTCATGGCCCTGGCCGAGGGCGCTGACGGCAAGGGCACCCCGAAGTCGCAGTGGGTGTTGGTCAAAGATGTCCCGGCGCCGTCCACCGGCTGGGCAAAGGTGCAGGCCTCAATGTCGGTGCCGGCCTTCGCCGCCACGGCGCGCTTGATGGTGGTGATGGCCGCCACCGGCCGCGTCGAGGTCGACGACCTGCAGGCGGTGACCCAGGCCAGCGCCGCCAAACACCCCGCAAAGGTCTCGCTGACCTTCGACGACGGCTGGGTCTCGGCCTACGCCTACCTCGTGCCAGAGCTCGACGCCCGGGGCCTGCGCGCCACCCACTTCATCATCAGCGGCTACATCGACCGCGTCGGCTACACCGCCGATTACGTCGGCAGCAAGCGCGTCCGCGACCTGCTCGGCGCCGGTCACGAGGTCGCCAGTCACACCCTGATGCACCAAGACATGGCCAAGGCGACGGCCGCAGAGCTTGACGAGAACCTCGAGCTGTCGCGCAAGGCCCTTGAATCGTTTGGCACCATGGTTCCAGGCTTCGCTTGGCCCTACGGCTCCTACACGGCCACCGGCGCCGAGCGCGCTCGGAAGACCTACAGCTACGTCCGCACCGTGGAGCCCGGGCTCAACCTGCTGCCCTACGATCTCAGCAAGCTCAAGGCCTACGTCGTCACCAACACGACCAGCGTCGCCGAGGTGGAGAGCTGGGTGAAGCAGGCCGAGGAGCTCGACGGCGCGTGGCTCATCTTGGTGTACCACCGCGCCGATCCCGAGGCCCCGCTCGACTCCTACGTCACGCCGCAGTCCTTCATCGACACGCTCGATATGCTGCAAGCGCGCAACGCCGACATCCGGCCCATGGGCCAGTGGCTCGACGTCTGGAAGGCCCAGCCGCTGCCGGTCGTCGAGCCGTGGGTGGCCGACGGCGGCGCCAGCTTCGACGCACCAGGCAGTCTTCCGCCGGTCCCGGGGCTCGGCAGCGGCGAGGGCGGCACGGGCTGCGGCGCCGCGCTACGCCACGGCCAAGGCTCCGACATCTTGGGCAACGCTGGCCTGCTGGCCCTCCTCGGCGCCATGGGGCTCTTGCTGCGCCGACGCCGGTGGGCAGCGCAAGGCGCGGGCGTCGCTGCGGCGCCCACTCCGCGAGGGCAGTGATGAGCGCGACTGACGCCCAGCCGGCGCTGAAGTCCCCTGCCCAAGTGCTCGGCGTCAGCGGCCTGCCATCCGCGGTCGACGTCGTCATCATCGGCGCCGGCCCGGCTGGCCTGACGCTGGCCTCGTTGCTGCGCCGTCACCGGCCCAGCACCCGGGTCGTGGTCCTAGAGCGGCAGCGCTTTCCGCGCCACAAGATCGGCGAGTCGCTGGTCGTCGACATCAACCGCGTGCTGGCCGACATGGGCGCCCTCGACGCCGTGGAGTCGGCCGGCTTCGTCAACAAGTACGGCGCCACCTTCATCTGGGGCGACCGCCGATCGCCGGTCAAATTCTTGTGGTCCGAGGGCGAAGAGCTGGTCCGGGCGCCCGAGGGCTACCACCTGCACCATACCTGGCACGTCGACCGGCCGCGCTACGACCAGATCTTGGCCGACAACGCCCGCGGCCTCGGCGCCGCAATGCACGAAGGCTGCAAGGTCCACGAGGTGATCTTCGAGGGAGAGACGGCGATCGGGGTGCGCATCGTCGACGACACCGGCCAGGAGGCCTCCCTGCGGGCGCGCTGGGTCATCGACTGCGCCGGCGGCCATGGCCCCTTGACCCAGGCCCTCGGCGGCAAGCGCATCGACGACGCCCTCCGCAACATCGCCGTCTTTGGTTACCTGCGCGGCATGCGCAAGACCGAGGCGCTGACAGGCCTGCCCGGCTCCGAGCGGACGCTCATCTTGACCCACCCCTACGGCTGGTTCTGGGTCATCCCGATCAGCCCCGAGGTGACGAGCGTCGGCTTCATCACCCGCCTCGACACCTACCGCGCCGTCGGCGGCAGCGATGCCCAGGCCTTCTATGAGGCCCGCCTGCGCGAGTTGCCGGAGTTCGAGACGCTTTTTGCTGAGGCGACCCTCTGCGACCACCGCGACGAAGGCAAGCTCGTCCACACCGTCGCCGAATACAGCTACACCTGCACCCGCCTGCACGGCCCCGGATGGGCCCTCTGCGGCGACGCTGGCGGGTTCGTCGACGCCATCCTCAGCGTCGGCTGCTTCCTCGGCCAGACCCACGCGCAATTCCTCGCCTATGCCCTCTGTAGCGTCCTCGATGACGACTGCGATGAAGACCTCGCGCTGTCCTCCTATGCCACCGTCGTCGGCGAGAACCTGTCTGCGTTTCGGCATGTTGCCTACCTGTTCTACGCCTTCAACCCATCGGTCCACACGTGGTGGAGTCAGTGCGCCGCCGAGCTGCGCGCCAGCACGGTGGTGCCCGACGGCGACGACCGCGACGCCTTTGTGGCGTTCTTCACCGGGTTCTCCGCCCGCAGCGCGCTCTACGAAGACGCGGTGTCGGCGTTCGGCGGGCGCTTCCTGCTAGACGTCGGCGAGCAGCTCTTCGGCGACGCCGGCCGCTTCGCCGGGCGCTCGATCCGCGAGGGCGTCGACAGCGCGCGCAAGTTCGTCCGCCGCAACCCGGTCCTACGGCTCCGCGACGACGTCAGCAGCCGGCCCTTCGCGTTGCCACGCACCGGCAGCGGTCGCCTAGCGCCCGTCGCCCGACTCGACCTTGGCGAGCCCGGCGCGCGCGTCGGCGGCTTGCCCACCGCCAAGCGCTTGTACTTGCCGCAGGCGCTCGCCGATCTGCCCGAGCGCATGGACGGTCGCCTCAGCCTGCGCGAGCTCGCCCAAGACCTCGCCGCGCGGACGCTCGGCCTCAGCGCCGATGCGGCCTTCCGTGAGGTCTGCAAGGTCGGCTACCGGCTGCATTGCATGGGCGCGGTCGAGGAGGCCGAGGCCGTGGACCAGACGTGCGCGCCGCAGGCTTGAGCGCCGCACCCGTGAGTGACGCCCTGCGCGCCGCCCTGCGCGCCCGCCTCGCCCCTGGTGGCTTGTCCGAGGCGAGTGACCCTGCCGGCGCCTTCGACCTCCGCACCGACATCTGCGGCCACCCCCTCGGCACGCCGCTGGCGGTGGTAGCGCCGGCTGACGATGCGGAGGTCGCCGCCGTCATCGCGCTCTGCCGTGACCACGGCGTCCAGGTCGTCGCCTGCGGGGAGGCCACGGCGTACTGGCAGCCGCTGGATCTCACCGACGCCGTCGCGCTACGGACCCATCGCCTCCGCGCGCTGCCCGAGGTGCCGGCCGATGGCGCCGCGCTCTGGTGTGGCGCCGGCGTGCCTGTCCGCGTGCTCGACGATCACCTGCGCCGCAGCGGGCGATGCCTTGCCGCCCATCCCGACGGCTTCGGCGAGACCTCGATCGGCGCCCTGGTGGCCACCGGCATGGCCGCCGGCGTTGGCATGGCGCGCGCCGCTGCGCCGGACCTTGTCGCTGGGCTGCGCGTCGCGCTCGGCAGCGGCGTCGCCCTGACCACCGGCGCTTGTGCGGTGCTCGGAGCGCCGCCGGCGACCAGCGTCGGCTTGCCCGATCTGACCGGCCTCTTCATCGCCGCCGAGGGCGCGCTCGGCGTGATCACCGCCGTCGCCGTTCGCCATGAGCCGATCGGCGCCCGCGCCCAGGTCCGCGCCTCCCTCCGGCCGGTCGGCCAAGCGTCGCTGGTCGCCTTGCTGGAGGCGCTGCGCGAGCCCCGCACCTACGACACGCTGCGCCTCGTCCAAGAGATTGGGCCGCGAGCCCCGCCTGGTTGGCAGCTCGACATGCGCCTCCACAGCCCCCGCGACCCCGCCGAGGCGAACGGGCGCGCTGAGGCCGCCGCGGCGATCATCCAGTCGTCTGGCTTCGCCATGGACGTCGAGCGCTTCGACGACTCGCGGCGCCCGGTGTGGCGCTGGCAGGGCCCGATGGGCGCCACCCGATCGCGCCTCGCGGGCCTGCGCTTCGCGGCGCTCGACGTCGATCTCGCGTGGCGCGACCTGCCCGGCGCCCTCCACTGCGCCCTCGCCTTGCAGCAGCGCGCGCAGGCGCTGCCGCACCACAGCCTGCGGGTCGCCGTCTACGCCGCGCCTGAGCACGTCAACGTCGGCATGCACTTCGCCATGCAGCCGAACGACGCTGGCGAAGAGCAGGAGATCTTGGCCCTGCTCGAGGCCGGCCGCGCTGCGCTCTCGGGCCTCTCGGTGCTGCCATACCGCTGGGGCGGCAGCTGGGGGCCGCACTTCCACGCCAAGCTCGATCCAGGTTACCTTGCCGCGCTGCGGGCCTTCGCTTCGGCGCTGGACCCACAGAGGGTCGTCCGCGCCCGCGGAGTCTTCGCCGACCTCGCAGACGACACGGTTGTGCGGAGCGCCGCGACGGCGGCGAGCTACGGGAGGGCCGATGAGCCATGACCTCGTCATTCGCGGCGGCCTCATCGTCGACGGCAGCGGCGGAGCGCCATTTGAGGCCGACCTCGCCATCGACGGCGGCCGCATCGTCGCCATCGGCGCCGCGCTCGGCCCCGGCCGCCGCCAGCTCGACGCCCGCGGCTGCATCGTCACCCCCGGCTTCGTCGACCTCCACACCCACTACGACGGCCAGGTGAGCTGGGACGCCGACCTGATGCCGTCCTCCGTGCACGGCGTCACCACCGCGGTGATGGGCAACTGCGGCGTCGGCTTCGCCCCTGTGCGCGCCGCCGACCGCCAGCGCCTCATCGCGCTGATGGAGGGCGTCGAGGACATCCCCGGCGGCGCGCTGGCCGAGGGCATCTCTTGGGAGTGGGAGCGCTTCTCGGAGTACCTCGACGCGCTCGACCGCAAGCCGCGCGCCATCGACATCGCCGCCCAGGTGACCCACGACCCGCTGCGGGTGTTCGTCATGGGCGAACGCGCGCTGCATGACCAGCCGGCGACCGCCGAGGACATCGCCGGGATGGCGCGCCTGCTGGGCGAGGCGCTCGACGCCGGCGCCGTCGGCTTCTCCACCGGGCGCACGGACAACCACCGCAGCAACCGCGGCGAGCACACGCCGGCGGCCGAGGCGCGCCTCGACGAGCTGGTCGGCCTCGCTGGCGCCTTCCGCAGCCGAGATCGCGGCGTGCTCCAGGCGGTCAGCGACTTCGACATGTTCCAGGGGCCCGAGCGCTTCGATCCCGAGTTCGACCTGCTGCTCGCGATGGCGCGCGCCGCCGGCCGGCCGATGTCGATCTCGCTGATGCAGCGCGACCAGGCGCCAGGGCAATGGCGGCGCATCCTGCAGCGGGTCGAGGCGGCCCACGCCGAGGGCGTCGATCTGCGGGTCCAGGTGGGCGCCCGGGCCATCGGCGTGCTGCTCGGCCTGCAGGCCACGTTTCATCCGTTCATGGGCTTTCCCTCCTACAAGGCCATCGCGACGTCGCCCCTCGACGAGCGGGTGCGGGCGATGCGCGATCCGGCCTTTCGGGCGCGGATCCTCGCCGAGCGACACCAGCCGCTGGCCGGCGATGGCAGCGCGATCCCGCCGCTGGCCGACCTGTTGCTGGCCCGCCTCGACCAGCTGGCCTTCCGCATCTTCTCGCTGGGCGCGATCCCCGACTATGAGCCGCCGCTCAGCAGGAGCCTCGGCGTCACCTGCCAGGCGCAGGGTGTCCCGGTCCTTGAAGCCCTCTATGACGCCCTGCTCGGCGACGACGGCCGCGCCTTGCTCTACTTTCCGCTCTACAACTACGGCGAGGGCAACCTCGACAACGTGCGCGAGATGCTGACCCACCCGTTGGCGCTGCCCGGCCTCTCCGACGGCGGCGCCCACGTCGGCACCGTCTGCGATGCGAGTTTTCCGACCTTTCTGCTCACGCACTGGGCGCGCGATCGCGGCCGGTCACGCCCGGGCGGCGGCCTCGAGCTCGCTCGCGTCATCCAGATGCAGTGCGCGGACACGGCCAAGTTCCTTGGCTTCGCCGATCGCGGCCAGCTGCGCCCGGGCTGGAAGGCCGACGTCAACATCATCGACTTGGCGCGCCTCCAGCTGCAGCCGCCGCACCTCGTGGCCGACCTGCCCGCCGGTAGTCAGCGCCTGCTGCAGCGCGCCGACGGCTACCGCGCCACGCTCTGCTCCGGCGTCGTCATCGCCGAAGACGGCGTGCTGACCGGCGCCCGCCCCGGCCGCCTCGTGCGGTCGCGGCCAGGGGCTTCCGGCGCCGGCGGCGTCGGTTGAACGCGCGCCCAGTGCGT
>SXNM01000325.1 GCA_005777155.1 Pseudomonadota bacterium | reverse complement strand
TCGACCGGCGAGACCAGCCCGGCGGCGATGGGACGTGCCTCTGGCCGCAGCCGCCGGAGAAAAAAGGCCTCGACGGTTGGCCAATCCTCGACCTCGACCTCTGTCAGATCGATGCCGCCGCGCGCCACCCAGGCGGCGATGAGGGCGCGGCGCAGAGGGCCGGGTAAGCGGGCTGAGGTCGCGGCCGCCACGGCGCCATCGAGCAGATCGTGCGGCAGCCAGCCGTAGCGACGCAGCAGCGCCGGGTGACGGTGCAGCCGCAGCGCCTGGACTGCTGGCGCGACGGCCTTCATCTCGCCGCGCACCCGCGCCGCGCCCGCCGCTTGCTGCTCACGGTCGGCCCCGCGTCGGCTGCGGTTGCGTCAGCGGCGACCTCACAGCGGAGCCCGGCGGCAGCGGGTTCGCAGACAAAGGCGCTAGCCAGTCGAGGCGCTTCCATAGCCACAGGCTGATGGTGGTGCTCGGCCCAATGCGGCCAGCAGAGAGCCAACGGTGTGCGACGACAGGGCAGGGGCAGCGGGCGGCCAGCGTCGCCGCCGAGCCCCGCAGCGCCAGCGGCAGGACGACCAGCGCGGCGTTGTCGGCGTAACGTTCGGCGTCGAAGTCGGCGGTCACGATCTCCACGCGTGAATGCAGCGCCGGCGCGTCAGCGAGGCGCTCCATGAGGTGGGTGACGCTCTCGGCGCTGCCATCGACGACGCGGAAGCGCGCCTGCGGCAACAGCGGCGCCAGCGCGAACAGCGTGCGCGGAAAGAGGCCGCCGCCGACGATGACGACCATGAACGGCGCGCTGGCGTCCAGCAGCCCGCGACTGGCCAGCAGCGTCGCGAAGGCGCGCCGGTGGCTCTCGACCATGTAGACGCCGAGCGCCGGCCACGCCATCGCCAGCCGCTCCAGGCCGCCGAGCGCGTCGTTGCGAAAGGACTCCAGGCGCTCGAGCTGCGACGAGCCCCAGCGCAGGACGGGAGGCAGCGCGCTGGCGCCTCCGTTGGGGATGGCGCCGGCGGCCTCGCGCAGTGCCGGCAACGCCGTCCAGTGTCGCGCCGGCTCCAGGTGGTGCTCGATGTGGAAGCCGTCGTGGAACCAGAAGAAGTTGTACCACCGGCTGTAGTGGCTGATGCCAGCCGGCAGCGCTGTGCCGCGCTCGTGGTGCTCGTAGTGGCCCTGCAGCTGGCAGAGCAACATGGCGACGCCGAACGCCGGGGCGATCACCAGCCCGAGCGTCGCGGGCTCGACGACGGCGACCACGGCCAGCAGGGTGGCGATGCTGAGGAACTCGGCGGCGAGCTGCGGGCTGGCGCGCAGCGGCGGCGGAGGGCCGGCCTTGCCGGTGTGGTGCCACAGGTGGCGATGCCGCCAGATCGTCTGTGGGATCAACGTCGTTAGCGAGAGCCAACCGGCAAAAAGGCGGTTCAAGCCGCGGGCGCGGAAGAACGGCCGGTGTATATGGATGTGCGCGATCGTATTTGCGTTCCACCAGATTCCGCCGCCGAGCAGCGGCGCCGCCAGCAGGCGCGTCAGGGTGCCCTCGCCGACCACCGTAGCGATGAGACCGACGCTCAGCAGCGCCTGGACCCCGGCGGCGACGAGCAGCCAAGCGTCGCGGGCGTCGTGGCGCAGCCCGATCCAAAGCCGCTCATTCGGCCCGCCCATGGCGATGGTGCCGGCGCTTGCGACCGTGTCCTTGGCGGCGACGACTCGCGGCGGCGATGCATGGAGTGAGCTGATAGGCATCCTCAACCCTTGGCGACCCTGCCATCGGCTGCGCCGCGCGGTCCCGTTCACCCCAAGTGTCGTTTCTCCTTCGAGGCGCTGTCAATCTCGCACACGGCGTCACTGTCGCACGCCGACCACGACGGCTTCAGAGTCTAAACGCCACCAGCGGCCTCGCCGCGCGGCTGGGTAGTGTGGGCGGCGCGGAACCGCTATCATCCCCTCGGCCATGGCGGTCGCTCGGCGCCGTTGGCCCCTCCCTCGCAACCAACAGGGCACCGAAATGCCTCATTCCAAGCTACGGCCGCTGGCATCCCTCGTCGTCGCCATCGTCTGTTCGCTCGCTGGGTTCGCCCACGCCAGCCTCGGCCAGGTCGGCGTCGAGGGCGCGCTGATGTCGGTCGGCGGCGCGCCGGCGGTGGATGGCGAGTACAGCGTGCAGTTCAGCACCTACGACGCGGCTTCTGGCGGCGCGCAGCTGTGGGGCGAGGGGCCCGTCAAGCTCACCGTCGCCGGCGGGCGCTTCTCGGCGGCGCTCGGCGCCAGCAAGACGCTCGACGCCAAGGCCCTCGCCGCCGCCGGCACTTGGCTGGAGGTCAAGGTCGGCAGCGATCCGCCCTTGCCGCGGCAACCCCTGCGCGCTGTGCCCTTCGCCGTGCTGGCGGCCAGCGCCGCCGGCGTCTCCTGCAACGCCTGTGTCGGCGGCGACGTGCTGTCGAATGGCAGCGTCTCGGCTGCCAAGATCGGTTTCAACTACGCAGGAAGCACAGTGAAAGGTGGGCCCGCGCTGGACGTCGACTGCACCGGCTGTATCGGCGTCGGAGAGATCATCTTCGATGACGACGTCGACCTCGCCGGCGCTAGTCTCAAGGCCAAGAACGGCACCTTCAGCGGCGACGTGGTCGCCAAGACGGTCACCGCCGGCGCGCTCATCGGCGACGGCAGCAAGATCACCGGCATCAAGCTGCCCACCGGCAAGTGCCCGAGCGGCCAGGCGGTCATCGGCGTCAACGTCGACGGCACCCTGACCTGCGCGCCGGCTGGACTGGTCCCCGATGGGCTCAACGAGGTCAGCAACGACCTGCTCAGCAACCAGTTCGTCGACGAAGTCGCCGCCAAGGACAAAGCCGTCGCCATCCCCGACAACACCGGCGCGGAGGCGCTCAGCAACATCGAGTTCCCCGACATCGGCGTCGCGCAGAGCCTGAAGGTCAAGATCAACGTCAGCAACTCGGACCTCTCGACGCTGTCGCTGGTGCTGCTGCCGCCCAACGACAAGAAGGTCGGCGTCACGATCTGCGACCCATGTGGCGACGTCGACGCCAAGACCCTGACCTTGGAGCTGCCCAAGACGGCCCCGAAGAGCGGCGATCTCGGCGCATGGGTCGGCGTGAACCCCAAGGGGACGTGGACCTTGAAGGCCAAAGACGTCAAGTTCTGCGTGGTGCAAGCCCCAGGCAACGACAAGATCTGCGACCTCACCAAGAAGACCGACGGCGCCATCGTCAACTGGTCGATCGTCATCCAGACCTTGTCAAACAAGAAAGTCCAGATGAACGGCGACTTCCTAGTCAGCGGCAAGGTCGTCAGTGACAACGGCACTGGCGTCGGCACCGTGCCGGTCAGCAATGCCAAGAGCCAGCCGGGCCTGTTCTCCGAGCTCAGCGGCAACCGCTGGAAGCAGTGCACCTGGAAGAACCTCAACAACAACGATGACTCTGGCGACGTCGTCGAATGCCCCTACGTCAAGAAGTACGACAACACGGCCCTGCGCATCGTCTGGGATGGCACGCTCCGCTCCGCCTACAACTGCAACGCCTGCTGCAAGCGCTGGTACTTCACCGTCAACGGCAGCGAATGTGCCAAGCCGGGCCAGATCGAGGGCGTCCTCTACACCCACATCCTGCAAGGGTCGACCACCGACCTGCACCACCACCACCACATCGAGGGCTTCTGCACCGAGAACGCCGCGGGCCCGATCAAGGCCGGCAGCCTCAAGATCGTATTTGCCACCGCCAATTGCGCCGGCTACTCCGACAACGATGGCTACACCGGCTGGAATTCGACCTCGCGCATCATCGTCGAGGAGGTCCCTGTCGACTGAGCCGCCCGCGCGGTGGCCACGGTCGCGGGAGATTGTGGAGGAACGTCAGAGCGCTCGCCACACTACAGATGCCTGACGGGAGCCTTCGGCGGGTCGCCGCCGGGGACATCATCGGTCGCATGCCGAGCGCCGCGGTGTTCCTCGACGACGAGCGCGTGTCGGAGGCCCACGCGCTCATCAGCCTACGCGGCCCCGACCTCAAGGTGCTCAGCCTGCGCGGGCGCCAGGTGGTCGATGACAAGCCGGCGACCGAGGCGGTCCTCGAGGAGGGCATGGTCATCGAGCCGGCGCCGGGGCTGGAGCTGGCGGTGGCCGGCGTGGAGCTCCCAGACACCGTGATGGCGCTGCAGGGGCCGGGGCTGCCGAGGCAGATCGTGGCCGGGACCACGTCGCTCGTCCGGACGCCGCGGCCGGCGCTGATCCAGCGCTATGTCGGCGACGCCGCCGCCTGGGTCTGGCCCGTCGGCGACGGCTGGCGCGTCCGGGTTGGCGCCGGCGCCCCGCAGCCGCTCTCGGTCGGCGACACCATCGATGTCGGCGACTTGCGAATCGAAGCCGTCACCGAGGCGCTGGCCGCCGCCGCGCGCCAAGACACCCGCGCGACGCCCACTGAGCCGCTGCCCATGACCATCGTCGCCCGCTACGACGTCGTGCACGTCTGGGCCGATGGCGGCGTCGAGGCGCACTTCGACGGCCTGCTAGCGCGCATCGTCTCCGAGCTCGCCGTCGTCGGCGCGCCGGTAGAGTGGGAGGGCGTCGCCGGTGTGATCTGGCCCAAGGAGTCGGACCGCCAGTCACTGCGTAGCCGCTGGGACGTCAGCCTCTCGCGCATCCGTCGCCGCCTGCGGACCGCTGGCCTGCGCGATGACCTCGTGCGCGCCGCCGGCATCGGCCTCGTCGAGCTGCACCTGCGACCGGGCGACCTGCTCCGCGATGAGAGCTGAGGGCGGGCGGGCCTGATGCAAGGCGACGACTCAGACCCCTGGAGCGCGCCCGCGCTGTCGCAGCCAATGGCGGACGAGGGGCGGCCTGCCCCGGCGCGCAGCGCGTGGAGCGGGCTGCTGGTCGGCGACGTCGTCGACCCGGCTGGGCGCTACCGGGTGCTGTCTGTGCTTGGCCGCGGCGGCATGGGCGAGGTGGTGCTGGCCGAAGACACGGTCCTCGGCCGCCAGGTCGCCATCAAGACCTCGCTGATCGGCGGAGCTGCGATGGAGCGCCTGCTGGCCGAGGCCACGCTGACCGCCCTGCTGGAGCACGCCGCCGTGGTGCCGGTCTATGACGCCGGCCGCAGGTCCGACGGCACGCCCTTCTACGTCATGCGCGTAGTCCGCGGCCGCACCCTGGCTGACGCCGTCGCCGCCCGCGATCACCCGGAGCTCGACCTCGGGCCACGCATCGCCCTGTGCCGCCACGTGCTGGAGGCGGCGCGTGCCGTCGCCTTTGCGCACCGCCGCGGCGTCGTCCACCGCGACCGGAAGCCCACCAACCTGCGGATCGGTGAGTTCGGCGAGACGCAGGTGGCGGATTGGGGCCTCGCCGCGACCCTTGACGCCGCACGTGGCGCCGGCGAGGTGGCGCTGGCCTTCGACGTCAGCGGCGACCTGCTGGCGCTAGGCGCGGCGCAGGTTCGCTGGCGACCGCCCGCGGCGCCGCGGCCTGTCGTTCTTGGCGCCGGCGCTGGCATCGCCGCGGTCGAAGTGGCGCCAGGCGGGCAGCGCTTGCTGCTGGGCCGAGGCGACGGCGTCGCTGAGGAGATCTCGATTGGCGATGGGATGTCGCAGCGGCGGCAGGTCGTCTGCAGCGGCCCCGTCAAGCAGTTCGCCTTCGAGCCTGGCGGCGACTACGTCCAGATCGTCTGCAGCGGCCCACCTGGCGTTGGCCGTTGGCGCTGGCCGGCGCTGGTGGCAGAGCCGCACACCCATGACCGGGCTGGGCGGCGCATGGGCGTCCTCCGCAGCGGCACGCGCTGGCTGCTGGACAGCGTCCAGTCGCTTGTGGTCCAGCCGCCGGCGCCGCTTGGCCGACCCCTCCGCCAGCTCGGCCCGGGGTTCCTCGACGGCGCCACCTGCGGCGGTGGAGGCGCCGCCCTGCTCACCGGCGGCCGCGACCAGCTCTGGCGCCTCGACGACGCGACCGCCACCGAGTCGCCGCGGCTGCGGCCCATCGCCCGAGCCCCGGCGTCGGTGGCCGTCACCTGTGGGGCGGCCCTCTCGGCGTTCGGCGACGCTAGCGCCTTCGCCATCGCCGACCTCGAGGGCGCCCAGCGCCTGCAGAGTCGGCCCGCGGCGCCGCGGATCCTCCGGCTGCAGCTGAGCCCTGACGATGCGCTCGTCGCCAGCGGACACTTGGACGGCCGGGTCCTGGTCTTTCGCAGCGGCGACGGCCTGCTGCTGGCGACGCTGCGCGGCCACGCTGAGCGCGTCAGCTCCCTCGCCTTCGCCGAGAGGCGCCTGCTCGTCACCGGCAGCTGGGATGGCACGGCGAGGCTCTAAGGCCTTGACGACCTTGAGGCGCCGGCGTCAGCGCTGCAGCCCGGCTGGCCGCTCACCGTCGAGGCCGCCAGCGCCGCCGTCTCGCTCTTGGCGCGCCCAAGCGCCTTCACCGGACCCTAGGCCAGGCGCGCCGCGGCCGGCATCGCTGCGCTGGGTCGGTCATGCCTCGAGCGGCGCCTTGACCCACCGGCCACCCCGGTGCCATCGTCCCTGTGTGCGGCGGCCGGCGCCGCAGGGGAGGCCGAGGCGATGGCCGTGAGATGGGCCGCGACAGCCGCGCAGAGGGCCACGACCGGCGCCCGTCGTGGCGCCAATTGGCGGTCGGCGCTCTGCGCCCTCTGCTGCGCGCTCTCGGCTTGCCACAGCCCGCTGCCTGAGCCGTTGACGCGGGCGGTGCTGCACCTGCACGGCGACGGCTACCAGCGCGGCCTGCAGCATGGCCAGCAGCAGCGCCACCGAATTCGAGCCTTCTACACCCGGCTGCTCGACGTCGCCCTGTTCGCCAACCTCGGCCGCGAGCAGCCAGCGATCGCCGGTTTCTTGACCCACTACCAGCGGCCCGAGTACCAGGACGGCAACTTCAGCTATCAGCTGCTCGTCGAGATGGCGCATTCGGTGGCGACGACGCTGCCGCAGGAGCTGCTCGACGAGCTGCGCGGCATCTCTGACGGCTGCGGCCTCACCTACGACCAGGTGCTGGTCCTCAACACCTTCGCCGACACGGTCATGGCGGTGCGCGCCATCGCCTCGACGTTGCGGTTGTCGCGCGGACCGCGGCTGCAGAGCGTGCAATTCCTCGGCATGAAGGACGGTCAGGGCGCACCGAGCAAGGCGATCTCCTACGTGCCCTTGGCGCACGCCCTGACCACCTCGGTGCCGCTAGATGCCGGCGTGCGCCTCGTCCTGAACGACTCCGACGGCGTCGACCCGGCGACCGTGCGCGTCGTGATGGCCGAAGTCGGCAAGCCGCCTGAGGTCTACGTGGCCGGCAGTCCGGGCTACGCGGCGCAGCCCGATGGCGCGACGGGGCTGGCCGTCACGGTGACGAGGCCTGGCGGGCTGCCGGCGGCCAAGGCCATGAGCCTGCTCGTGTTCTCGGGAGACCTGACGGTGGTCAGCGATCCGCCGCCGGCCCACGCCCGCTTCGGACGCGAGGAGGGCTTCGCCTTCACCACCGCCGGCGACCCTCGGGCGGCCAGCGAGGTCCCCAACACCGCGCCGAACGATGGCCGCAGCCAGCCTCCCCCCATCGCCGCGGCGGTCCGCGGATCTGCCAGCGCGGATGGGATGTTGCGATTGGCGCAGCACTTCGCTCTGCTCGACGCCGGCGCCTCGAGCGACGCCACCCTCGTCTTGGTCCACCACCCGAAAGACGGCCCCGCCTTCGCCACCGTCAGCTGGGCGGGCATCGCCTTCGGCTTTGCCGGCATGAGCGCATCTGGCCTCAGCTGGACCTGCAACTTCTCAGACACGCTCGACAACGCCATCGTCAAGGACCTGCTGCCGAAGGTGAGCAAGCTCAGTACGGCCCAGCTCTCCGCCACCGGCTGGCCGATCGGTTTCGCCCTGCGCCACGCCGCCGCGCAGTCGGCGACGGTCGATGGCGCCATCGCGGCGTTGTCGCCGCTGCAGCACCTCATGGGCTGGCAGTGTCTACTCGGCGACGCCAGCGGCGCGATGCGTGGCGTCGAGGTCGACGCTGACGCTCGGCTCATCCCCTCCAAGACCGTCGACGGGCTCCACGTCATCGGCGGCGAGGCCTCAGCGCCTGGGCCAACCGCTGCCGGCGATACCGCCGACGAGCTGCGGATGTCGGTGCACTACGTCGAGAACCTCGTCGACGTGGACCCCGCCATCGCGACCGCCGCCACTGCCCTGCTGGAGCCGACCGGCGTGCCCGTCCGCATCGATCAGCAGCGCGTCGTCAGCACCTATTGGCTCAAGTCGCTGCGGACGTTTGGGCAGCTCGGCGACGCCATCCGTCAAGGGCGCGGCACCTGGGATCTGGCGAGCCTGCAGCGCTTGGTCGCCGAGCCGCGATTCGTCGACACCAGCGACTCGATGTACGCCGTCGTCCTCGAACCCAAGGCCCGCCGGCTGTACCACGCCACCGGCGCGCTGCCGGCGACGGACGCCGAGTGGCAGCTGCTCGACCTCAGCGTGGAGGCGCCGTGATGTCGGCGCAGGCTAGACGCCGATCGGTGCCCGCGGCGCTTGGCCTGCCGGCACGCGGGCTCGCTGGCGTGGTGGCGGTCCTCGCGCTCCTTGCCGCCCTGCCAGCGCGCGCCGGCACCACTGACACGCTGCCGGCCGGCGCCTTCCTGCTCGACACGTCGTACGTCATCGCCTTGACCGACAAGCAATTCGACCGCAACCGCCGCGAGGTCTCGCTCATCGAGCCCATCAAGCGCTACGAGGCGGGCGGCGGCTGGCAGGGGACGCTGCGGGCGCGGCCAACCGTCGACATGCGCATGTTCGTGACGCAACTGCTCTACGGCATCACCGATCGCTGGGTGGCGGGCGTCGTGGTGCCGGTGGCGGTGGAGACCACCATCGTGCCGAACCTCGACTGGACCCCAGGCGACTGGAATTCCAGCCTCGGGCGACCCTACTCGGAGAAGGACTTCTGGGAGTGGGCCGGCTCGCTGGGGCAGCCCAAGCCGGCGGCCACCTGGCGCGGCAATGTCTGGACCCCGGCCGACCTCGTGCTCGCCAGCCGCTACCGGTTGCCAGAGACCGACGTCATGCGTCGCCTCGGCCTGCGCTGGGCGGTGATGGTGCAAGCGGCGCTGCCGACTGGACGCGAGGTCGACCCCGAGGAGGTCATCGACATCGGCACCTCGGGCTGGTGGCTCCACAATTTCGGCGACCTCGAGCTCCACCTCGCCGCCGACTGGCGCCTGCGCGACGCCGCCGGTGTCGACCGCCTGACGGTCGGGATCGAGGCCTGGTACGCTTGGCTGCGCACCAAGACCCTGCAGACGCCGACCGGCGCCAAAAACCCCTTGTTGCTGACCTACAGCCCCTACGTCGGCGACACCCACGAGGTCGACGGCGGAGACTGGCAGGCGGCGCGCCTCACCGTCGACGTCGTGCCGCTCATCGGCCCGACCTTCGGCACCTGGATGACCAAGGGCTCCGTCGCCGCCGCCGCGGCCTTTCCGCCGCTGCTCTCGCTGAACCTCTCCTACGACTGCATCTATTTGCAGCCGACCGTCTGGACCTCGCACGACCCGATCTGGAGCGACGAGCGGGCGCGCTACTGGGGGGAGGGCTACAAGCACGCCTTCGCCGCCACCGTCACCCTCAGCTTGATGCGCCTCGGCGCGCCGCTGCAGCTCTATGTGCGGCAGCGCTCGCTCGATATCGTCGCCGGACAGAACATGCGGCCGGCCAACGCCACGGCGTTTGGTGTTCGGCTGCTGGCGAAGTTCTGGTAGCGCCGCCGCGGGTCGTGGGTCGTGGGTCGGGCAACGGTGCCGCGCTCGTGCGACGGAGAGTGCGCGCGCCCGGCCTGATGCGTCTGTGGCGATGAGAGCGTGCGCCGTCGACCTTGCAGGGGCGGCCATCGGGTACCCTCGTTTGGGCGCTCGGGGACAGTCGCCGACGCGTGTGGTTCGCGGCCACGAGGACGCCCTCATTTCATTGCTCAAAACAGCCATGTGCTGGACTAGCCGGCCACGCCGCCCGGTCTTGAATTGGTCGGTTCGGGGGGCGACCCGTCGCTTGGATCCTCGCCCCCCTTGACCCCCGCGTAGGCCAACCACCGATACACCTGGCGACGGTGCCGCCCGACGCGACGCGCGATGGCGCTGACGTTGCCGTCGTGCTCGCGCAGGTTGTCGGGCCAACCATGAAGCAGCAGCCGCTCGGCCGCTTGCGGCGTCAGGCGTGTGCGCCATGGCCCGTCTGGATGCGTCACCACCACGTCGGCGAGCTCCAGCAGGTCGGCGCGTCGCTCGGCCAGGCGTGGCAGGTGGACCTCCGAGCCGCGCAGCCGGGCGTAGAGATCGCGGCGGAACCGGCCCGAGCGCACCAGACCGCCGAGGTCGGCGTTGGTCGAGGCGACAAAGCGCACGTCGACGGCCACGTCGCTGCCGCCGCCCACCGGCCGGACGCGCGGTTCCTCCAGCAGGCGCAGCAACTTCGGCTGCATGTCGCTCGGCAGCTCGCCGATCTCGTCGAGCACCAGCGTGCCGCCCTGCGCCTCACGGACGCGGCCGAGTCGGGCCGCGCCGGCCCCGGTAAACGCCCCGGCGACGTGGCCGAACAGCTCGGATTCGACAAGGTTGCTGGGTACGGCCGCGACGTTGAGGCGCACGAACGGGCCGCGACGGCCCATGCGCCGGTGCAGATCCAGAGCCGCGTGCTCCTTGCCCGCCCCGGTCTCGCCGATTAGCAGCACCGGCAACGCCGTATCCGCAGCAAGGGCCAGGTTCCCCCGCACCATGCGCGCCAGCTCCGAGCGTCCAGGCACGTCAGCGGTCGGCGTTGCGAATTCGCCCGCGCGTTTCAGGTCGGCCTCCAGCACCGCTACGGTCTTGCCCCAGCGCAGCACGGCACCGTGCGATGCGATTGCGCTGGCGATGCGGTGGCCGGCGTGGAAGGTGCCGTTGCGGCTGCCAGGAACCACGGCGACCTGCTGACGTCGATTGAAACCTTTCGTGATACTGACAACTTGCCAACGCCTTCTGGTAGAGATCCGCGCCTGAAACGAAACCTGATGAAGATCAGGAGACAATTCGCGCGAAGTGCGATCTGTTA
>SXNM01000324.1 GCA_005777155.1 Pseudomonadota bacterium | reverse complement strand
TCGGCAAAGAGACGGTCCAGAACATCTTAGCCTTCCGGTTTCAGAACGCGATCTGGGAGCCGCTGTGGAACCGCCAGCACATCGAGACCGTGCAGATCAGCGTCTGCGAAGCCGTCGCCGTCGGCGATCGCGGCGGCTACTTCGACGGCACAGGCGCCCTGCGTGACATGGTGCAAAACCACATCATGCAGCTGTTGGCGCTGGTGGCGATGGAAGCGCCCACCTCGATGGACGCCGAGGCTGTGCGCAGCGAAAAAGTCAAGGTGCTCCAGGCGTTGGTCCCGCTCTCCCCCGCCGAGACGGCGTGGCAGGCGGTGGTCCGCGGACAGTACAGCGGCCACGGCGGCGGCGAGCACCGCATCGCTGGCTACCACGAGGAACACGGCGTCCCGGCTGACTCGCAGACCGAGACCTTCGTCGCCATCCGGGCGCAGATCCACAACTGGCGCTGGAACGGCGTGCCCTTCATTCTCCGCACCGGCAAGGCAATGCACCGGCGCTACACCGAGGTGGTGATTCGCTTCCATGCCCCGCCCGCCGACCTCTTCGGCGGCCCCGCGGCGGCCGAGGTCTGTCGCAGCCGCCCGAACGAGCTGGTCATCCGCATCCAGCCCGACGAGGGCATTCGGATCCGCTTCATGGTCAAGCAGCCCGGCCCAGGCGCCGTCATGCAGCAGACGAGCCTCGGCTTTGACTACCGTGATGTCTTCCACGAGCGCTCGCCCGAGGCCTACGAGCGCCTGCTGCTCGACGCCATCGAGGGCAACCCGACGCTGTTCATCCGCGGCGACGAGGCCGAGGCGTCGTGGCGCTTCTGCGACGCCATCCGTGACGCCTGGCGCACGCCGGGCGCGCCGCCACCGCTGCCCTATCCTGCGGGATCGATGGGGCCTGCGGCAGCGGCGGCGCTCTTCCGCGGCTGCGAGGGCACCTGGGCGGTCGAGGATGGTTGAGGCGCCGCCGCCTGCCCTCGTGCTGCATTCCGCTGCGCGGCCAGACGTTCACGTCGCCGACGCGCTGGCCCCGGCCTACGGGCCGCTGATCGCCGACGCCATCGAGCGCAGCGTCCACGCCACCGGCCGATGCCGCCTCGGCCTCAGCGGCGGCAGCACGCCGTGGCCGGTCTACGCCTGGCTCCGGCAGCACCTGTCTGCGCGCTGCTATGGCCAGCTCCTCGTCACCTGGGTCGATGAGCGCCACCTCCCGGTCGGCGATGCCACGCCCGGCGCCTGGCAGGCCTTCGACGCTGACAGCAACCTGCGCGGCGCCTACGAGGCCTGGCTTAGCCACGTCGCCCTGCCGCCAGAGCGGGTGCTGCCCATGAGCCTCGGCGGCGCGCTTGAGGCCGAACTCCTGCGCTTTGGCCGGGCGTTCCAGGCGCAATTCGACGGTGGCCTCGACGTCGCCATCCTCGGTGCCGGCCCCGACGGTCACATCGCCTCGCTCTTTCCCGGCCATCCGAGCCTCGACGTCGATGACCTCTGCCTCGCCGTCCACGATAGCCCCAAGCCGCCGCGCCAGCGCATCAGCCTCGCCCTGCCGGTGCTGCAGCGCGCCGGAGTAGCCTTTGTGCTCGCCACCGGCGCTGCGAAGCAGGACATGCTCGGCAGCGCCTACGCCGGCGACCTCTCGTTGCCCGTCGCTCGGCTGCGGACGCCGGGACGCCACCGCTGGCTGCTCGACCGGCAGGCGGCGCGCGCCATCATCACGCAACACCTCGACGCCCCAACCGATCTCAGGAGCCCATCATGACCTCACCGCATTCCACCATGGTTGGCGGGGACGCCGAGGCCGACATCGGGATCATCGGCCTCGGCGTCATGGGCGCCGCGCTGGCGCGAAATTTCCATAGCCGCGGCCTCAGGGTCGGCACCTACAACCGGGAGCCAGAGCTGACGGCGGCGTTCTCGGCGCGCTATGGCGACGACCGCTACGCGCTGCACGACGACATCCCCGGCTTTGTGGCGTGTCTAAGTCGCCCGCGGCGCATTTTGGCCATGGTGACGGCGGGCAGGGCGGTCGATGCCGTGCTCGAGGCGTTGGCGCCACACCTCTCGGCCGACGACATCGTCATCGACGGCGGCAACTCGCACTTTCCCGACACCGAGCGTCGGGCCCGCTGGGCGGCAGAGCGTGGGTTTCGCTTCTTTGGCATGGGCGTCAGCGGCGGTGAGGAGGGCGCGCTGCGTGGCCCGGCCATGATGCCGGGCGGCGACGCCGAAGCCTGGGAGCGGCTGCGGCCCGTGCTGGAGCAGGCGGCCGCACGCAGTGACAGCGGTCCGTGCGTCGACTACTGCGGCAGTGGCGGGGCCGGCCACTTCGTCAAGATGGTGCACAACGGAATTGAGTACGGAGACATGCAGCTCATCGCCGAGGTGTGGACGCTGCTGCATGACGTGCTGTCGCTCGAAGACGCCGCCATCGGCGATCTCTTCGGCCGCTGGAACCAAGGCGCCCTCGCCAGCTACTTGGTCGAGATTACGGCCGACATCTTGCAGACACCCGACGCGGTCGGCGGCGGCGCCTTGGTGCGGCAGATCTTGGACGTCGCGGGCCAGAAGGGCACAGGTAGGCTGACGTCGATGGCTGCCATTGAGCTCGGCGTCCCGGTCCCGACCATCACCGCTGCCGTCGATGCCCGCGCGATGAGCGCGTGCAAGGCCGAGCGCGTGGCCGGCGCCGTGCGCTTCCCGGGCTTAGGCGCAGGCGTGGGGCCGCAGGTCGGTGCGGCTGCCCTTGGCGCCACGCCTGATGAGGCCGTCGCGACGCTCGGCGCGGCGCTGCTCACCGCCAAGTTGATGAGCTACACCCAGGGCTTTGCCCTGCTGCGCGCTGGCAGCGAGGCGCATGGCTTCGGCAGTGATCTCGCACGTATCGCGCGCATCTGGAAGGGCGGGTGCATCATCCGCGCGGCGTTCCTGGATCGTGTCCACGACGCCTTTGTCCGCGATCCGTCGCTGCCGCTGCTGCTGCTTGACCCTGCGCTCGGCGCCAGCATCGCCGACGGCGTCGTCGCGCTGCGGCGGACGGTGGCAGCGGCGGCGAGCGCGGGTGCGGCGATCCCCGCTCTGGCGGCCTCGCTCGCCTACTTTGAGACGATGACGCGGGCGGTCGGCTCGGCGCAGCTTGTGCAGGCCCAGCGCGACTGCTTCGGCGCCCACACCTACCGCCGCCTGTCGGCACCAGACGTCGCTGTCCATAGCGTCTGGTCGCGCCCAGCACACGAGCAGCCCGCCGCGCCCTCAGCAGCGTGATGCGTCGCCGTGACGGGCTTGTGGCGCGGTCGAAAGGCCTCGCCGACCATGGCGCCCGCTGGCATGATCTGCCCCTGGCGCTTGGGCTCCGTGCCAGCGACGCCAGGAGACACCATGACCACAAGCGGCCAGCCAGACAGCCAGCTGATCCGGCCCGAGGGCCCCGATCTTGACGCCGCCATCGAGCGGCTGCGCGCGCTGTCGCGGCAGGCGCTGCTGGACCACGCGCTCGCCGTCGCCGACTTCGTCCTGGGCCACTTCTTTGGCGGCGACTGGACTCGCTACCGCGACCGCTCGGCCCACGGCCACGTCTCGCTGCGGGCGCTCTGTCGCGAGCGCGAGGCGGAGATGGCCGCGATGGGCCTTTCGCTGACCACCTTGCGCCGCTACCTCGCCGCCTGGGACCGCTACCGGCGCCTGCCGGAGCTGTGCCAGCGCCAGCAGACCGTGGCGTCCCTTGAGCTGCTCGGTAAGGTCGCCGACCCGATCACGCGCGAGAAGCTGGCCCTGCGTGCGGCGCAAGAGCAGTGGCCTGCCGCACGACTGCGAGCCGAAGTCCAGGCGACGGCGGCTGCGCTGGCGCGACACCAGCCCAAACGCGGGCGGCCTCGGTTGGCGCCCGTCGAGCGGTCGCTCCGGCAGGCTGTGCGCGGTGTCCGAGCCTCGACGGTCGTGCGGGCAGAGGCCTCGGCCAGTATCGCGACGCTGCCGGCGCGCCGGCGCGCCGCGCTGCGGTCCGAGGTGGTGGCGGCGCTTGCCGAGCTCCAGGGCTGGCTCGCCGCGCTCGCAGATGGCAACAGCGAAGCCTGAGCCACGCGGCAGATGGCGGCGCGGCGCCTCGGAGGCGTCGCGCGGCCCCGCATGCTCGCACTCGCTGCGCTCATGCATCGCGCGGGGTGGGTCAATTTTACTGGCAAGGGGTGGGTCAATTTCTGGTGGCGTTTGACACGGGTGACGTCGCATCTACAGGGACCAGTCTCCGTTGCCAAACACGCGAGATCAATCGAGCTATGGACGCAATGAGATGGCTTCTGTTCTCCCTCCCTCCGGGCCCCCTTCCCCCCAAGAGGGTCGGACCCGTCGCTTCCCTTCCCGCCAGCAAAAAGCGCTGGCTTACCGAATGGCACCTGCCCCAGGCGAGTCGCCTAGGGTGCCACCAGCACCAGGTCTTTGCGGCCAAGGAGGGACTGGGCCCAATCCCCCTAGCGGCCAGGCCCTCGGCATGGACCCGACGCACCCAAAAGCACGTCTCGTGCCAACGACGCCAGCCACGCACCGAAAAAAATTTCTGTAGCAATCTAAGACAATTCCAACGTGATCCGCGCCACCGACCCACCGCCAAAACCGCGACACAGGGACCGTCTCGACACGGTCCTGACACCGTCTCAGCGGGATCCCACAACCGCGGCCCGCCAACCTAGCCGTGCCACCTCCGAGCGCCGTCGGCCACGAGGATGGGGCCACCCTTCGGCCACAAGGGAGGGCCCCTCACCGCCACAGCAGCGCATCGTCGGCGGCACGACCGCCGCACAGATCAAGCCTTGCCCTGTAGGGCGCAGTGTCATCGCAAGCGCTGAAGCGAACCAGTCACTCACGGTCATCGCCGGGAACCCGACCCGGCGATCTCCCCGACCGCCCAGGCCGGAGGACCGCGCCAGCCGACGGTTTGCCCAGCGACAATCCCCCGTCCCCGCCGCGACAGCGAGAACTCCCCATCGAGTGCCGCTGTCGTCGTCCGTGAATTCGTGCTGCTCAGCGCGGCCTCCGCCATCTGCAGTGGCGCGACGGGGTGGCGATGGTCCGGGCCCGGCAGGTGCGCAAGGTGTTGGACGAACCGGCACAGCACACAAGCTAGGCAAGGCCGCGCTCAAGGCGGCCATGGGACCGCAAGACGGCGCGAAAGGTCGCCAAGCTCGGCCAGATGCATTCGGAGTGCATCGCCGTCACCGCACCGCCGTCACCGCACCGCCGTCACCGCATCGCCGTGACCGCAGCCGGCTCGCGCGGACAGAACAGCCCGCCCTGCGGCGCGTCGACCAGCACGGTCCGCCGTCGCTCTGACACCCGCCGCTGCACCTGAATGTGGGTCTGGCTGAGCCCGGGCTCCAGCGTCACAGGTAGCGTGACGGTGGCCTCGCCTTGCCAGCTGGCCTTTGGCGCCAAGCGACCGACGAGCCATGCGCTGCTCACCTCCCCTGGCAGGTCGTCGCCGTCCTTGCCGAAGAAGTGGAGGTACTCCTGCACCGCTGAAATCTCCAGCCGCTCGAGCGTTCGCTTGCCGCGGTTTTCGACCCGCACGCGAAAAGTCAGTGCCCGGCCGGGGGTGTAGAGCGGGTAGTCGGCGCGCCAATAGGCCTGTGGGTAAGTGACGGTGCCGCGTACGATGTGGCGCTGGCCGACGTGGTAGTGACTGCCGGCAGCGTCGATCCGACCTCGACCATGGGGCTCAAGGTATTCGACTTGGACGACGATGTCCGCGTCGCCGCGGAAGCCGACCGCCACCGGCATCAGCCCGGGATCGGGGGCCGCGGCGGCTCTCAGGGCTGCACCTGCGCGCGCCGAGGCCTGGGCATTCGCGGTGAGGCCGAGCGCCAAGACCCCGCTGACCACCCAGACAGCGCACGCGTTGCCGTGGCATCCGAGGGTTCGCCCGCCCAACCGCGACCCGTGGCGCCTGTCGATGTCCATCGCAGCCTCCGCACCGAATTGCTCGCAGACATCGGCCGCAAGCGCCCTGAGGCTAGGGGCGTCCTGCCCGCAACGTCAAGGAATTTCTGTAGCGGTGGCGCTCGTTGGCGGGCTGGCAGGCAAGGTCGGCGGCGGCACATGGTCGGCGTAGCCGAAGCAGGCTGGCCCCACGAGCCTGACGATGAGGCGTCCGTCTCCGCCATAGACATCGACCGCGGGTAGGCCCGGCACCGCCGCAAGATGGGTGCCCATCTCAGACGGCGTCCAATCCGTAGCGTCGACCTTGCGCAGCGCGACGTCCGGCCGCCCTGCAGCGAAGCGCTCCAGCTCGGGTGCCAGCTTCTTGCACGGCTCACACCACTCGGCCCAATAGTCGACGATCGTCACCTTGCCCGGCGTCAGCAGGCCGGCGATGAGCGGTGTCGGCGCCGCCTCACCGGGCAGCAGCGGCTTGGCGCTGGCTGATGCCTCGACGTGATCGGTGGTTGCCGGGCTCCAAGTCCAGGTGACGCCAGTAAAGACGCCGGGCCCGGCGACGGGCTGGATGCCCAGGACATCGAAGCCGAACGGGAGGCGCGTGTTGACGATCCACGAGAAGCCGGCCGGCAGCTGCACCTGTATGGTCGCGATCGCCGAGTAGAAGCTACCGCCACCATTGGGAAATGGCTCGATGGGCAGCGAGGCCGTGATGCGCTCTTCGCCGGGATCGCGCCACTGGTATTCCACGCCCAGCGCGGCCATGAGCCGACCGGGCACGATCTGAAAGGTAGGGCCTGCCGTCAGGCGAAGCTCGGGGCCCCAGCGGAACAAGTAGCCGTCGACGCCGTGCAAAGTGCCGAGGGGCAGACGCGCGGCGCCTTGGACCAAGTACCCGACCCGCTCGTGGACCTGGCCTGAGACGTCCACGCCGCCGGTCAACCACCAGACGCCGCGGCCGACCGAGGCGTAGCGCGAGTCGTCGAAGTCGCCCTTGACGACGAAGTGTCCGGTCGGCGCGACGCCACCGACGCTGACCACCAAGCGTGGCGCGGAGGTTCCTCGCCAGCCGACCAGGGCGCCGACGTCGGCCCGCAGGCGCGCCTCGAGGTCGCCGACGCCGCGGTCGTTGCTGGCGATGAGCGGGGTGCCGGCGTCATCGAAGCCCGCGTTCGGTGAACCCTTAAGGCCGTCCCAGGCCCGCGAGCTCTCGGCCTGGACGAGGGGCAGGACGACCGAGGCGCCGAGCCCAAGCGGCAGGTCGATGCCTGCCTGCAGCGTCATCAGGTGCATTCGCAACTGCCAGTCCTTCGTCTGGACGAATTCAGACTTGCGCTGCGCCGACAAAGGCCCGTCTTGGTTGTAGAAATCGTCCCAGGCCATGTAGCCATAGAGCAGCGCCGCTGAGACACGAATCGCTTGCTGGTTGCTGCCACTGAGCGCGCCGCTGAGGTCTGCGTCTCCCGCCGGGAGCGCCGGGTTGCCTCAGACCACGCACTGGGCGCTGGCCAGATTGGGGCGCGCCAGCATCAGCAGCACGGCCACCGCGGCGACAAGGTGCGAGGTGTGCATGGCGACTCCCGTTCCGACGAGCAGTGGGACCAGCGGTGCCGCGTAGTCACGGCCGCCGAAGCTTGCCCTAGCCGCCGCGACCGACGCAAGGATCGGCCCGTCGGTACAGAGATCCCTTCGCGCCGGGCCGCGTCCTCGCCCCGCCCCGGCCTTCGCACCCCGATGCTGCGCCACGTCTGCACGTTGGCGCTGGCGCAGGGCCTATGGCAGCCTGGAATGCCTTGGCCGTGCCAGTGGTGCTGCGGGCTCTGACCGCGCCGCTCGCGTCCGCCGGCCGACGCCCTACACACGGCGGCGGCGACCGAGGTTGCTGCGTGATGATCTGGTTCGCGCTCAAGAAGGCCATCGGCTCCCTCCTGCTGCCGCTGCCGCTGGCGACGCTGCTGATGGCGATCGGCCTCTGGCGCCTGCGGCGCGCGCCGACGGGGCCGGCTGGCTGGCGGTGGCTAATCGCGGGCCTGTCCTTGCTCTGGCTGGCGTCGCTGCCCTTGGCCTCCGGTCTCGCCGTGCGCTGGCTCGAGCATGGCCAGCGGCCTTTCGACCCAGCGCTGCCGGCCCCCGACGCGATCGTCGTCTTAGGTTCTGGCTACCGGCCGTACGAGGGGCGACCACTGACCAGCGTCCTCGACAGCGTCGCCGTTGTTCGCCTCGCCGAGGCGGTCCGCCTCGCCCGGCGCTGGCCCCAGGTGCCGCTGCACTGCACAGGTTGGGGCGCCGACATGCCCGGCTCCTCAGCCGAGGCCGCCTGTGCGCTGGCGGTCGAGCTCGGCGTCGCGCCCACCCGCATCGTCATCCACCCCGAGCCACGCGACACCGCCGAGGAGGCCGCGGCCGTGGCGGCTGCGCTGCCGCCTGGGGCGACGGTCCTCATCGTCACCCACGCCTCACACATGCCGCGGGCGATGCGCTGGTTCGCGGCTCAGGGGCTCAAGACCGCCTCAGCCGCCACCGGCTTCCTCGACAGCGGCAGACTGAACCCATGGCCGCTGCCGAGCGCGACGGCCCTCGCGACCACGAGCTTGGTGGTGCATGAGATGCTCGGCGGCTGGGTCTCCTTGCTATCCCCTTGGTGGCGGCGCGGTACACAGCCGGACCTGCCGGCCGCATCGACGGGCGCGCTGGCACCGCCCCAGCGGGCCGTCAGTCAGGCGCCGCCGCCCTCTGGTCTGACACTGGTCCCGGCGCGGCCCTGGGAGCCTGGCGCGACACGCTGAGCCCGTCCTCCGCGCCAATCCACGGTCCCTGCGGCCCGTGCCCGCCGGCGCTGTGACTCCGTTCTGATTCCTCGGGTCGCCGCTCGTCGGGGCGCCTCGCACGCCGACGCTAGGCCTCTGTCCAGGGCGCTCCGACAGGCGCTGATGTGTCGACATCGCGCGTGTCGCTGCGCACACTGCAGGGCCTGTGACCGCGCTTGGGATGGAAGCAGGCGGCGCTCAGCGGAGGGCCATGTCATCGAAAATGCTACAGAGTTGGCGTGATCGGGCGCATAGGCCGGGGCTATGGCTCATGCTCCTGACCGCGCTGGCCTTGCTGCTGGCGCCGACCAGTGGGCTGGCCGCCCGCCGGCGTCGGCCCGCTGCAGCCGCGCCGGCGCGCGGGGTGCCGCAGGTCTGTGTCAGAATATCATCAGAAATTCAGTGGGTTCGATTCCTTGGCTGGTCGCGCGATAGCCGGCGCTTCGCCTTTCGCGTCGGCGCTGCTGGTCGCCCCAATCGGCCTGGCGATCCAGCCGAGATCGTGCGGCTGGACGACGAAGGCAAAGTTCGGAATCGCCTCAGCGTAGAGCGAGCCGTGACGCCCGCGCTGATCGCGCGTCAGATCTCAAGCGTCAGGGCGCTCCAGAGCGAAGCCGTGGGCCCTCTCGACGTGCTTCTGCCAGCCCCAGGCGGCGCGCTGTTCGCCATCGCCGCTCGCAGTGACAAGGCTGCGCTGGCGCTGCTGCGCCGCGACGCTGAGGGTCGCTATGGCCTGCTCTTGCGTCAGCGCCTGAACCTGCCGACGGCAGGCATTCGGGTCCACGCCTACCCGTCGCCTGATGGCGCGTTCGTCGCGGTCGTCATCGAAGTGCGCTCCGCCGACGGGCTGGCGACGCTCTGGCTCGTGCCCTCCGACGCCATCGCAGGGGAGGCCATCGACGCCGCCGCCGAGACCACGCCGACCGCCTGGTAGATCGACGACAGCGTAAGCTGCACCACCTTGCGGCACCCTGTCTCGACCTGGGCGCTCGCGTGGGCGCCCTACCAGCCGAGCGACGCCGCGATCTGCCCCGCCGTGAGCCAGCGCTCGACGTAGCTGCCTGCCGCTGGGACCAGAATGAAGCGAACCCCCGCGCCCTCTGCCTTCTTGTCGTGGCCGAGGGCAGAGAGGAGTTGCTCCGGCTCGACATGATGGGGCAGCGTGGTCGGCAGCGCGCAGGCCTCCAGCAGACCGAGGGCTCGGTCACGCAACCCAGGCGGCGTCACCGCCAGCGCGACGCCAAGGTCAAGGGCAAGGCGCATGCCGATGGCCACGGCCTCGCCGTGGGAGATGACGCCATAGCCAACCGTGCGCTCCAGGGCGTGGCCGAAGGTGTGGCCGAAGTTGAGGCAGCGGCGCAGTCCAGCCTCGCGTGGGTCGGCGGCGGTGATCGAACGCTTTCGCACGGCGCAGCGCCCGGCGAGGTCGCCGACAGCGGCGCGGTCGGCCTCGCTGACTCCCTCGCTGACTCCCTCCGCCTGAACCAGCCGGCGCAGAGTCCCGCTCGCCGCAGCCGCCTCCATCGCCGCCCACAGGTCAGCGTCGGCGACCAGCGCGGTCTTGCTCAGCTCAGCGAGGCCCTCTGCCCAGCGCGGCGCCGGCAGCGTCCGCAGCAATTCGCCTTCGCACGCAACCAGGCGCGCCGGGTGGAAGGCGCCCACGAGGTTCTTGCCGGCGGCGGTGTCGACCCCGGTCTTGCCGCCAATGGCCGCGTCGACCTGGGCCAGCAGCGTGGTCGGGATGAGGACGTGGCGCACGCCGCGCAGGGCCGTGGCGGCAGCAAAGCCCGCGATGTCGCAGACCACACCACCACCGACAGCGACCACCAGCAGGTCGCGCCCGCCACCGCCGGCGACGAGGGCTGTGACCAGGGCGCTGTAAGTCGCCAGCGTCTTGGTCGCCTCGGCGCCAGCGATGACGTGTCGCTCTACCATGCAGCCGAGGGCCTCGAGCGCGGACGCGATGGCGTGGCCATGCAGCGCCATCACTGTGGCGTCGCTGACGACCGCGACCCGGCCTCCGCCTAGGCGCGCGATGGCCGGCAGCGCCGCGTCGAGGCAGCCCGGTCCCGCGAGCAGCGCCTCTTGGCCCTCCTCGGCGGCGCAGCGCAGCCACGCTGGCGTCATCGCCAGCGCCGAGAGGGCCCGCTGGCAGAGTGCGTCCGGTGCCACGTCCCCGGCCGCGATTGCGAGATCAAGCGCCTCGGCGTGGCGCCCCCGGCGCTCGCCGAGCAGTCGCTGCAACGTCGCGGCGTCACCTGCCAATGGCCGCGCGGTGTCGCCAGCCACCCTCGCCGCCAGCAACGACGCCGGCGCGAAGAGGCCGAGGCAGAAGGCCCCCTCTCGCAGCAAGGCCCGGTTCGCCTCAGCCAGGGCCGCGCCGCCGCCGCAAGCGATGACGGCGGGCGGCCCAGCGAGCGCCTCGCGCAGGGCCGTCGCCTCATGGTCACGAAAGCCCGCTTCGCCGAGCTCCGCGAACAAGACCGCGACGCTGCGCCCGGCGGTGCGGGCGATCTCAGCGTCGAGGTCGATGGCGGTCCGATCGAGGGCCGACGCAAGCAGTGGCGCTAGCGTCGACTTGCCAACCCCCATCGGGCCCAGCAAGCAGAGGTGCCGCGACCCAAGGGCGGAGCGCGCACCCGACGCCTGAACTGACGCGGTCAGCGCAGCGGTCGTCGAGCCAGGCTTGGTCATCGTCGCTCCCTCGGCGTGGGGTGGCGGCTGAATTGCCGAGGCCCCTGCCGACACAGGGTCGACAGGGGCCTCGCGGAGGAAGAACGTCGCTCGGCTACCAGTCGTAGACCATCGCGAAGTCAAAGGCGTAGGCCGGGGTGGCGACGCCGCTGACAGCGAAGAAGTTGTTGTTGAAGAACAACGGGTTCACGTTCAGGTCGAGCTGCCAGCCGCGCACCGAGATGCCAAAGCCGGTGGTCAGCGTGTTGACGACGCTGCTCTTGTGGAACTCGTTGGTATCATTTGCGCCCGGGGTCACCGGTTTGGTGTTGGCGCTGTTGTGCATCACGATCGTCTGGCGAGCGCCGACGCGCAGGGCCAGCCAGTCAAACGCCTGGGCCTCGGCGGCAAAGCCGTAGTAGGGCGCGATCTGGTTCGAATTCTCGATGCCGAGGATAGCGCCGCCGTTCTGGTCGGTGCCCTCGGCGTTGCTGGAGCGGAAGCCGAGTCCGAGGCCTGGCTGGATGATGACGCGGTCAGCCGGGCTGATGGCGAGGTCAGCGCCGAGCGAGATCTGGAAGTCAGCGACGCTGCCCTTCTTGGCCTCGGCGAGCGAACCCTGCTCGGCGCCGCCGCGGACGGCATGCCCGATCTCGACGTCGAGGTAGTCGATGGTCAAGTAGGGTACCAACTTGGCGACTGGGTGCACCTGGAACTCGCCCTTGGTCAGCAAGCCGAAGCCGATGTTGGCGTTGCTCAGCCACCGATCGGCGCCCGCCTCGAAGTCGGTGAACGAGCCGAAGCGCAGCTTGAGGCCGAAGTCGAGCGAGTTGGTCTCTCCGATGTCGAATCCGAGACCGAAGTTTAGGCCGAACAGCGTGTTATTGTTAAGATTGTTTCCGTCGGCGTCGTCGCGCGCGCCGCCGATATCGATGCGGGCGCCCAGACGCATGCCGTCACCCACCTTGGTGCCGAAACCGACGCCGAACTGGTGGTTCGTCGGATCGGCGGCGCTCAGCTGGCCCGGCGCAACGCCAGCGATGGCCGGGGCCGAACCCTTTGGGCCACCATTGATGGTGGTGCCGGAGACGACCGAAGCCCACGGCGAGCGCAGACCGTACAGCAAGAGCACGGCGTCGTCGGTCAGCGCGTAGCGCACGTTCATTCGCCCGTAGACACCGCCGCTGGCGGCGTCCACATCGACCTCGTTGCCGTGATCGACGAGGAACTGCGGCAGGCCGGCGTGGATGTTGGCCTCGTCGCGGACCGTGATGGCCTTCTCGCCGCCCGCCATGCTGTTGATCCGCGACTGCGTCGCCACGGCCGGCGTCGCCGCCATCAAGGCTGCTACTGCAACGGCAAATTTAGTCAATGTTTTCATCGTCTTCTTCTCCCTGTCGACCCTCGTCGACTCGGCGCGGCGTGCGCGGAGCCTTTCCGCGCTTCCAGACCGGCTTTCTCCATCCGTCTCCATGACTTACCGCGGGTGCTTCAATCCGGGGTGCGCCCAGACCGCGCAAGCGTCGCGCCCCGTTACCATAGACAGCGCAGATTGCAAGCACCGCACCGCCGTCGTCGGCTGCGAGCCTATGGGCAGTCCTGGCGGCTGTCCAAGAATCCGCTCATGGCGCTGGCGCCTGCCCGCAGTCGGCCGTGTCTGCTGGGCCATCTGGCGCGGCTGCGCAGTATTTTGCCCCTGGCCCCTGATCATGGTAGGCGGTACCTGCGGCATCGCGCCGCCGCGGTGGCGGAAGCCCTCTGCCGCGTCGTCCTCGGGGTCCGGCACGGCGCTGGGACCCCTCGCTCCGGCGAACCGGGCGGCTCATTCTTCGCTGAACACCACACCGCGCTGCCAATGATTCAACTCTACAACGTCAGTAAGCGGTATGGCCCTGAGGGCGGCGGCGTGACGGCCCTCGACGACGTCACGATGCGGGTGCGCGAGGGTGAGATGGTGTTCTTGACTGGGCCTTCCGGGGCTGGCAAGTCCACGCTCATCCGCCTGTTGCTCTGCGTCGAGCGGGTCAGCAGCGGGCAGGTGCTGATCGGCGGTCGAAACGTCCACGCCTTGCGTGACGAGAGCATCCCCTTCCTGCGGCGCAACTTTGGCGTGGTCTTTCAGGACTTTCGTCTTATCGAGACCCGAGACGTCTTCGACAACGTCGCCATCGGCATGGAGATCTTGGGGCTGCCGCGGAAGGACATTGTGCGCAGGGTCGGCCAGCTGCTGGAGGCGATCGGCCTGCAGGAGCGCGCCCACGCCTCGCCCCGCGATCTATCCGGTGGCGAGGCCCAGCGGGTGGCGATCGCCCGTGCGCTG
>SXNM01000323.1 GCA_005777155.1 Pseudomonadota bacterium | reverse complement strand
GGCGAGATTGGGCTTGATGTGCAAGACGCCGGCGACGGCGCGTCGGCAGGGCGATCGGCCGATGGCTCCGGCGGCCGCGCCGACGCGGCCAACGCCGATTCGGCCAACGCCGACGCCGAGTCGACCGACGCCGAGTCGACCGACGCCGAGTCGACCGACGCCGAGTCGACCGACGCCGATACGCCCAACGCCGACGCCGAATCGACCGACGCCGGCCCGGCCGATGCCGCCGACGCTGACCCCGCCGACGCGACCAGCGCTGACGCTGCCCTCGACGCGGTCGCGGCCGCCGATACCAGCGACCCAGACGCAGCCGCCGACGCCGGCGGCGGTCCGGGTGGTGAGGACGCCGGCCAAGACGTCGTCGCCGAGCTCGACGCCGGCTTTGGCGGCGCCACGGACGCCGGCGCAGACGCCGGAGCCCCGACGACCTGCGGCGACGGCGTGTGCAAGGGTGCAGAGTCCTGCGACAGCTGCACCAAGGACTGCGGCTGCGCGGCGGCGCAGGTCTGCAAGGCCGGCGCCTGCGCCTCGAACTGGCCGCCGCCGCCCATGCCGGCGGGCTGCACCTTCAGCGGCAAGATCATCACCTACAACCCCAAGGGCTGGGGCTACCTCGGCGCGGCGATGGCCGCCAACCCCGCGCCCTGCGCCGACTACTTCATCCACTTGCCAGCGATCGCCGGCGACAAGACGCAACCACGCGGCGAGCCGGCGATCACCAACGTCCACGCCTACGGCGGCCGCTTCCACGCGTTGGCCGAGTTCCATTGGGGCGGCTGGGCGCAGGTCACGACGATGACCTGGCTCGAGAAGGGCCGCGAGTTCCGCAAGCGCATGGCCGACAAGGGCTATGTCGCCGGCCGCGACCACTGGATCATCAACGAGCTGCCCTCGACCATCCGCACCGATCCCGCCGTCCGCCAGGCAGCGCGCGATGTCGTGCAAGGCCTCTACGAGGGGCCGCCGGGCGCGCCAGCGATGGGCGGCGGCGTCTGCGTCGTCGGCATGGGCCAGGGCACCCAGAACTTCTCGGTGTACAAGCCCAACCTCAAGGCCTGGACCCTCGAGTCGGCCTTCTGGAAGTCCATGAACGCCCACGTCAAGTGGTGGCTGCAGGAGGTCTACGGCGACCCCACCACGGTCTGCGTCGGCGCTGCGACCGCCGGCAAACGCGCCGAGGCGGTCAACCACTTCGCCATGCACCCATCGCGGCTGGCCGAGGCCGGACCCACGGGCGCAGGGTCGGCGCGCGCCTTCTTCAATGAGAGCTACACCCCGCTCGGCACGGCAGCGTGGCGCAGCGAGATCTTCCAGACCGACAAGCTGAGCCTCGAGCAGATGAAGAGCTTCGCCAGCACCCAGGTCTACGCCGCCCGCGTCTGGGCCACGAGCCACCCTGAGCCCGACGCCCGCATCGGCCTCGCCTGGAACAACGAGTTCGACGGCGCCACGGTCGCCGAGGTCGAGTCCCTGGCAGAGCGGGTGGCGAGCGCCCTGCACCACGCCTACGACCAAGGCGCGCCGGCCGCGGCCAAGGCGTGCAGCCCGAGCGGGGCCTATACCTACTGCGCTTGCAGCGTCAGCGGCGCCGCCTTCCAGCCCGCCTGGCAGACGGTGTTCTCCTCCTGGTGAGGTCGGGGGCCGGCTGACGACTCCCGCGCCCCGGCCAGCGCTCGACACCGCGCCAACATCGAGCCAGACCGGCCCGTGCACCGACAGCGCTCGCTAACGCAGCGCGACCGGCCAGTAGCCAACGCCGATGGCGAAGCCGTGGGCGTGCCGAGGCTGGCGCTGTCGTCGGCGACCCACGCGCGGAAGGCGCGCCCGAGCGAGAGGTGCCACTTCTTGAGCAGCTGCACGCGGACATCGACGGGCACAAAGAGCGCTCGGGGCGACCGGGCGGTCTCTGGCACGTACGACACCGCGTCGAGCAGGGTGGCGCCGGCGACCAGGGCGACGTCGACGCCTGCCGCCACGCTGTGGCCGACTCCGACGGCGAAAGTCGGGCTGAGGCTGAGCGTCGCGCCGCTCACCGCGCCGGCACGGAGGAGCACGCCTGACTCAAGAAAGCCGTGCAGGCCCGACAGGTAGCGAAAAACGTTGACCCGCGCGGCAGGCTCAAGGCCGCCGTAGCGGGTCCCGGAGCGCAGGGTCACGCCGAGCTGCCAGCGGGCGCGCATGACGCCGAACTGGTCGTCCAGCACGGCGTCGGCGCCGCGATTGAGCACACCGCGCGAGATCCTGCCGTGGTGCGAGGCGTCGACCGCGCCGGCGAGCCGCTCCTGCAGGCTGACCCGCAGCAGCTGGTTGTAGTGCGAGGGGTCCTGGCCCTGGAACATGCCTGCGTAGCGGGCTTCAAAGCCGACGCCGTCCAGGGCGTCGAGAAAGGCCTCCCAGCGGGCGCTGAGCGACGCGGCCCAGTAGTTGCTCTTGCGTCCGAGAACGCTCGTGACCTGGGCGACGCGGATGACCTGGTCCCAGATCTCCGGCTTGGTGCCGCAGTTGGCGTTGTTGAGCGAAGGCGCGACGACACCGCTCTGGAGCTCGAGCAGGCAGCGCTCGGCGTGCGGCGGCAGGCTGCCGGCGGGCATGCCGAGAAAGGCGACGGCGTCCTCCATGCCGCGAAAGAAGTCGTGAACGCGGAACTCGAAGGCGAAGAATCCGCTGAGGGCGAAGACGTGCTCGCCGGCCAGGGGGCTGCTGCGCGGCGGCGCCGGCATGGAGGCTGGCACGGCCAGTGTCTCGGCGAAGGCGTTGAGGTGGCCCGAAGCGCCAGCGGTCATCATGGCGGTGCCGAGGGCACCGACGACGTCGACCAGTGACCGCACCGCGCCACCGCCACCGCCGCCGGTGGGGACGCCCGTGTCGACGTCGAGGTAGAGCGTCTCGCTGGCGTGGGCGGCCATGTCGGCGGGCCCGACCCCACCGACCAAGTGCACGAGCTGCACAGGGTTGTTGTTGAGGATGCCGCCGTCGAGCAGCATCGCGCTCTCGGTGTGACCGCCGGGCAGGTACACCGTGACCTGCGCTGGCGCGAAGGCGAAGGGGAAGGCGCCCGACGCGACTAAGATGTCGGTCACGGTCGCCTGCGCCGGCGCGATGCCCGCGCCGTGCTGAAAGGGCATCCTGCCGCGGCAAGGCCGGCTCGGAGTCCCGCCGGACGTCAAGCAGAAGACGTCGCCGAGGGCCGGAAAGACCGACCGTTCGTCGACGTCGAGGCCCGCGGCGCCGAAAAGCAGGCGCAGCGCCACGCTCTCGCTCGCCCGCGGCATCTCGAACCCCAGCGGGTTGATGGGCTGTGGCGCGGCGCGCGTCACGGTCAGGCCCAAGCCAGACTCCGCCGGTTTGGACCACGTCATGGCCGCCAACAATCGACCGAGATCATCGACGAAGGTCGCGATGGGCCCGTTGTCGAGGAGATGCGTCGGCTGGGCGGGCCCGGTCGCCATCGCCTTCCAGTCCAGGGTGTCGACCCAGAGCCGCCACAGCGGGTGGTCTTAGAATTCGCCTTTCATGTCGGCGAGAGCCATGGTCTGGGCGGCAGCGCCTGTGGCGAGCACGCCGTCGGTGCTGTCGATGGCGGCCAGCAGCGCGTTGGAGGCGCCCGCCGACGCGCCCGCGACCGCCTCGAACGGGCCACAGCCCTCTGCCCGTCGATAGCGCCCATAGGCGTAGAGCCAGCCAGCCTCGAAGGCGCCAAGGCTGACGGCGCCGGAGACGACGAGCCGCTTGTAACAGTGCCGCTTGGGCGCGTGCGGCGCGTACCGTCCGGCAACGCCTGCGACTTTGGGCATCGGCGCCTTCGCGGCCTTGTTCGACCCTCCGCAGGCGTTGAGCGCGGCACCGAGCAGCAAGGCAGCGACCGGTAGGGCCTTGGCAAAGCGCGCGGCGCATGGGCGGTTCGCCATTGGAGACTCCGAGCCGATGCGCGACGATCAGCGCCTGAGACGTGATTGGAGTGTCCGGCTTTGGACCTGATGTGTCAAAGCGCGGCTCGCGGTGCGGGCGCCCGCCATGGCGCACAAGGCGCACCACCGAATTGAGCGCGGCTCGTCGGAGCCTGCCCTGCCACGGGACGACGCATCGTAATGCACCGACATGACTTGTAACGTATCGCATTGACCTGTTACGAACTGTTACGAAAGGTCTTGGCCCGTGATGCAGTGGGAGGCGCGGCGGCGCAGCGGCGCGAACGGGCGCGCCGGCGCAGGCGACGACTGCGCCGCCCATCCGGCAACGATCGCGGCGATGCGCGTCGGCGACGGCAGCCCTTGGCACATCAGCGGTTCCGCCGGCAGGCGCGACGCCGACCGTGGGGAGAGGGCGAAGTTTGCGCGCCGCTCCGCCAGTTGACCCCTACTCCGCCCCCCCCTAGACTTTCGACCCCCACGCTCGGGTGATCCCCAGATGGCGGGGCGGCACCACAGGCGGCGCCGTGGCTGGGCGCGGCGAGGCGGAAGAGTCCGCGACCGTCCGAGGCCCCCAGCGCGGCGGGTGCAGGAGCAGCGATGTCCTTGAAGCAACGGATCGAGAGCGGCGAGGCCCGCGTGGCTGTCATCGGCCTCGGCTACGTCGGCTTGCCGCTGGCTGTCCGCATCGCTGAGACGGGGATGCGCGTCGACGGCATCGACGTCAACGCCGGCCGCGTCGCCAGCATCAACGCCGGCGTCAGCGAGATCGGTGACGTCCCTTCCTCGGCGCTGGCGCCGCTGGTCGCGGCCGGAACCCTGCGGGCGCACACCGACTTTCAGGTGGTCTCCGAGGTCGATGCAGCGATCATCTGCGTGCCGACGCCGCTAAACAAGACCCGCGATCCCGACGTCGGCTACATCGTCCGCGCCGCGGAGCAGATCGGCGCCCACATGCGGGCAGGTCAGCTCTTCGTGCTGGAGTCGACGACGTACCCGGGCTTCACCCGCGAGGTGCTGGCGCCGATGTTCGAGGCGGCGTCCAACCTCAAGGCCGGCAGGGACTTCGACGTCGCCTTCTCGCCCGAGCGCATCGATCCTGGCAACGACCGCTTCGGCGTGCGCAACACGACCAAGATCGTCGGCGCCATGACGCCGGACGGCAACGAGGCCGTGGTGGCGCTCTACGCGCGCTTCATCGACAAGGTGCAGGCGGTCAGCAGCCCGGACGCCGCCGAGATGGTGAAGCTGCTCGAGAACACCTTCCGCGCCGTGAACATCGGCCTCGTCAACGAGCTGGCCGTCATGTGCCGCCGCCTTGAGCTGGACGTCTGGGAGATCATCGACGCGGCGGCGACCAAGCCTTTTGGCTTCATG
>SXNM01000322.1 GCA_005777155.1 Pseudomonadota bacterium | reverse complement strand
GGCCTGCGGCGACGCGCGCATGGCGGCCATCATGGCTTCAGCGGTGGTGAAGCCGGCGGCCTGGGCTTCGGAGCCAGCGAGCTGGCCGAGGCCCATGCGGGTCGCGGCGTGCGCCGCGGCGTCGTCAATGCGCTGTGCTGCGGTGAACGCAGCGAGCTCGGCTGCTTGATCTCGGTGCGTGGCGACCACCCAGCGGCCGGTCTGCTGCCAGAAGGCGTGCGGCTCAAATCGAAGCGCCAGCTCGCCGGGGTCGACGGGCCCAAGGCCAGCCTGCTCGGCGAGCACCACGGCGGCCACGCTGCGGGCAGGCAACGCGATCGCCTCCGCCCCACGGCTGATCTGCTCACCGTGCGCCGCAGCGAGGGTCGCCGCCGCCTGCGCCATTGCGTCCAGGGGGCCATGGGGCGCGCTCACGGTCGGAGCCTCGCCGCCGCCGGCGCGCTGAAGCGCTTTGGCCGACTCGTAGCGGTGCCCGCGCAGCGCGCTCGCTGGTCCCTGCGCCCCGATCCCGGCCGCCCGACCGGCGTCGACCGCGACCTCGTCTCGGGCCGAGCGGTCTCCCCCGTTGTCCTGGCGGCGAGCTTGGCGCATCGACTCTCTGCGTGGCGCGCCCAGGCGCTGCGAGTGGTGTGGCGTGGGCCGGGGCCGAACGCCAAGCGCCGTCGATGACGCTGGCCTCTGCAAAGTGCCATGGTCCGCGGCGGATCGACAAGTCGCCGTCGTCGGCGCCGGGCGCGGTGTGGGCGCGCTCGAGATCTTGGCGCGTCAGCACGGAGCGGCAGCCCTGGGTCTATGCGCCGGCTGCGCCTCGTTCTATCGTCGGCGCGACGGGAAGTGCGGTCACGCCGTCGCGGCCGGAGGGGTCGGGTGAGCAGTCGCAAGGACCGAGAGCAGAGCGGGCTGACGCATACCGGCGAATTCTTGGCACGGACCGCCGTAAAGGATGGTCGGCTCGGCGTCGTGCTGCACATCGCCCGCAACCTCTCGCAGTCGCTCGGCGAGCGGGAGCTCATCGGCATCATCATGTCCGGCCTGTCCGAGCTGATCGGCGCCGATCGCTCGACGCTCTATCTGGTCAGCGACGACGGCAAGACCCTGCGCAGCGTCGTCGCCGAGGGCTCCCAAGAGATCGAGCTGCCCATCGGCGAGGGCATCGCAGGCTGGGTCGCGGAGCGGGGGCGCGAGCTCAATCTGCGCGATGTGTATGAAGATCCGCGATTTGATCCGACCTGGGACCGGCTGCACGGCTACCGCACGACCTCCATGCTGTGCCAGCCGGTGCGGCAGAGCGACGGCAAGATCATCGCTGTCGCCCAAGCCATCAACAAAAGCTCCGGCTACTTCACGGTCGATGATCAGCAGATGATGCGCCACATCATGGCGATGGCGGCGATCTCCATCGTGAATTCGAAGCTGACCTTCAGCCTCACTCACCGCAACCTGCAGCTGCAGCAGGCCAACCAGGAGCTCGACGAGTACATTCGCGAGATCCAGATGCTCTTCGCGATCGAGCGCGACGCGATGGTCCGCGACACCATCGAGGGCGTCAGCGAGCTTGTGCTCGGCGAGCTGCAGCGGGCGCTGCCGTGCGACGTCATCCAGATCAGCCTCCTCCACGGCAAGGGCGTCCAGTGTTTTCGCCTCAGCGGCGAGCCTGACGCCACGATGCAGCGCCTGCGGCGGCCTGAGGTCGACGGCTACTTGCGCCTCGTGCTGCGCGACCGCGCTGGCCTGCACCCGATCTGTAGACCGCAACTCGAGCGACACGACGACCTGGCCGCTGAAGAGGGCTTCGCCTTCGTCCCTGACACCGGCTTGACGGTGGCGATGGTGACCGAGGACGGCGAGATGCTCGGCGCAATCGGGCTCTACGGGCGTCACGCGCTGAGCGCCTGCTTCGATCCGCAGGATCAGCAGATGATTAGCCTCGTTGGCGGCAACGTCGCCCGGATCTTGCAGCGGTTGCGGGCCCGCGAACAGCAGGAGCAGCAGGGCCGGCTCGCGTCGCTCGGCAGCGCGCTCTCGATGGTGCTGCACGACTTCAAGACACCGATGACGATCGCCAGCGGCTACGTTCAGATGATGGCCAAGCACCCCGATCCCGACCAACGCGAACGCCTGGCCGCCGCCGCCCTGAAGCAGCTCGATCGGGTCGTGCAGATGTCAAAGGAGGTCGTGGAGTTCGCCCGTGGAACCCGCGAGCTCCTGGTGCAGAAGGTCATGCTCGCGGAGTTCGCCCAGGAGGCCGAGGAGCTGGTGCGGCAGGTCTTCCTCGACACGGAGGTCGTGGTAGAGGTCGAGGCGCTGGAGCGCGGCATGGCCCGCCTCGACGCCTTCAAGCTGCTACGAGTGGTGCAAAACCTCGCCCGCAACGCCCGTGAGGCGATGGCAGCGCAGGAGCCGGGGCGCGGCAAGAGCCACTTTACGCTGCGCATCGGCCGCGAGGGTGATGAGCTGGTCTTTTCGTTCATCGATAATGGGCCGGGCGTGCCCGCAGACTTCCAGGCCCGAATGTTCGAGGCCTTCGCCACCCACGGCAAGAAGGACGGCTCGGGGCTCGGCCTGGCGATGGTCGCGCGCTTCGCCGAGTCTCACGGCGGCGGCGTCAGCTACGAGGACACGCCGGGAGGCGGCGCGACCTTTCATGTCCGGTTTCCAAGGCAAGGGCCGCCCACGACAGCGCCAACGCCACCGGGCGCCGAGCCGAATGGCGCGTCGATCGTCGCCGCCCCGGCCGACGCCTAGGCCGCACCCAGAGCCGGTTCACGGCCCTCGCCAACCACGATCGCGACCACGATCGCGCGATCGCGATTTTCTCGACAACCGATCGCAGTTGGGCACGATCGCGCCGGGCCACAGGGTCCGGAGGCGCGCTCATGTCCCGTCTGTTGCCCAAGAGCCGCCCGACCAATCGCCGACTGCGGCACCGCCGCGATCTCGGCGAAGTCTGGTCTGACAGCCTCGATCGCGCCGGCCGCACGGCGCTCAATCACTTGCCCGAACCCGTCCGGCGCTACCTGCCTCGGCCCTCGCTGGTGCGCCGCGTCCTCCGCGCCTTGGCGATCGCGGCCCTGCTGGCTTGGGGCGCTGTCGCCTCGTTTGGCCTGCACCACGCCACCGGGCGCCCGAGCGACCACTCCGCGCTGCAGACCGAGCTGCGCGGCGTGTTGGAGCGCCGTGACGCCGAGCGGGCCCGGAGTGAGGCGCTGCAGGCCGAGTTGACCGCCTTGCAGACCCGCGCCGATGTCCGCGTCGACGCCATTCGGCGCGAGCTGCAGATGCTGGGCAAGTCCGAGCGCGTCTACTTGCTGCGCTGACGCTGCGACATCGCCACCGGTCGCCGCGCCGACCTGATCGACGCCATTCCGAACTGGTCCGCCGCTCACGCTTGCAGGTTCGGCGCCGCTCACCTAGAACGCCGCGGCCGCGAAGGCCCCGTTTCCCGCGGCAGGAGGCGAATATGTCTGCGCTGGCCCCACACAAGCAGATCGTCCTGGTCTCCGGCAAGCGGACCCCATTTGGCGGATTTGGCGGCGCCCTCAAAGATCTCACCGCCACAGACCTCGCGGTGTCCGCCGCCAAGGCAACGCTGGCCGGCGTGCAGGCCGACCCCGGCGTCGTCGACGCGCTGTACCTCGGCAACGTGCTGCAGACCTCGGCCGACGCCATCTACATGGCTCGACACGTCGGGCTCCGCGCCGGAGCGCCCGTCGCTGCGCCGGCGCTGACGCTGAATCGGCTCTGTGGCTCGGGCTTTGAGGCGATCGCGCAGGCCGTGGTGGCGATCGAGCTGGGCTTGGCCGAGGTCGTGCTGGCTGGCGGCAGTGAGTCCATGAGCCAAGCGCCCCACGTCGTCCGCGGCGCGCGCTTTGGCCTCAAGTTCGGCAGCCCTGCGCCCTTCGAAGACACCCTGTGGAGCTGCCTGACCGACTCGCAGACCGGCATGGCGATGGCCAATACGGCCGAGAAGCTGGCCCGGCAGTACAGCATCAGCCGCGCCGACTGCGACGCCTACGCGCTGCGTTCGCAGCAGCGGGCGCAAGAGGCGCTGGCGGCCGGCGCCTTCGAGGACGAGCTGGCGCCGGTGGTCATCCCCAACAAGCGCGGCGACAAGATCGTGGCGCGCGACGAGCACCCGCGGCCCGAGACGACGGCAGAGGGGCTCGCCAAACTGCCGGCGGTCTTCGAGAAGGACGGCTGCGTCACGGCCGGCACCGCTTCGGGCATCGTCGATGGCGCCGCTACGGTGCTGGTGACGACGGCCGCGCGCGCCGCGGCGATGGGCTGGCCCGCGCTGGCGCAGGTGGTGGGCTTCTCGGCGGTGGGCTGCGACCCGACCATCATGGGCATCGGGCCGGTGCCGGCGATTCAGAAGCTGCTGAGCGTGACCGGCTGGGCGCTGGGCGACGTCGACGACCTCGAGGTCAACGAGGCCTTCGCGCCCCAGGTCCTCGCCGTGGCGGCGGCCCTCGGCGTCGATCCGGTGGTCCTCAACCGACGCGGCGGCGCCATCGCCGTCGGCCATCCGCTCGGCGCCAGCGGGACGCGCATCAGCGTCCATCAGGCTTGGCAGCTGCACAGGGGCCGTATCGGCGGGGGGCGCCGGGCCATCGGCAGCGCCTGCATCGGCGGCGGTCAGGGCATCGCTATCGCGCTGCAAGGACTGTAGGGGGCTCCGTTGCCGCTGCCATCGAGTCCGGACCGCCTCTTGCTCGCGCCCCTCGGTGGCGTCGGCGTCATTGGCATGAACAACATGCTGCTCGGGCTGGGCGAGGACCTCGTCTTGCTCGACTGTGGCGTGATGTTCGCCGACGATCGCCAGCCGGGCGCCGACCTGATCCTGCCGTCCCTCGGCCTGCTGGACCGCCTGGCGAGCCGGATCCGCGCCATCGTCCTGACCCACGGCCATGAGGATCACCTCGGCGCGGTGCCGTGGGTCGCGACCCGCCTCGGCGTTCCGGTGTACGGCACCCGCTTTACGCTGGCGCTGCTTGCCGAGAAGGCCAAGGGGCGCGGCAACTTCGACCTCGACCTCCGCGAGATAGGCCCTGGCAAGCGGCTCCGGATTGGCGGGCTCGAGTTCTCGTTCCTGCGGGTCACGCACTCGATCCCGGACTGCGTGTCGCTGGCCATTCGCACGCCGGTCGGCAACCTGCTTTTTACCGGCGACTGGAAGCGCGACGAGGGGCTGCCCTGCGGGACACGCTTCGACATCGAGGGGTTCCGGGCGTTTGGCGACGAGGGCGTCTTGCTCATGCTCTCGGACTCGACCAACGCCGAGGTGCCGGGCTTCTCGCGCCAGGAGACCGAGGTCGCGGCGGGGCTGGCCGCGGCGATGGCGGCGGCGCCTGGGCGGGTGCTGATCGGCCTGTTCTCGTCGAACCTCTACCGCTTGCACGCGGCGATGACGGCGGCCAAGGCGCAGGGGCGCAAGGTGGCGTTGGCCGGTCGCTCGCTGCACCGTTACCTCGACGCCTGCCGCGCCTGGGGTGGCTTGACCTTTCCCGAAGAGATCATCGTCGATCCGAAGCACCTCGATCGCTACGAGGACGACGAGGTCTGCGTCCTCTGCACCGGCTCGCAGGGCGAACCGCGGGCGGCGCTCTTTCGCATCGCCGATGGCAGCCACCCGACGGTGCGGGCGCGCAAGGGCGACACTGTGCTGCTCTCGGCGCGCAAGATTCCGGGCAACGAGCGCGCGATCTTCGCAATGATCGACAGCCTCAGCCGCCGTGGCGTCCACGTGGTCCACCGCGACGACCCCTGGCCGATCCACGCCTCCGGCCACGCCGCCGCTGGCGAGCTGTGCTGGCTACTGGAGGCCGTGCGACCGCGCTTCTTCATGCCCGTCCACGGCGTGTACCCCTTCATGCAGAAGCACGCCGAGATCGCCCGCGGCGTCGGCGCCCAAGTGTCGACCATCGCCACCAACGGCGACGTCATCGAGGTCGACCCCACGCACGGGCCGTGCAAAGTCGGCGAGGTCACCGGTGAGCCCTGGATCGTCGACAACGATCGACTCGGCACCATGCAGAGCCTCGGCGTCGACGAGCGCGTCAACATGGCCTTTGGCGGCGCCGTGGCCGTGACGGGCGTGCTGCAGGCGGGCAGGGCCAGCGTGCGGCTGAGCGCGCGCGGCCTGTTCACTGACCAGGGGCGCATCGTCGAGGAGATCCGCGCTGAGCTCGAGATCTGGCTGCAGACGATGGCGCGCAACGGCCTCGCCGACAGCGACCTCGAGGCTGAGCTGGCGTCGTCGGCGAAGCGGGCCTTCAAGCGGCGGCTCGACAAGCGCACGACGGTGATGGCGCACCTGCTGCGGGTAGGGGCCTGATGCGCGACACGACTGGCCGCCCCCCGACTGGCGGGCGCACGACCACGGGCGGCAAGGCCTCCACCTCGGGCAGGACCAGCGGCGGCGGTGGCCGACGCGGCGCGCGCAGCGTCGAGGCGCCCAAGGCGAGGGTCTCGCGCGCGACGGCGGCGACAGCCGGCGGTGCCCGCGTCAGCGCCCCCCGCGACGGCAAGCCCGCCAGAGCGGCGACGGCGACCGCAGGCGCCCGATCGACCAAGCCCAAAGCGCCGACGGGCGGCCCGGCGCCAGCGAAGAAGGCCGAGCGCCTCCGCGGCATCGCTGGCCTCGGCAGCGGCGGCACGGTCGCCTTCCCCGCCGTCCACTACCTGGGCTCGCTCGACTCGGCGACGGGGCTGCCAGGCACCGTGCCCGAGTTTGCGCTCATCGGACGTTCGAACGTCGGCAAGTCCTCACTGCTGAACGCCCTCTGCGGCAGCCGCAAGCTGGCCCGCACGGGCCGAACGCCAGGGCGCACGCAGCGCATCCACATCTTCGAGGTGCGCAGCTTCGAGGGCGTCGAGCTGCGCCTGTGCGACCTGCCTGGCTACGGGCACGCGGCGGCCGGCGCGGCGGTGGCGGCGGGCTTTGGGCCGATGATCGAGTCCTTCCTCCTCGGCCGGCCGATGCTGCGTCGGGTGCTGCTGCTCTTCGACGCCCGACGGACGCCCGACGAAGACACCCTCGGCTTCTTGGCATGGCTCCGCGAACAAGGCGTCGCCTTCGAGGTCGTCATCACCAAGGTCGATAAGCTGAGCCACACCGGGCGCGGCGCGACGCTGGCCGCCTTGCAGAAGGCGCTGGAGCTGTCGTCGCCGCCGGTCGCGACCAGCGTCAGCGACGGCAGCGGCGTCGAGGCGCTGCGGGACCGGCTCTGCGCCTGGGCGTCGTCGTCGCGGACGGGGCGACGGCGATGAGCCTGCCGCTGGCGTCCCCCTCGGCGACGCTGGCCGGCGTCTCGCTGCGGCCGCTAGCGGTCGGCGACCTCGTGGCGATGGAGGCCATGCAGCGGGCCGCGCTGCCCGATCCATTTACGCCAGGTGAGCTCGCCCTCGAGCTGGAGCGAAGCCACGCCCGCAACCTCGCCGCCTTCGATGCCGATGGCAGGCTGTGCGGCGCCGTGCTCGGCTGGCTCATCGTCGGCGAGCTGCAGATCCACCAGGTCGTCGTGGCCAGCGAGGCGCGGCGGGCCGGGATTGGCCGCGCCCTGGTGGAGGCGATCCTGGCGCGCGTCGTCGCCGAGGGCGCGCGCATCGCCACCCTCGAGGTGCGGCAGAGCAACGAAGCCGCCCGTCAGCTCTACGCCCGGCTGGGCTTTGCCACCGACGGGCTGCGTCGGCGATACTCCCCGGACGGCGAGGACGCCGTGCTGATGTCGTGGCTCGCACCGGCGCAGGAGGACAGATGACAGGCGGGCCTACGCAGGAGCTGGAGCGGGCGCCTCTCGGCGCGCCGGGCGTCGCGCTGCGGTCAGGCATCTACGCGATCCTCGACGTCGACCGCCTGCAGCCCCTGTTGCCCGAAGATCCCCGCAAAGAGGCGGACCTGTTGCTGGCGTATACTCGGGCCGCCGTCGACGCCGGCGCCGTCGCCGTCCAGCTGCGCGCCAAGTCTTGGCCGGTCCACGGCCTGCAGTGGTCGGCGCTGCTCGGCAAGATGCTCGACTCCTGCGGCGAGCGGGCGCCAATCGTCGTCAACGACGCAGTGAACGCGGCCCAGAAGGTGATCGGCCGGGCTGGCCTTGGCGCCCACGTCGGCCAGGGCGATGTCTCTCCCATCACCGCGCGCCACGCCCTCGGCCCCGAAGCCCTCATCGGCCTGTCCACCCACACCGTCGATCAGGTCCGGGCGGCGTCGGCGATGCCCCTGGACTACCTCGGCTTTGGGCCCGTTCGCCGCACCGACGGCAAGGACAACCACGACCCTGTCGTCGGCGTGGACGGGCTGCGCGCGGCGGTACAGGCGACTCGGCTCCCCGTCGTCGCCATCGGCGGCCTGGGCCTCGAGGACATCGAGGTCATCGTGGCGGCTGGCGCGAGGTCGATGGCCGTCATCGGTGGCTGGCTTGGCCCGCGCGGCGCGCCGCATGACGTCTCCAAGGCGTCCCTGCAGATGTCGATGTTGGTCGCGACCTGGATCGACGCTGCGGCTGCGCGGCGCTGAGCGGCTTGACTCGTCGGCTGCGGCGGCGCGTCGCAGCGTAGGGGCGTGACCATGACAGCGAACGCGACGCGACCCGAGCCCCACGCAGCGGCACAGGCACCTCGGGGCGAACAGCGGCTGCGGTTCGCCGTCGTTGGGCCCAGCGGCCGCATGGGCCAGCAGGTCTGCGCCCTGGTCGGGGCGGCGTCCGACCTCACGCTGGCTTGTCGCGTCGGCGTCGAAGGCGAGCCCGCGGCGCAGACTCTCCTCGCCGTCGACGCTGCGATCGACCGTGGCGACCTCGCGCCCCTTGACGTCCTCGTCGACTTCTCCCACCGCAGCGCGGTCGCCGGTCACGCCGAGTTCTGCGCCCGCCGTGGCGTCGCCTGGGTGCTCGGCACCACGGGCCTCGAGGCGGCGGATCAGGCGGCGGTCGATGCGGCGGCGGCCCGGACGCTCGTCTTCCAGGCCGCCAACTTCTCCATCGGCGTCGCACTCTTGCTCGACCTCGCCGCCCGCGCTGCCCGCGTCCTCGGCGTCGACGCCGACGTCGAGATCGTCGAGTCGCACCACCATCACAAGGTGGACGCGCCATCGGGGACCGCCCTCGCCATCGCCAGAGCCGTCGCCGGCGCGCGCGGGCAAGCGCTGGATGAGGTCGTGCGCCATGGCAGGCAGGGGCTCGTCGGCGCCCGCAGCCGCGGCGAGATCGGCATGCATGCGCTGCGGCTCGGCGACATCGTGGGCCACCATGAGCTCCACTTCGGCTGGCCCGCCGAGGGCCTCGTGCTGACCCACGACGCCCGCGATCGCGCCGTGTTCGCCGTGGGCGCGGTCCGAGCAGCGCGCTTCGCGGCCTCTCAGCGCCGTGCTGGCGCCGTCGGGCGCGTCGGCATGGCGGAGCTGCTCGCCGGAGCCTGAGCGCCGGTCGCAGGGGTGTGTCGTCGAGCGCTTGGCGCCAGCGCTATGGCTTCGGCACCCGCAACGTCCCCGAGATCATCGCGCTGCCGCTGACCGCGAAGGCGAGCACCAGCGGGTGCAGCGCCAGCCCGTCGGCGATGTCGAGGCGGCCACCCCAGAGCTGCGGGCCGATGGCACCCTGCCCGAGGGCCGCCGCCAGCACCGCCACCAGCACCAGCGACGAGGGGATCGGCGTGCCCTCGAAGTACTTGACCTTGCCTGTGGCGGCGTCGGCGAGGGCGGCCGCCGTGACGTTGAATCGCGCCAGGCGGCTGATGCCGCAGCAGACGAAGTAGACCAGCACCACGGCGTCGAGGCCGGTCCGCATTCCGCAGCTCCATGCCAAAACGGCGGGCGCGACGCCGAACGAGACGATGTCTGCCAGCGAGTCGAGGTCGGCGCCGAACCGCGAGGCGTGACCCGTCTTGCGCGCCACCCAGCCGTCGAGCGCGTCGAACAGGAACGACAGCGGCAGCAGCCCGACGGCCCACCAAAGCGTGGCGGTCGCGCCGTCGGCAGCATACTCCAGGCAGGAGAGGATGCTGGCCATACCGGCGGCGGCGTTGCCGAGCGTCAGCAAGTCGGCGGCGGTGAACTCGCGCAACAGCGAGAAGTGACGGGCACGCTCGGTCATGGCTGCATCCCTGCGCCACGTGGCGCCGCCCCATTGTGCGGCCGCGGTGGCGATGCGTGAAGGCCCCCGTGACGGGCCCGCAGGCAGCCGCTAGCGTGCGGTCGGCGCGCGCCACCAGCATGCGGGGGCGTGGAGGGCATCCTGGGAGGTGCGATGCGGCGGGCGAAGCAGAGAGGCGGCGGGCACTTGGCTACGACCTACGCGCTCGGCGCGCTGGTCGTGCTCAGCGCCTGCGGGGTTGACCCCGCGGACGCCAAGGTCGGGGCGACCGTCGACAGCGACAGCGCCGCGTCTGGGGCAGACGGCGCCGGCGCGATCGACGTCAGCGGTGGCGCGAGCGACGGCGCAATCGACCTTGCAATCGACGGCGCAATCGACGGCGCGGGCGACGGCGCAATCGACGGCGCAATCGACGGCGCAATCGACGGCGCAATCGACGGCGCAATCGACGGCGCAATTGGCAGTGACGCGGCCGGCGGCCTCGGCGGTCCCGGCGGCGTGCAGCCTCTCCCCAGCCAGGAGACCTTCGGCAAGGGCAAGACCGGCGCCTTCGCCTTCGAGGTGCCAGAGGGCACCGCCGCCTTCGCCCTCAACGCCATGGCTGAGCCCCATGTTTACCTGACCTTCGAGGCGTTGACCGATCCGGACGGCGAGGTGTTGATCGACGACGGTTGGATCGAACAAGACACCGTCACCGGCGGCCAGATCTGCGTGGCTTGCAAGGTGCGCGTAGCGCCGCAGCAGGGCGCGGCGGCGGTCCTGGGGCCCAACGCGCCGGGCGTCGTCGTGAAGCCGGGGACCTGGACGGCGCGGGCGCGCGCCTGGACGCAGACCCAGACCAGCGCCTTTGCTCCACCGAAGAAGGCGTCTTGGAAGGGCAAGGTCGCGCTCTCGCTCGCCAGGCAGGTCGCCGCCTCGCCGCCCGCCGCGTCGGAGCTCGACATCAACCTGTTCTGGAGCGGCGCGCACGGCCTGACGGCACAGACCGCGAGCGTCGACGTCAAGGTCGCCGGCTGGCTGCAGCGGCTCGCTGAGATCTACGCCGCCGCCGGCATCGCACTCGGCACGGTCCGGCACTACGATCTCGAACCCGGGTGGGAGGTCGTCGAGGCGGTGTCTGCCAACAACGCCGACTTCGCCGCCCTTGGCGCCGCCACCGCTGCAGCCCCGGCCGGCCTCTGCTTCGCCATGGTCCGTGAGATCACGAGCCCCTTCGGTCCACTGGGTGCGGTGCTCGGCGTCTCCGGTGGCATACCAGGGCCGGTGCTGGTCCCGGGGGCGGCGCGGGCGATCGTGGCGGTCTCCATCTCCGACCTGCCCGAGCGTGGCGGCGGCGGCGGCGGTGCCCATGACGTCGGCCTGACGATGGCGCACGAGGGCGGCCACTACCTCGGCCTCTTTCACACCACCGAGAACAACTTCGGCGGCTTCGGGCCCAAGCTGGCGGATCCGCTCACTGACACCCCGAACCCCGCCACCAACAACCTCATGCACTTTGACGGCGGTTCCGGAGGCGCTGGGCTGTCCGGCCAGCAGGGCACGGTCATGCGCAGCAACCCCGTCGCAGTTCCAGTCGGTAACAAGGGGGGTGCATGAGGCGGTCGTCCCCATGGGATCTCGGCCGAATCGTGCTCGCCGCCGTGCTCATCGTGGCGATGGCGCCGCCCCCCCTGTGGGCAGCGACGGCTGGCCGCCACACGCCGCGCGCCGACCTGGCCTACGCGCTGAGCGGAATCGACGACGCCGTCGCCGCCGAGGTCTTGTGGCGCCTCGGCGGGCCGGACGCGCCGCGCCACCTCGCGGCCATCGTCCGCGACGGAGCGGTCAACGGCGCGATCCGGCTGCGGGCGGTGGCTGCGCTCCACACCTTGGGCGATGCAGCGGCGCTGCGGGCATGCACCGCGCTCGCCGCCGACGCCCGGCTGCACCCGCGTCTGCGCTGGCATGCCGCCTACGGCGCGGTCGTGCTCGGCAGCCGCCTCGACGCGGCCTTGGCCCTCCGGCTAGCGACGCGCTGGGTGAAGCCCAATCGGTCTGGCGCGGCGCCGGGACGGCACGGCGCAGCCTCAGGCAGCGCTTCGTCCGACGTGGCCGAGGCGGCGGTGCGTGGTCTGCGTCATCTTCCGGGCATGGCGGCGCGGCGTTTGCTGCTGGCAGCGCGCGGCGACCCACGGCGATCGGTGCGAGACGCGGCGCACGCGGTGCTGGCGCGGCGGCAGGGCCGGTAGCGGGCCGCTGAGAAAAATTCCACGCAAGGATCGGCGAAGATCTAGAGATCGCGTAGAATCTCAGAGTCTTGACAGTTGACCTGTCGACGCGCGGTCACCGGCCAGCCGAGCGCTTTTTGCTCGCGCTGGTCTCAAGTGAGGAGCTTGTGCCCAAGGACCATCCCGTCCGCTGGCTCAACCCGTCCGTCGATGCTTGCCCGCGCTCGCTCGCTCGCGAGCTGGACGCCTTGAAGGCGCTGATGGTCTGCACCTCGGGGCCGCCGGAGAGGCTGTTCACGGGCTCGCTCCCGATGGCGCTGTTCTCGATGCGGAGTGAGCGACCGTTCTGCGGGCAGCTGGGATACCACCTGATGTCTCGCTGGTTTCTCGACATGAACCTGACCGTGAGGCTGTTCGACCACTCGGCGTTCTCGCAGTACCGCGCCCGCCTGAGCCAGTTCGTCGCAGGTGCGGACGCTACGCTCTTCGGGTTTCCGCTTCAGCAGCGCAACGTTGCCCTCTGCCGCTGTCGTCGGCACCCGACCACAGCGGTCATGCGCGGTCGCGAAGCCCCCGGGTCCACGCCAGACCTTGTTCCAGCGCGTCAGCGTAGCGGCGCCGATGCAGAACCGCGCGGCCACTTCCTCAAGCGGGCCTTCAGCATCCTCGTAGGCTTCTGCCGCCCGTCGTCGCAAGGCCTCGGATTGCGCCTTTGACTTCACTGCCTCCTGTAAGCGCATGTGACCGCTCCGATATCGCTCCGATATCGCTCCGATATCGCTCCGATATCGCTCCGATATCGCGCGATCAAGAGCCAAGTAGCTGATTTCCGCTCGGACCTTCGTGGCCCCGCGGTCAGGTCTTCGACAACCGCCCGCATCACCCAAGCCGGCCGACGTGGAGCAGGACACGGCGGCGCACCGCGCAGCTCAACTCCGCGACCTCTTGCCGCGTAAGCGCCTTGAAGTGCTGGAAGCTCGGGACGACGCTGCCGGCGAACGTATGCCAGACACCATCGGCAAAGATCGTGTGCTACTTCTTCTTGCTGAGCTTGACCGCCTCGCTGCGCACCTTCTCCAAATCCCACTCTTCAGACAACGGCTCGCGCTCGTCCAGCTTGACCTTGTGCGCCTTGAGGTCCAGTCCGGCGCCTTTGACTTGGTCGATCCACCCCACGATCTTCGTGGCTTCGGCGTGGACTCGCTTGACGCACTCGCCCTTGCAACCGCCCCAGTTCTTGTCTACGTCTGTCTTGAGGCTGCGGAAGCTATTGCCAATCGCCTTCGCGCGCACCAGGCCGTTGCGATAGACGATTCCGAAAGCGATATGCTGTCCGATCCCGTCCTTGTACGCTTTCAGCACTGGGTTGCTCGCAAATTCTGAGCGATTCAGAATCTCCTGCAGCTTGGCGTTCTTCGCATCGCCCTCGGGGCTGACGCTGTTGGAGCCACGCAAACCGTTGACTTTGTCCTCCACAGACAACAGAAACTTGGCTTCCTCTTCCCCGACGGTCTGGCCGTCGAAGTTCCACTCGCGCCACTGGCCGACTTACAGCCCGCGCCGGGCGAGCTCCTTCCGTGCGGCGGCAAGCCGAGCGTCGCAAGCGGCAAAGTCTGGATGCGCGCGAAAATCAATGTTGGGGTGTGGGTTGCGTATGTCACCAAGCAGATCAACGATGCTGCCAACTTGGCCCGCGAGGATTTTGGCCGGGTCCGTCAGCGCAATAAACGCCTCCAGCTGGTCCAGTTTCTGCTTATGCCCGTCGATCCATCGGTCAGCCCGTGGCTAGTTCTTGGCATCAATCGGCGGAGGAGCGGCTGCCGTTTGCGCATGGGCGACGGGCAGCGCCAGGGCGAGGGCTGAGATCGCAGTCGTCAGGAAAATGCGAACAAGGCTCATTGAGGTCTCCCCGGGGCGGGTGTGGGTTGCATTGCCCCACATCTGCGCACCCCATCACCCCATCATGAGACCCGCTCGACCCTGTCAGCCGGTCGGCCACGAGTCAACAACCGGCTCCCGATCAAGCCGGCCCATCCGGACCCACAAGTACGCCGAAAACAAGCGCCCCACGCACAGATCCACACAACCGAGCCTAGCAGGCACTTGAAGTACCCCCACAGCTTTCATGCCTCCCGACTCGCAGAGCCTTGAGAGACCGACCGCGACCTCTCGCGTACGCGCCAGGACCGAGGGCGCCGCGTTGGCGTTGGGCGGCCCCGCATGCTCGCACTCGCCGCGCTCATGCATCGCGCGGGGTGGGTCAATCTTACTGGCAAAGGGTGGGTCAATTTCTGGTGGCGTTTGACACCTGGTCCCACGACGCTGGCGCTTTACCTTGCGGTGAGGCTCCTCGCAGTGATTAGCGTCGCCCCAGATGCATCGACGGCCACTTGCCGGCGGTGTCCGGCACGGAGCCACGATGACCCATCGACTTTTGTGCCGTCATGTTGCGCTGACGTTCGCGCTTGCGTGCGTCCTGTCGGTCTCTTTCAGCGGGTGTGGCAGGCTCAAGTGGCCGGGCAAGGCCCCTGTCTTCTTTAACGAAGACAACTTCAAGCCCGCGACTGAGGGAGCCGCCGAACGTCCGGACATCCTGCCGATCGCGCCGCCGCTGTCGTTGACCTGCTCCGACGGCGCCGGCTTGCAGCTCAAGGCGCTGACGGCGCGGGCAGTCATCGACGGGCCGCTGGCCTTCACAGAGCTGAAGCTGCGCTTTCACAACCCAGAGGCTCGCGTGCGCGAGGGCCGCTTCTCGATCACGCTGCCGCCGCGCGCCGGCGTTAGCCGCTTCGCAATGAAGATCGGCGAGGAGTGGCGCGAGGGTGAGGTTGTCGAGAAGCAGCAGGCCAACCGCATCTACGAGGACTTCCTGCATCGCAAACAGGATCCGGCGCTGCTCGAGGTGGACGCTGGTAACACTTTTCGCGCCCGCGTCTTTCCGATCCCGGCCAGCGGCGTCAAGGAGCTGATCCTCAGCTTCTCGAGCGAGCTGCCCTCAGCTGATGAGCCCTATGTGCTTCCGTTGCGAGGCCTCGGCAAGCTCGCGGACCTGCATGTCGCGGTCCACCTCCTCAAGGGCGCGAGCGCCAAGTCGTTCGGTGTTGGCGGTCCAAACGACAAAGGCGGCAACGCCGGCGACGATGCCGGCGATGGCCCGGAGGTAGCGAAGGCTGAGCTCGTCCGCCGCGACTTCGCGCCACAGGCCGACGTCGTCGTGCACCCGAGCGCGGTGCGCGGCCGCGACGAAGCGTTAAGCAATGGCGAGCTGGTGCTGGCGCGCGTGCAGCTGCCCAAGGGCGACAGCGAGGCCGACTTTGCCCGCGTCGTCGTGATGCTCGACACCTCGGCGTCTTCGGCGCTCGACTTCAAGGGACGCCTCGACCACCTCGACGGCCTGATGGCGTTTCTTGCATCGCACAAGGCGAGCAAAGTCGTAGTGATGGCGTTCGATCAGGAGGTCGTCGACATCCACGACGGCCCGCCGGGAGAGTGGGGCAAGACCCAGCGCGCGACGCTCGAGGCGCGCGGCCCGCTCGGCGCCTCCGACTACAGCCGGGCCCTCGCGGCCGCCGCCAAGCTCCTCGCCAAAGGCGGGGCAGAGGGCGAGGCGGACAGCGCGGGTCCCAAGAACGCGCGCGTCTTGCTCTTCGGCAACGGCATCGCCACCGCCGGCCCGCGTTCCATCGACGCCTTGCGTTCGAGCGCTCGCGCGCTCGGCGCCGCCGGCGTGACCCGCCTCGACACCCTCGAGAGCAACGGCGCCCGCGACCTCGACGTCCTGCGCGCGCGGGCCACCGCCGGATTGCCCAATGACGGCGTGCACGTGCAGATCGCCGCCGCCACCGCTGCCGCCACCCCTTCGGCCACGGCTGTCCCGACTGGGGCGGACGCCGCCTTCGCCGCCTTCGCCGCGCTCGCCCAGCAGACCTTCAAGCCGATCCAGGTCGCGGTGTCGGGCTCGGCGTGGGTCTGGCCGCGCACCCTCGAGGGCCTGCAGGCGGGCGATAGCGCGCTGATCTATACCGAGGTCGACGCGGGCGGTGTCGCCGACGATAACATCGAACTCGAGCTCAAAGGTGGCGTGGAGAAGAAGATCTCGCTCAAGATGACGCCGACCGCGCGTCCCCTGCTGCAGCGCGCCTGGGTGGCAGCGCGCATTCGGCGCTTGCTCTACGACAGCGAGTTCGGCGACCCCGACACGCGGCCGGTGGCCAAGGCCCAGGCGCTCAAACTCTCGACCACCCACCGCGTCCTGTCGGATCTGACGGCGCTCTTGGTCCTGGAGACCGAAAAGGACTACGACCGCTACAAGCTTGACCGGACGGCCCTTTCGGACGTGCTGTCGATCTCGAAGTCGGGCCGCGTCGTTCACATGGACCGAAAGAGCCTGCATGAGGGGGCACTCGCCGATCTGCCGAAGAACGCCGAGAGCGATTCGGCCGCCCGAAAGGACGAGGCTGAAGCGGCGGTGCGGCCAGGGCGGCTGGAGCTGGACGACGGCAACGAGCCCCTCGCCCAGGCCGCACCCGCTCTGCCGCCGGCAGCGGCGCCGCTGGCAGAGCGCAGGCCAGACATCACGAGAGAGCCTCCCCGACCGGAAGTGGCGGCGATGGAAAGAAACAGCAAGTTCAGTGTGTTGCCAGGTTCCGACATGAATGGGTTGCATCGCCAAATTTTTGGCGATGACGGAGACGATGAGGCACCAGGGTTCATCAATCGTGAATTCGGCGAGGCCGGCAAAGCAGGCGAGGAAACTGGGCCTGGGAGCGGGGCGCGGAGGGAGGCGTCGGGGGGCCGAGGAGGCACTGTCGAGAAGGCGCAGCGCGACGGCGGATTGGTCGTTGGCAGGTGGCAACGAGAGAGAGCCGAGCTCGGCGAGCCACAGCAACGCCACGATCGCGCCCAAGTGATCCAAGGCAGGCTGGCTGGCGGATCGGATCCAGACGGCAGGGCGAAGGTCGACAAGATCCTGCCTCGCAAGAGGTCGGCGATTCAGCGCTGCTACGAGCAGGTGCTTCGCGTTGACCCGGGTGTTTCCGGCAAGGTGACTGTCCAGTTCACCATTGGTATGAAGGGTGTACGCTGCGCTCGAACGCGCCCGCAAGCACTTGGCTGCCCAGCAGGCCGCGCTTGGGCGTCAGCAAGCGGAGCTCGAACGACAATGGGCCGAGGCTGCGGCCGCAGCAGCGCGCGCGGAGGAGGAGCGCCAACGCCTGGCGGCCGAGCGCGAGAGGATCGAAGCGCTCGAACAGCGCAAGCGCGAGCTCAGCGAGCTTGAGGCCGGCATCGCCAACACGCCGAACGTCACCGGGCGCTACGCCAAGACCCGCGGGCTGATTGAGGCCAACAAGCGCACGTCCGCGCTCGCCGAGGCGTGGGCCTGGAGCCAAGAAGAGGTCGGCGACATCTTGGCTCTGGTCGCCCTCGGCGAGGTCTTTGAGGCCATGGACGATCCGCGCCAGGCCGCCCGCGCGTACGGTTCGCTCATCGATATGTTCCCCTCGCGCGCCGACCTACGCCGTTTCGCCGGCAATCTCATCGAGCGCAAAGAGGTGCCGGAGATCAGCTGGCGGCTGATACCTACTTCGCGGCCGGCGACCAGCGACCGGATCATCCCAGCGGCTTCCACAACCTAGCGATGGCGCTGGCCCGACGTGGCGACTACGACGGGGCGCTCGCCGCCATCGAGCGGGCGCGCAAGGAGGAGCCTCGTTGGCGCAGCCCTGCCGGCGTCATGCGTATCCTCAACGACGACGAGCAGATCATCCGCGCCGTGAAGTCGGCCAAGGCCGGGAACGTGCAAGCGATCTCGCCCTCGCTACGCTTCGTCGTCTCGTGGGAGACCGACGCCAACGACGTCGACTTCCACATCTTCGACAAGGACTTTGACCACGCCTCGTTTCGGGACTCCAGCCTCCAAAGCGGCGGCGAGCTCTACGCCGACATCACCACCGGCTACGGTCCCGAGTGCTTCAGGATCGACCAGCTGAGCGCCTATCCCTATCGCCTGCTGGCGCATTATTACAGCCGCGGGCCGATGGGCTTTGGCATGGGCCGCGTGCAGGTGATTCGCCACGACGGCAAGGGCGGCCTCGGCTTTGAGAGCCGGGCGTTCGTCATCATGCAGGACGGCGCCTATGTCGACATGGGGACGGTGACGCCGAAGTCAGCGCCGATCCTGTAGAGGGTGCGGCGCCGCCGGTCCACCGCCTTCACAGCGCGGGCGCTCTGCACCTTTGGAGACCGCTGGGGGCTCCCGAGGTCCCGCCACGGGCACCAGGCCTCTGCTGCCCGCGACCGTGCCCGCGAATCCAATCGCACTTCAGGTTTGGCCTCCCGTGGGACTCGCCCTTGGTGGTCTCGGAGACTTGCCAACGCGCTCTCCGTTGACTTCGCCCCTGCGACACGAGACAGGAACGCGCCGGCGCGGTCGTGCGCAGCTGCGAGGGTTGAACCGCGGTCGCGCTTGGGTCGGAGCGCAAGACTTCGATTCGTTTCGTCTCCCTGGCGGCGCTCAGTTTGCCCAACGCGGTACCTGACGCTTCTGTGACGGCCCGCCTACGCCACCGCTTTTAGGGCGCTGCCGGCGGTGGCGCCGTCGCCGTGGTCGTCGCATCGGCGCGGACGCGGCCGTCGCAACCGGGCAGCTCGAGGCCGAGCCGCGCCGAGAGCGTGGGCGCGACGTCGATGGCGCGCATTCGCTGCAGGCGGCGACCGGCGGCGACGCCCTGTCCGTGGGCGATGAAGACGCCCTGCAGGTCGACGTGGGCGGGCAAGTGGCCGTGCATCCCATACATCGGCAGCGGCGCGTCGCGCGGCGGGTGGCTGCCGTTCCAGAGCAGCACCTCGGGGCGCGCCAAGGCGACGAGGTCGGGGACGATCGGGTCGACTGCGCCGTCGCCGAGGCCAAGCTCCGGCAGGCGGTCCGAGCCGATCACTTGCTCGAAGTCGGGCAATGCCCGCAACGCGGCGGCGACGGCGACGAGGCCCTCGCGCGCGGCTGGCGTCGTCGCATACACGAACAAGGCGTGACCGTTGGCGGCGAGGCGCAGACCTCGCGTCACGCGTGTCGGCAGGCGCAGCGTCGGCAACAGCTTTGGCACGTAGACCGCTCGGTCGACAGGAAAAAAGCCGTGATCGGAGACCACAACGGCCAGCAGGCGACCGCCCAGCCCAGCGCCAGCGTACGCAGCCACCATGTCGCCCACCATGCGGTCCACGTGCTCGAGGGCCCAGCCCATCGCCGCCGAGGTCGGTCCGTAGCGGTGACCCGCGGTGTCGACCGCCAGCAGGTGAGCGAGAACGACGCGCGGGCGGTGCTTGCTGACGAGGTGGGCCACCAAGTCGCGCGTCAGTGAGTCCTGAAAGAGCGACTCGTCGTGGCCCAGTCGCGGCAGCAGTTCTGGCCGGAGCCCGATCTCCCGCAGGGCCTGTCGCAGCGCTGGGCTGGTCTGTCGCTCAAAGTGACGCGCTTCGTAGAGCTCGGGGACGTTCCACTCGACCCCCTTGGCGCCGCCGGTATTCGGCCAAAACAGCGCCGCCGCCGACCAACCGCGCTGCGTCGCGGCTTCAAGCAGCGACGGTGTGCGAACGATCTGAGCTTGCTGGCGCTCTGCGACCTCGACCCAGGCCTGCGCGGCGCGATCGTAGTAACGGTTGCCCGGCACTCCGTGACGGCGCGGTGTGCAGCCGGTGAGGATCGAGGCGTGGGCGGCCCAGGTCATCGAAGGGAAGACGCTCTCGAGCGGGCCCGCGCTGCCTGCGTTCAGCAGCCGCTGGAGGTTTGGGGTCTTGCCGGCGTGCGCCATCAGGGTCGGCCAGGAGAGGCCGTCGATGCTGATCAACAGCAAGTGATCGGGGCCCTGGCTCGTCACCGGCGCAGGCGATCTGGCGGTCGACGACGACCCCGAAACCACCCGCGCCGCCGGCGTCGGCGTCAGCGCAGGCGTCGGGCTTGGCGTGGCCGCTGCTGCCGTGGCGAGGCCGCCGATGACGTGGGTCGCGACGCAGCACAGCAGCGCGACGGCCCGCGCCACATGGGATCGCGCGCTGCCGGTCGGGATCCGATCGTAGCCACGCATGGGGTGGTCGGCGCGATGTCGCCATGATCCTCGTAGCGTGGCCGGGTACGAGGCCGTTGGGCGCTTCGCCTCAGCGATTGACCAGCGGTCGGCGTCGCCGGCGTGCGGCTCATGGCTGGTGGAGCAGCACACGCGGTCTTGTGCGGCGAAGGCTTGGGCGGGGCAACGCATGGCCCCCAGGATGCCGATGTGCGGGCCCGAGCGCCAATTTGGGGGCGCGCGGTCGCTCCAGGCGCAGGGGGTTCGGGCTCGTCGCCACGGCTTGCCCTTGGCCCCTTGAGAGGCCATGGTGTGGGTCGGTGCCGCCGCGTGGCCCGCCAGGCGATCTTGACGATGCCCGAGACCTCTGCAGCCACCGATCGCGCTCCTGAGCCCGCCCTTGGGTCCGGCGTCGCGGCGTCGCGGTGGCTGACGACGGCGCCCCTCCTCATCGCCGTCGCTGCCGGCGCCATCACCCTTGATGGCGGCTTTGTGTACGACGATCAGCACGCCATCCTCGGCAGCCCGGTGGTGCAGGGCCGCGTCGACGTCGCGACCGGATGGTTGGAGCGCGATTTCTGGGGACTGCCGCTCGGCGGGCCAGCCAAGGTCAGCTGGCGGCCGGCGCTTCCGCTGATCTGGCGCGGACTGTGGGCCGTGGGCACGGGCTCGCCGTTGCCGTTCCGCGCCTTCGCGCTGCTGGCGCATGTCGTCGCCGTCGCCGCAGCGCTTACCCTCACACTTGCGCTGTTGCGCACCCGACGCCGGCGACCTCTCGGCGAGGCGCCTGGGCTGCCGCAATTGCGGGCGCACGACCGCGTCATCGCCGCCATCGCCTGCTCGTTGTTCGCCGTCCACCCCTTGCAGGCGGAGGCAGTGGGCGCCCTGGTTGGAGGCGCCGATGTGCTCGCCTTCGCCGCGGTCGCCGCCGCCCTGACCCACGCCCTCCAATCCTCGGCACCCATGGCCCTGGCCCGCGCTGCCGCGCTCGTCGGCGTCGGCTGCTTGTTCAAAGAGACCGCTCTGCTTGGGCTGCCCCTGCTTGGGCTGCTGGCCTACTGTCGCCGCGATTCAGCGGCCGGCTGGCTCGCGTGGTCCGCTACCGCGCTGCCGGTCGCGGCCCTGACGCTGCAGATGGTCGCGCGCGCCCACGGTGGCGGCACGGAGCAGGTCAGCGACAACGTCCTCGCCGCGCTTGACCCGGCGCAGCGCCTGGTCCTGGCGTTCGCGATCGCTTGGCGCGGCGCCTCAGATACCGTTCTCCCGCTGCAAGTCGCGCCAAATTTCAGCCATGGCGTGTACCACGCCGATGTAGCGGCATTCGCCGGTCAGGCGCTCGCTGGCGCAGCGGTCGCGGCGGCTGCGGCGTTCGTCGCCCTGCGTTCGCTGTGGCGACGCGACTTCGCAGCGCTCTGCTGGGTATTGCTCTGGGCCGCGCCGATCGTCGCTGTCAGCAATCTCCTCTATGTGTCGCCGACGGAGTACGCGCAGCGGCTGCTGTACGGGGCCGTGCTGCCGGTCTCTGTCGGCTTCGCGTGGCTCGCTTGGCGGGCGGTGGCGCGCCGATGGGCGGGCCCTGGCGTCGGCGCTGAGGCTTCGGCGCTGGCGGCGGCGAAGGCGAGCGCAGGTGGGCTCGCGGCGGCGGGGATCGCGACTGCTGCGGCGCCTCGCGAGGCAGCAGGCATACCGACTCGCGCCATGGTGGCAGACGGCCCTTTGACGGTCCTCGCCTCGGGATCCGTGGCGCGTCCGTGGCCCGCGCGTGGCGTGTTGTGGGGCCTGCTGGTCTGCCTGTGCGTGTGGGCCTTGTTTGCAGCCTTGCGGGTGCGCGACCAGCGGCCATGGCACGACCAGACCGCGCTCTTTACACGGGCCGTTGAGGTCGTCCCCGAGTCGTGGCGGGTGCAGCACAACCTAGGGGACGCGCTGGCGAAGTCTGGCGCCATGCCGGAGGGCGTCTGGCACCTGTTGCTCGGCGTGCACCTGCAGCGTCGGCGACCTTTGCCGGTGGACTGGGCCGTCATTCAGGCCCTGGAGCTGGAGCCGGCGCGGGAGCGGCTGCTGCTCGGTCCTGCGGCGCTGGCTGGCGACGAGGCCTGTGTGTTGATTGAGGCGCTGCTGCGGAAGGCCTGGCCTGGACCGGCGTTTGCCAACGATTCGAAGGCGATGCGGGTCTTCTTCTCGGAGCGATATGCCTGCGCGGCGCCCGCCGCGGAGGGGCGATCGGCTGGGGGCGATTGATGGGTGGCTTGGAGCAGGGCGGCTGAGCGCTCCTGCAGCGCGCCGGGGGGCGGTTGTAGTGGCAGTGGGTCGGCCCATTTGGGGTGGAGTTGGACACGCCCACAACGCTGAACGACCGAACCGCCAGACCGCCAGACTGCCAGGCCGCCGACCGCAGCACCTACACAAATCGCCTACCCGGGCGAGGCGTGACCATCAGGCCCCGCCATCAAAACTGCAGTCCCGCAAAGAGCGCCGGCCCGACTGATACGACCCGATCCTCTTCCTGCACGACACGGCCACAGCACCGCGGCGCCACAGGCTCCTGCGAAGGCAACGTCGTGGCGATCGTCACGCCAGACCCGATGAACATGCTCGCCTTCGAGAACAGCCTGACGCCCAGGCTCGCCCGGAACCGCACCAGCGCATCCTGCGGCGCTGGACCCGTCTCAACACCCTCCCGCTGTCGCCAGCGCGAGCCAAAAAGCGCATCGGTGTCGAGGTAGAATCGGCCGCCGAGGTTGAAGTGCAGGCCCCAACCCATCGCCGCCTCCCAGGCGTCCCTCCGCTGATAGCCGTAGCCGACCGCCAGGATCGTATACATATGTCGGCCACCGAACTTGATCCCTGCGCTCGCCATGGTGCTGTCGGAGAGCCAGAATTCTAAGTGATTGTAGCCGTTCTGCACGAAGCTCAGCAGCCCAAAAGTCTCGGCCTCTGGCCCAGTGGCGACGTTGATGAGCCCCAGCTGTAGGCCCTCCGAGGCGCCGGCGACATTGACCAGTCCCAGCTGCGCCCCATCGAGCCGGGCCGCGACGTTGAGCATCCCCACTTGGGCGCCGGCGAGGTCGCCGCCCAGGTTCAGCAGCGCCGCGGCCTGGAATCCCCGCACCGGCCCACGCGCGATGTTGATCGCGCCGGCGATCTGCCCACCTCGGACGTCACCGGCGAAGTTGGCGCCGCCGGCGACCTGGAAGCCGTCGACATCGCCGCCGGCAAAATTGAAGGAGCCGGCGAGCTGGACCCCCAATGACGTGTCCGCCGATGGCGTTGCCTGCGCCGGCGATCTGCGTGCCGCGCATGTCGCCCCGGGTCACGTTGAGGACGGTCGCAGCCTCCAGCCCGCTGATCGAACCGTTCAGGCCGGCGATGAGGTTCAGCGACAGATCGGTGACGTGCCTGTCCGTGCCGTAGAGCGAGAGCCCCGGCAGAACCGACACGTTGAACGGCACCGCGCCGCTCGAGCGGGACGCTCCCGGCAGACTCCACGTCGGAACGCGCGCCGACCGCTGTGTCCAGGGCGAGTCCAGCCCCGCCTGGCCACCGGCCGCTCCACCGCGGGCCCGCGTCTGCGCCAGCTCCATCGGCCGCATCGCCGCGGTGTCGACCACCGAGCGCTTGCCCTGCTGCACCACGATCTCGGCCTCCCAGACGCGCTGATCGCGCCGCAGCTCCACCCGGTAGCGGCCAGGATCGAGGCCAAGCTCACTGGAGCGGCCCGGCACCTTGTCCAGCTCGGCGGCCAGGCGACCGCCGGCGTCGCGGACAAAGAACCGGCCCGCCGCGCCGCGGTCGAGGACCAGCATGGCGCCTGCGACGCTCAGGTCGGTGATCACCACGTCGCCCGAGCCTGCCAGCTCGAAGTCATCGTTCGGATGCTGCGGACCCCGCATGCTCTTCTGCGTGGTGTCCAAGGTGGCGTGAAAGGCTTACTGGTAGGCCTCAGACAGCGTAACGCGGCGGTCGCGATCGACGTCGGCGGCGCCTCGCAGCCCGGTCACGAGGTGGTGGGTGAAGTAGCTCGCGCCGATGCGGTCAGACTCCTGCGCTGCCTCATCGGCCGAGGCAGAGGTGAGATAGGCGTGGCCTCGCACCTGCGAGCTCTGATCGTAGAGGAAGGGCGGCCGCCGCGTGCCACCCTCGCCGCGGATCAGCGCGCCCGAGGCGCACGAGTCCAGGATCGCGATGCGAACATCAACCTGAAGCGCCGCCAGCGCCGACCGCAGCTCCGCGTAGCGCACGAGCTCACCGGCCGGCAGCAAGCCCTCTTCATCGGAGTGGCCCGAGTAGTAGAGCACGACCTCGACCCGCTGCTGGCCTCGCCGCAGTCCGAGGCGCGCAGCGGCCGCCGCGGCGCCTGCCTGCGCGATCGCGTGCCGCAGCGTGGCGGCCGTCGCGTCAGAGACACGCCAGAGATCCTGGCCTTGCACGCCGCCGAAGCCCTGCAGCACCGACGCCATCGACAGCGCGTCGCTGTTGGCGAAGCGCAGCCGCACCCGCTCGGCGCCGCCGTCGTTGCTCCCTGCGACCACGGCCAGGCGTCGTAGGCCAGAGGCCGGAGCGTCTGCCACACCGGCACGCGGCACGGTCACGAGGACCGCGAGGAACAGGGCCACCAGCGCCGCGGCGACCGACGATGGCCTCACCCGGCGCGTCGGCGACGACCCTGGCGACGGCCAGGCGGAGCGGCTCAGCCAGCGCCGCGCGCCGCGCCAGGTCATGGCGCCTCCGCCGTGCCGGCTGGCGCTGCGAGACCACCCTGCGGCGCCAAGGCCGCGCCCGGCAGCGCCTCGATAGCAGCTGGCGCCGTCGCCCCCGGCTTTCGCAGCGTCAGGGTCTGCACGGCCACACCCGGCAACGTCGGCATGGAGGCGCCGCCGCGCCGGTTGGCGTCCTGCACGGCCCGGACGAGCGCGCCGACGGCGAATGGCGTTGGCCCGCAAGCCAACACAAAGCGCTCGTAGCGCGGCGCGTCATCGAGCTCATACGCGTGCGCCGACTGCGGGGACTCGCCTGGGTTCACGGTCAGCGGCGTCTCGCCCTCCTCCGGCAGGTGCCGCGTCACTGTACCATCGCCGTCGACAGAGACCACGGCGCAGCGCTGCACCGTCTCGCTCCGCACGGCCACCTGCAGCAGGTCACCAGCCTGAGCCGTGACGCCGTCACTCAGCCGCTCTAGCTGCTGGCCCCGCTTGCGAAAGACCGTCAGCGACTGCGGTGCGCTCGGCCCGCCCTTGGCCCGTTCGGCGAGCTCCGACCCGGCGCCGTTGCCAGCCCACGTCGCCTCTTCGGCCACAGGCGCCGACCGCATCCACAGCCCGGTGATGCCGGCAGCGAGCAGCGCTGGCGTCCCAATCACCGCCCAGCCGTGCCACCGTCGCTGGCTCGACCGCGCGGCCGCGACCCGAGTCACCTTGCTCAGGTGTCGTCGCCGCGCTATCGCCGCAGCGGTCTCGGCCGGCGGCATCGCCGTCAGCGTCCGCAGGTTATCGGCGATCAAGGCGTCGATCCGCGCCTGCAGCGAGACGTCGATCGCCGCCAGCGTTCGCAGCCGCTCGACCTGCGCTGCCGGCAGCTCGCCGAGGACGAGCCGCTCCAAGGTCCAGTCGCTCACGTGCCCCTCCGTCGCCGCCTCCAGCTCGCTCTGCGCGGCCGCGCGGCCTCCGCTCATTCCTTTCATGCCGCTACCTCCAGAGCCAACAGGCGCTCGCGCAGCGTCCGAAGGCGCTTGCGGACACCCGACACCGAGAGCCCAACCAACTCCGCGACCTCTTCGTGCGTCATGCCATCGAGCAGGTGCAGCACCGCGATGGTCCTGGTGCTCTCCGGCTCTCGGCCAAAGAGGCGCTGCAGCACGGCGCGCGCAGCGCTCTCGCCTTCGAGGTCATCGGCGGTGGCGAGGCGCAGGAGCAGGTCGCCGCCTTGGACCTCCGGCCGTCGCCGTTGGCTGCGCAGGCGGTTGAGGCAGACCCGCGTCGCTGTGGTCCAGAGCAGGCTGCTCGGCGCTGCCTCGTCGAGGCGGTCTGGGGCGTCGAGCAGGCGGACGAACGTGTCCTGCATCGCGTCGCGTGCGGCCTCCTCATCGCCGAGCAGGCGCCGACAGCGACGTAGGACCATGGGCCCGTATCGTTGGTACAGCGCTGCGGTGTCGATACTCAAGGCGACCTCGTGCTCGGCCCAAGTGACGGGCCACCTCCTTGAACACCGAGCGTCGGCGAAAGCGTCACCGCGTTCAATCTCGCCAGGCGCCACCGGCGTCGAAGCGGCGCTCTCATGGCGACGCCGCGGCCACCGGCACCTCACCGCCGTCGCTTCGCCTGCACTTGCGCGCGCCGCTCTGAACGTGCAAAACGCCACCGTGCCCGCGGAGCCATGTCCGGCCACGCGCAGAGCACGGAGGAAGTCCGGTGCAAATCCGGCGCTGGCCCGCAACCGTGTGAGGCGAAGACAAGGGCCTGCGCCTGCGTCGCCTCGAGTCGGGAACTCCAAGATGCGTCACCGCTGGCATCGCGCTGGCGGCAGGGCCCCCGAGGATCAGGGGTCGCATCGCTTGAGTCCGCAGCCGCCGTCTCGTCAGGGGCGGAGTCGCTGCGGCAGCCTCGGCGCGTCTGCATCGCGCTGCGGCACGCGAACGCATCCAATCCGGCGTCGGCGGGGGCTCCCCGTCTCAGCCCGCGGGCCCGCGCCAGCGCCGCCTCCCAGAGGAGGATGCGGTGAGTCAGCGACGACTTGGGTCGATTTCGGCGCGATGTGCGATGATCTTTCTGGCTGCAGCAGTGACGTCGGCGTGTGAAGGTGCCGCCGACGCTGGCGGGGCAAGCGCAGGCGCGGGGCCGACGGACGCCGCTGCGCAAGACGGCAGCGCCGATGGCAGCGGAGACGCCCAAGGCGACGCCGTGAGCAGCGACGCCGGCAGCGATGTCGGCAGCGATGTCAGCGGCGACGCCGGCAGCGACGCCGGCAGCGACGCCGGTAGCCACGCCAACGCTGACGGCGCGATGGCCGACGCCGGCGGCGCCACGGAGCCCAAAGCGCCGGCCGCGCTCCTGCCCTGGTCAGGCATCTGGCGCAGCAACTTCGGTAGCCTCGAGACCATTGGCGCCTACCGCTGGCTCTCGCAGGGAGATGGCTGGTCGGCCTCGGCGTCGATCGTCACCTGGGACGCCGCCAAGGGCTACGTCGTCATCCAGCGGCCCAAGGACGATCCGTACAACCCCGGCAAGTTCGCCCGCATCGACGTCGCCGACGTCGGGGTCGGCGTCGCGGCGTTCTGCGAGTCACAGAGCGGCCTTGCGTCCGCCAGCGCGGCGGTCGCGGCTGCCGGCAAGGCCAACCCACAGGACCTCGACGGCAAAGGCTGCGGCGGCTTTCCCTGGACGAAAATCTCCCGGCCAGAGCCCGCCGGCGTCTGGCAGAGCGCGTTCGGCGGCGCAGAGCGGTTTGACGCCGAGCGCGTCGGCTGGGCGCAGGCGGTGTCGTGGGACAATGGCAAGCGCGTCGTTATCACTCGCAACGCCAAGGACGACGCCTTCAACCCCAGCAAGTTCAATCGCGTGGAATGGACCCCCATCCAGGATGGCGCCTTCCACTATTGCGTCGTCGCCTTTGGCAAGGACAGCGCGCAGCTCGCCGAGTCTGCTACCGAGACCGCCGACGCCAGCGACCTCGACGGCAAAGGCTGCGGCGGCTTCCCGTGGACCCGGCTTTCGGCGCTGGCCCTGAAGGGCGCGTACACCACGCCCTTCGGCACGCTGGAGCACATCGACGGCATGGCCTGGAGTTTTGCGTGGCTGCGCGAGTTCAACAACCAGAAGCGCATCGCAATCTTGCAGAGCCCCGCCGACGATCCCTACACGCCGAATCAGTTCTCGCGCGTGGTCTGGACCGCGCCCGTGGCCGGCAGCTTCCACTTCTGCATCGAGGTCTTTGGCAAGGCGAGCGCCAAAGAGGCAGCCGAGGCGCCGCCAGCGGCAGACGCCAAGGACCTCAGCGGCAAGGGCTGCAGCGGCTTCGCTTGGACCCTGGCGAGCCCGCCGAAGTAGGCCAGCGAGCGTGGCTGCAGGGGGGCGTGGGCCGCTCTGGTCCGTAGCGCCCAAGCGACGCGACGATTGTTCGCTTGCCGCAGCGCTCGCCGGCCTCTCTTGCGGGGCTCGGCGCCGCCTTAGATGGAGAGCTTCATGTTCGGCCTCCCCAACGAGGGCAGCGCGCAGCTCGGCAGCCACGGCGCCCAGATGGGCTCGTCAGCAGGCCTCCGCGGCTGTCAGGGATGCGCCTCGCAGTCGAGCCCGAGGGCGCGCACCCGCACCGCCAGCGACTCCAACCACTCCGCCGACATCTGCTGCAGCCGTGGCGCCTCCGGCTGGTAAGACCTGCGGGCGACGCTGTACAGCAGCACGCCCTGCAGCGGGGTGCCGGCGCTGAGCTCTCCCTGCAGCGCGGCCAGCCAGGCCGTCGCCCACGCCTCAGTCGGCGCCTCGCCGTCGAGCCCAAAGGCACAGGTCTGGATCCACGTCGGCAGCAGCGGCGCGGCGAGCCGGAGGTTGCGGCGCAGGGTGGCGAGCGACACGGCGCTGTCGTGGATGCGGCGCAGATCGGCGTCGCGGCCGGCGTCGAGCTTGAACCATAGGCGACCGCTGCCAGCGCCGAGCAGCCGCAATCCGCGCTGCGCAGTCGCCTTGTGCAGCAGCGTGCCGTTGCTGATCAGCACGACCGGCAGCGTCGCGAGGCCGCGGGCCGCCAGCACGTCGAGCACCGCCTCGGCCGCCGGCGCGAAGTCTGGGCCGCTCGTCGGCTCGCCGTCGCCCGAGAACGCAACGTCGCGCAGGCTACGCGCCGGCTCGGGCACCCACCGCTCATAGAAGTCGCCGCGTTGTAGCCACTCCAGCATCGCGTGGAGCTCATCTCGCAGCAGGGCGACGTCGATGGCGGGACCCTTGCCGCGGCTCAGGCCCTCGACCTGGCAGTAGAGGCAGCGGTAGTTGCAGGCCTTATTGGGGTTCAGGTTGACGCCGATAGAGACGCCGCCGGCGCGCCTTGAGACCACCGGGTACACGTAGAGAAAGCCGCCGACGCCGCCATTGTGGTCGCTCGGCCCGAGGCCGCCGCCCTTGCCATCGGTGTCCGTCATTGGCTTAGAATTCCCCGCGCATCCCGATGCTCGGGATGATCGGCAGCAGGGCCTGGTAGGCGCTGAGTTGGTAGTCGAAGTTGTAGTTGATCGACTCCGGGTTCTGGCGGTTGTAGACGTTCTGGACGTCGAGGTAGACTGCCAACATCCAGCTCTCCCAAATGAATTTGCGATCAATGCGCAAGTCGAGCTGGTGGAAAGTCGGCAACCGCTCGCACTGCAGGCACGCCGAGTCGACGGAGACGTAGTCGGCGTCGTTGGCATTGAACACCGCCGTGCCGATGCCGGTGTACGGGTTGCCGGAGACGAGGCGGAAGCGGGCGGAGGCCTCCCAATTGAAGGGCAAGCGATATGAACCGACGGCGGTAAAGATGTGGGTCTGATCCCAAGGGAGCAGGCGCTCGGCGTCGCCCGGGTGCGGGGTCTCGGTGCCGCGCATCAGCGTGTAGGCGACCCAGCCGAAGAAATTGCCAACCGGTCGATGCCGCGCCAGCAGCTCAAGGCCGATGACGCGGCCGCGCCCGGCGTTTTCCCAGGCAAAGGTCCGCCATGGCTCGCGTGGGCCGACGACGCGATCCCACAGCTGCTTGCGGAAGCCTTGGACGTCCAAAGTCAGGCGGTCGCCCAGCGCCCACTCGAAGCCGCCGGAGACCTCGAACGAGCGAAACGGCAGCAGGTTCGGGTTGCCGAAGCGCTCGACGACCTGTTCTGCCGAGGGCGCTTGGCTCAGCACGCCTGTGGCGGCCTTGAGCGTGAGGACGTCGCTGGCCCGGAAGCGGACGTTGAGGCGCGGCAGCACCGTCTCGCTGCTCAGCGCGTCGCGGTAGAGGTCCAGGCGCAGGCCAGGCACCACCTCGAGGCGAGGGTGCAGCCGGTAGACCGCGTCGAGCCAGATCGCCGGCTGCAGCAGGTTGGTGTCGACCGTGAAGACGCGGCGGCCGGCCTCAGCGTCCGCGCCTTCGCCCTCGTCGGCGGCCTGTGGCGGCAAGCGCACATCGGCGACGTAGGGCTCGTTGAAGAGATCGAGGCCAAAGCGGAGCTCGACGGCCTCGCCAGGCCAGAGCCGCACGTCTTGCCGGACCGTCAACTGCCAGCTGTGGGCATCGACTTGAAACAACTCGCCAAAACCGAAGCCCACGGCCGACCGCACCACGCCGAGGGTGCTGCGTGACTCGACGCCCGGTGCGCGATAGCGGAGCTGGGCGATGCCGCCGTGGAAGTTGATGCCGGCCTCCAAGGATGCGTTCGCGCTGCCGAATCCGGGCGGCGGCCGGTCGATGATCAGCGCCAGCGCGTCGTCGCTGCCGAGCACCAGCAGCGTCGCGTCGAGGTTGCGGCCAAAGCTGTGGTCGAGCTTGGCCTGGTAGTCCCAATAGCGCGGCGCGACCGTGAAAGGCAGCACGCCATCGGGGATGACGGCCGTCAACACGGCGTCGATGTAGGAGCGGCGGGCAGCCAGCGTGAGCTGGGTCGAGGCGCCAAGGGGCCCACGCAGCAGGGCGCCGGTGTGAAAGACGTTGCCCTCTACGTAGCCGTGCCAGCCCTCGTCGGGGCGCTGCAAACGCAGCCTGGCCTCGAGGACGCCACCGGTCTTGCGGCCGTAGCGCGCCGCGAAGCCGCCTGGGTAGAAGTCGATGCCCTCCAGCAGATCGGTGTTCATGACCGAGTAGACGCCGCCGAAGTGGTAGATGGCGGGCACCCTGACGCCCTCGATCAGGATCTGGGTGTCGTCCGGCGCCGCGCCGCGCACGATGATCTCGCCGGAGATCGCCGGCGCCCGCGCCACGCCTGGGAGGTTCTGCACCACCTTGAAGGAGTCGCCATAGACGCCGGGAACCCGCTGAATCTCCTCGGCGCTCAGCTCGCGACGCGCCATCTCTCCCGGCGCCGGCGGCGCCACCGCGGTGGCCCTGTACACCGTGTACGACCGCCGCTCCAGCCGCAGCTCGACGCGGGTGGTCCGGCCGTCGGCGACCCCCGTCGAGCCCGTCAGCGGCTTGTGCTCTGGGCTGCGGACCTCGATCGGCACGGCGCCTGCCGGCAAGGCGCCGAACGCGAAGCTGCCGTCGGCTTCGCTCAGCGTCTCCTGGCCGAGCCGCGGCAAAATCACGAGGGCCCCGGCGACCGGTCGGCCGGTCCCCAGCTCGCGCAACAGCCCGCGCAAGCTGACGGCGCCGGCGATGCTGCGCTCCAACTCCCGCCGGGGGTAGCCGCCGAGGCCGGCGCTGCGGGCGCGGCGCGGCTGGTCGGCGTCGAAGCGAAAGGCGTAGCGGATCCGCACCGCGATGGGCTTGCCGCGCGCGGTCGCCGGCGAGAAGCGCAGCCTCGATGCGGCCTCTAGCGCTGCGGCGTCAAAGTCTGGGCCGGCCGATTCCACGACCTTGGGTTGGCGCACGGCGCCGGTGGCGTCGATGTCGAGCTCGACGACGACCCGGCCGGCAAGGCCACGCCCCCGCATCGTCGCCGGGTAGACCGGGACAGCCTCTTCCACCAGCGCCGGCGGCACGACGCTCTCGGCCGCGGCTTTGGCGCCGCTCGGCGCCGCCGTCGCCGGCGTCGCCGGCGTGGCGGCGGTAGCTGCGCCGACAGCGAGCCAGACACCGAACCAGACGCCGCGCCAGCCGCTGCGCCAGCCGCTGCGCCAGCCGTTGAACCGGCCGCCGCGCCATGCGAATCCATGGGCTGGCCGTGACGGCCGCCTCGCCAGCAACCGCTCAGGCTGATGCTGCGCCTTCATGGCGCGATGCACTGGGCGCTGCCGGGCAGGGCGGCGACACAGCCCTTGGGCAGCTCGGAGCGGGAGGCGCGCCGGTGCAGCCAAGCCGCCCCGCCCCGATCGTCGCGGACCACCAGCCACAGCTCGACCTCGGGATCGCGCTCAGCCATGTAGCCGTTGCTCGCCACATTGTCGCCTGTGCGGCGGTAGTCGAAGTTGCCCGCCGTGCTGTACCAGTCGAAGGTGAGCGCCTCGCGCGTGTCGGGCAGGCCCGGATCGGGGCTCTTTCGCACGATCTCTAGGCTCTCTGGGGTCCAGCGCGGCTGCAGGCGCAGGCCGTGGGTGTCGGCCAGCGCGAGCTCGAGGTCGTCCTCGTCGGCCTCGTAACGCGCGATCGTCAGCGGCGCGTCCGCCGGCCAGTCGAGGCTCGGGTCGTCGAGCGGCAGCGGCGGCTTGCCCTCCGGACCGACGCGCAGCCCGAGCAGCACCGGGTTGGTGTGCGCGTGGCGGGGATCCGGCGCGCCGTCGGCGTCGACACCGAGCGTCAGCGCCTTCCAGCCCTGAATGCAGCGCGTGCGGTCGCTGCACGGCTTGGCCAACGCCTCCGCGACGCTCGGACAGGCGCCGCCATAGAGGCCGGCCTCGGCGACTTGGAAGAGGATCTGGATCTCGAGGCCGGTGTCGCCCTCGGCGGCGTCCGTGCCGTCTCCGCCCACATCTGTGCCATCCCCGCCGCCGAGCCGAATCTCGCCGGGCGGCAGGAGGCCCTTTTTCTGCAGCACAGCCGTCACCTTCGGCAGCAGCGTCAGCAGGTCTAGCACAGAGACGGTCGCGGTCGCTTCGGTGCCGAGGTCGAGGGCGATGTCGGCGTCGAGGCAGCGGTACATGCCAGCCTCGGCCCAAGCAAAGAGGCAGGCCTGGTAGGCGTAGCAGAGGGGGCCCTGATGCCCGACCGCCAGCACGTCGATGGCGCTCGGTGCGACGCCGAGGTGGGGCGGCTCAGCGCGGACCGCCAGCACACGGAGCTGGTCAACGAGCGTCGGCGGCGGATAGTCGGGGGTGTCGCAGGCCGCGAGCGTCGCGCAGGTCAGCGCGACGACGCAGGCCCGGTGGCCCCTAGCCATCGAAGTCATCGAAGGCCCCTCTGCGTGACAGCGCGCCGCCATCGCCGCGGCCCAATCCACGCCCAGGCCCGCGCGGCGGCACGACCTCGACGCGCGCTGGCCGATCGCGCTTGCCACCGCCGAAGTCGGCCGGCGGCGCCAGGTCCCAGCCGCCTCTGCTGGAGCCTCGGCTGCCGCGGTAGCCGCCGCCGTCCTCGCTCGGAGCCCCCGCGTCGCCGGCGGGACCGCGATCGCCGTGCGGTCGGCTC
>SXNM01000321.1 GCA_005777155.1 Pseudomonadota bacterium | reverse complement strand
GCAAGGACGACGGCGCGGGCAAGCAGATCTGGACCAAGATCGGCGAATGCGCTGCGAATGAAGTCTGCGGGACCAAGCCGATCGACGGCCAGCCGGCCAGCAAGGTCAGCGCGGTCTGCAACGTCATCAACGCAGGCGGCGGCGGCACGGACACCACGGGCGGCGTCGACGGTGGCGGCACCACGAGCGGCGTCACCGACGGCGGTCCCGAGAAGACACCGGCCCAGGAGAACGCGTGCGTCGAGCAGAAGTGCGCTTCGCAGTTGACGCCCTGCCTTGGCAACCCGAAGTGCGCACAGCTGATGGCTTGCGCGAAGGCGTGCCAGAACGAGGAGTGCGGCGACGCCTGCGCCGCCGGCTTGAGCGAGGCCGATTTCGCAGCGCTGATGCCGCTGCTGATGGCCATCGACGCCTGCGGCAAGCAGAACGACTGCATCTCGGACTGTGGCAACGCCAAGTGCCAAGCAGGCGAGAACATGTCGACCTGCCCGGAAGACTGCAAGCCCGCCGGACCCGTCTGCGGCGACGGAAAGTGCGAAGCCCCGGAGACCACCGCCAGCTGCGCCAGCGACTGCAAGGCCGCCGGCCCGGTCTGCGGCGACGGCAAGTGCGAGGCCCCAGAGACCACCGCCTCGTGCGCGCAGGACTGCAAGGCCGGCGGCCCGGTCTGCGGCGACGGCAAGTGCGAGACCCCGGAGACCACCGCTACTTGCGCGCAGGACTGCAAGACCGGCGGCCCGGTCTGCGGCGACGGTCAATGCCAGAGCGGCGAGACCAAGTGCCCCTTCGACTGCGACGCCGACACCAAGGCCTTCATCGCCTGTGGCGCCAGCAAGTGCAGCAGCCAGTATACAGCGTGCAACTCAGATCCGAAGTGCGCGCAGGCGATCGTCTGCTACCTCAACTGTGGCGAGGACGACGCCTGCATCAGCGGCTGCATGACGGCCGCCGGCGGCGTCGCGCTCTCCAAGGGCCAGGCGCTGCTCGGCTGCGCCAGCGAGCTGTGCGGTGGGTCGTCAGGTCCGGTCTGCGGCAACAACACCTGTGAGGCCGGCGAGACCGCCTCCAGCTGCCCGAGCGACTGCAAGACCACCGGACCGAAGTGTGGCAACGAGACGTGCGAGGCGGGCGAGTCGTTCAGCAATTGCCCGGCGGACTGCCCCTGCACGTCAGACTCCCAGTGCGGCGGTGGCAAGAAGTGCATCAGCGGCACCTGCAGCACGTCGACCACTGGGGTCTGCGGCGACCTCTCCTGCGCTCCGGGCGAGAACTGCACCATGGACTGCAACCCAGAGGCCAAGGCCGCAGTCCTCTGCGCCATGGAGTCTTGCGTCGAGTACCCCGCCTGCAAGTCGAACTCCGGCTGCTGGGCGGCTTTCATCTGCGCCAACCAGTGCGGTGAGAGCGAGAGCTGCATCCAGGGCTGCGCAAGCAAGGCAGGGACCGGCCTCAACACGTTGCTGGCGCTGGCGCAGTGCACGGAGTCCACGTGTGGCGGCAGCAAGCCGGCGTGCGGCAACGGCGCGTGCGAAGCCGGCGAGACCGCAAGCAGCTGTGCGGTCGACTGCAAGGTCGGTGGCGCCTGCACCAGCGCGAGCCAGTGCCCAGCGGGCGCCAGCTGCCAAGCTGGCATCTGCAAGGCGAGCGGCGGTTGCACCAGCAACAGCCAGTGCCCGTCGGGCCAGACCTGCCAGGGCGGTGTCTGCAAGACCAGCGGTGGCGGTGGCACATGCAGTCCGGCCTGCGTCGGCAATGCGACCTGCCAGAATGGAATCTGCACCTCGTTCACCACTGGATCTTGCAAGGGAAATTGCGGCGGCCAGGACTCTTCCAACGGCTGCTACTGCGACTCCGATTGCAAGACCAAGTACTTCGACTGCTGCCCGGACATCCTGCTCGTCTGCGCTCCCTAGTCCAGGGGCTGGCTGGCCTTGCCCTCTGCGGCGCGCCCCGGATTCGATGTCGCGAGCTTGAAGCTGGCGCTCGGATCCGGGGCGAGCGCGCGGCGGCGCTGTTGGCACGCCAGCGGGCCCCCTTTCACAGGCACTATCCGGCGTCGCAACCGCCAGGCAATGCCGCGCCATGCCAACGACGCGCGTCGACGGCAGCTGCCAGCGTGCGGCGATGGCAGCCGGCGGTGGCGCCCGCCACGGTTCTTCACGTCGCCGAGGTCGTGGCCTGCCCTTGGCTACCTCGCTGAGGCGGGGCGCATCGGCGTCGCCTTGGGAGCCAGGGCGCTCCGGCGAGGGGCGTCGAGCAGCGCGGCCACTGAGCAGCGAGAACCAACGCGCCCGGTCCGCAAGGAGTGTCGCGTGGCCGGTTGCCGAAGGCGCCAACCCTAGGCTATCCTGCGCGCGGTCTCGCACGGCGGGGTTTCGCCGTCGCGAGCGTTCCGTGCGCGCCAGCCGATGCGCTGCTGGCGACGAGGTAGCAGATGCCCGCTCGGGTTGAGAGGATGCAGCGGTCTTTGCAGGGCCATGCGGCCCGGCTGGCGCCGCTTTGGCTGCTGATCTTCGCGCTCGCGCCTGACGTGGCGCGCGCAGCCGAGGTCACCGACGTCCTCGACGCCTTCGACGACGCCTTCAGCAACCCTTATGACTTCAGCTTGCGGCTGCGATTCGCCCACGACGCGCGCAGCGCCGGCATCGCCCGCGAGGTGCGCTGCATCGCCAACGACGCCGTCGGGTCACAGATCTGTCCGACGCAGAGCCGCACCATCTTCGCGCGCGAGCTGGAGTACAGCTCGAGCCGGCAGACCTTGAATATCGACGCCCGCGTCGGTCTCTTTCACGACGTCGAGCTCGCCTTCTCGCTCCCGATGGTGGTCGGCTACAGCTGGAGCCACGCCTTCGCCAACGGCGTCTCACGCAGCAACTCGACGCTGCTGCCGCCTGACAATCGCGACGCCGTGATGGCGGTCCCCTACAAGTCCGTCGAACGCAGCGGCCTTGGCGACGCCCAGCTGGGCCTCAAGTGGTCGCCCTACAACTACTATCGCGACCACAGCAAGCCGACTTGGGTCTTCGCGATCAACTGGACCTTGCCGACGGGCGAGCCCATGAAGGCAGAGAACGACACGGTGGGTCTGGGCCTACACCAGGTTGACTTCAGCTCGACGATCTCACGGCGTGCGCTACGCATCCTCGAGCCGTTCTTCGCCATCCACGCGACGATGTTCTTCGAGACCAAGGACAGCCTCTTCGCCAAGCAGCGGCAGCCCGAGACGCACAAAGAGGTGACGCCCGGCACGCAGGTCGGCACGCGCTTCGGCGGCGAGCTGATCCCTTGGGAGGACCTGAAGAACGACGCCCGCATTGAGCTCGAGGCCGGCTTCGCCATGGACTACAACTTCCGCGGCCGCGCCTACTCCGAGGTCTGGGAGGCGCTCGCGAGCCCCAGCAACCCGTGCCGCCTCTCGGCGTCTTGCAGCAATATCAGCCACACCAAGAGCGACCCCGACCCGACGACCGGCCGGGCCGCCATGACCAACGGCATCACGGACGTCGAGCAATACGGCACCTTCGCCGGCTGGGCCAGCCTGCACTACCAGCCCGTGCGCCACTTCCAGATCAGCGCGATGTTCCGATACTCGGTAGACACGCCGCACTTCATCACGTTCGGCGACTACGGCGTCAGCCTCGACGACAACAAGGCGGTCGAGCAAGCCAACTCGCAGACCCCGCCGAAGAACGAGTACAGCCCGGTGTTCTTGCCTTCACTCGACAGCCCGGGCAGCCGCCTTCGCCTGCAAGACGTCGCCAACATCAGCTTCATGTTGTCGGTGTCCGGCAAGCTCTAGCCTCTCGCGGCGGGGCGCGTCGTACGACGGCTGACGAATCGCGCTGAGCGGTGCCGAGAAGCTCCAGATTCGGGTCATGGACATCCGTCGCCATTGCGCGTGCGTGGAACAGGCCGTAGCCTACTGCGTTTGGGCCGCGTCACCGCGTTCGGTGGAGGCGGCGGGAGGGTTTCATGGTCTCGTTCCGCATTGACTCGCCCCGCTTGCCTGGGCCGACGACATTCGCCGGGAATCGATTTGCGTCGTCGCGTCTCGCCGGTCTGACGGTCGCTTGGGTTCTGGCAGCGGGCTGCGGTGGCGGCGACGGCAGCACCACGGCGCTCCTCCAGCCGTGCGCCATCGCCTCTGACTGCCCTCAGGGCATGGTGTGCTCGCAGGGGGCCTGCAAGACGGCCAGCGGCGCTGGGGCGCAGTTTGGCAATGATGGCGGCCTGAGCGACGCGGGAGGCGGGGCCGGCGCGACCGACTCCGGCGCGCTGTCGTGCAGCGGCGATGCGGTGTGCAACGACAAGGACCCCTGCACTGCGGACAAGTGCGTCGGCGGCAAGTGCTTGCACGTGGGCTCCGGTACCTGCTGCAAGGCCGACGGCGACTGCGAAGACAAGGCCTGTAAGCAGCGCGCCTGCGTGGGCGGCGCCTGTGTGTGGCCGCAGAAGGCCGACCCCGCTTGCGACTGCGCCTCGACCACTGACTGCGAGGATGGCAACGGCTGCACGCAGGCCAAGTGCTTGAACTTCCAGTGCACTTACAGCCAGGTCTTCCAGGCCGGCAACCCGACGGACAAGTCAGACCCGGCGGGCACGGGCGCGACCTGCTGCACGGCGGACGCCGACTGCAACGACGGTGACGCCGCGACGTATGAGCAGTGCATCGAGTTCCGTTGTGTAATTAAGAAGCTGGTCGTCTGCGAGGCTGACGCCGGCTGCGACGATGGCGACCCGTGTACTCAAGATGTCTGCAAGGGCGGCAAGTGCGACGCCAAGGGCATCGCCGGCTGCTGCGCCAAGGACGCCGACTGCAACGACGCCAGCGCGTGCACCGCCGACAGCTGCAAGAGCGGCGCATGCGTCCACGCTCCCCTCGCTGGCGCCAATTGCTGCAGCGCGGCGAGCGATTGCGACGACGGGGTCGCTTGCACGGTGGACACCTGCAGCAAAGCCCTGGAGTGCGTCCACGCTGAGGGCGTCGGATGCTGTAAGACCGCTGGCGACTGTGACGATAGCAACACCTGCACAACAGACAGCTGCGTCGCGGGCCAATGCCAACACGTCAAGCCGCCCGAGGGTTGCTGCAAAACCGACTTCGACTGCCCGAACACCGACCCATGCGCCAAGTCGGCATGCGTCGCGGGCGACTGCAAGGCGACGCCGGTGGTCGGCTGCTGCAAGTCGGCGACTGAGTGCGACGACAAGAAGGCCTGCACGGCTGACTCGTGCCTGGATGGCCAATGCCAAAACACCCCGCAGGGCAAGTGCTGCCAGATCGGCCTCGAGTGTGGTGACGGTGACGAGTGCACCGACGACCTCTGCGAGAGCGGCCTGTGCAAGAACCTGCTCAAGGCGGGCTGCGGTTCGAGCAACTGTGGCGACGGCAATTGCGCTGGCGTCGAGACCTGCCAGAACTGCCCGAACGACTGCGGGGCGTGCGGCGGCAAGTGCGGCGACGGCAAGTGCGGCACCGGCGAGAGCTGCACCTCCTGCCCTGGCGATTGCGGCCCCTGCGGTGGCGGCAAGTGCGGCGATGGCACCTGCGGCGCGGGCGAGCTTTGCTCCAATTGTCCCCAGGATTGTGGGACTTGCGGCGGCGGCGGCGGCGCGAAGTGTGGCGATGGCACCTGCGCGGCGACCGAGACCTGCTCATCCTGCCCCGGCGACTGCGGCCCCTGTGGCGGCGGCGGCGCCAATAGCTGCGTCGGCGTGTGCGACAAGAACCTGCCCGGCGCGCTCTGCTCCTGCATGTCATTCTGCACCCTGATCGGCAATTGCTGCCCAGACTACGGACAGGTCTGCGGCGGCGGCGGCGGAGGTGGCGGAGGTGGGGGGAGCTGCGTCGGCGCCTGTGGAGGCGCCAGCTCGGACGCATCGTGCTTCTGCGACAGCCAGTGCTCGGCGGCAGGCGACTGCTGCAAAGACTCCGCGGCTGTGTGTGGCGGTGGCGGTGGCGGCGGT
>SXNM01000320.1 GCA_005777155.1 Pseudomonadota bacterium | reverse complement strand
TGGCCTCGTGGCCGGCGGCGTTCATCGGCACGCCCTGGTGACCCGGCGGCGGCGGGGTCGAGGGCGCGAAGCTGACCTCTTTGGCGCTGGCACGCTCGACGTCGCCCCAGAGCTGGACGCAGCCATGGCAGCCGGTGGCGGCGATCCGCAGGGCCAGGTCGTGGGGGTCGAGGGGCGTGAGGCCATGGGCGGCGGCGACGCGCGGCGGCGTCGTGGCCAACACGGCGAGGTCGAAGGGCGGGTCGGCGGCTAGCGCCGGGCCGGTGAGCGGCAGCGCCTCAGCCTCAGCGCCAGCGGCGCGCAGGGCCCGCAACACAGGGTCGCGGAAGGCGTTGTCGGAGAAGACCGCGACGCGGCCGTGGGCGACGCTCCAGCGCTGGCGCATGGCCTCGCTGATCGCCAGGGCGCCCACCAGCTCGAACGACGCGCAGGCCGGGTGATGCTCGTCGACGCCAAAGATCGACACGCCGCGAGCGCCGGCGGCGCCGACGTCGATGTCGCCGTCGCGCAGCTCCCAGGCCTCGAACATCAGTGCGATCGCGGCGTTGTCGGGCAGCGCGCCGATGAGGTCGCCGTCGATCGGCCGCAGGTTGCCCGAGTTGGTGACGAGGTCGACCGTGGCCCAGGGGATGTCGGCGCGATCGACTACGACGTGCAGCCGCCCGCCGTCGGCGCCGAGAGCGACGATGAGCGCGCGGACATCGGCCTCCGCCTCGGCGACCGTCGCGTAGCGGGTTTCGCGACCAAAGGCGTAGACCGCCTCAGCGCCGGCCGCGACCGCCGCCGCGGCGGTGCTGGCGTAGGCGCCGTTTGCGCACTCGGTGGCGACGCACAGGCCGCGCAAGTCCAGGCCGCAGCTGGCGATCTGACGGGCGATGCTGCGGGCGAGGGCGGCGGCGAGGCGGGGCTGCATCGCCGCTATCCGGCCAGCAGCGCCGCCACGACGACTTCCTGCTCGTCGGCGGTCAGGGTGTGGTAGAGCGGCAGCACCAGGGACTCGTGGGTCCAGCGCTCGGTCTCGGGCAACGGCGCATGCGGCTGCGCGGCCCACGCCTTCTCGAGGTGCGAGGCCATGATACCGCGCTTGACGCCGACGCCGGCGTCGCTCATCGACTGCAGCAGCGCGTCGCGTCGGGCCCGGCCGCCGTCGAGCAACTTGATGCAGTAGCTCTGGAAGTTCGTCTCGCCGTGGGGCGGATCGCGCGGCACCATCAGGTCATCGCGGCCGGCGAGCAGCTCGGCGTAGTGGGCAGCGAGGGCGCGACGCGTCGCGATCATGTCGTCGAGCTTGGCCAGCTGGACCAAGCCTACCGCCGCCTGAATGTCCGTCATGCGGTAGTTGTAGCCGACCTCATCGTACGTCTCGAACAGGAACGTGCGGCTGCTGTGTCGCGCGACGTCGGACAAGCTCATCGCGTGCTGGCGCAGCGTGCGCAGACGGGCAGCGATGGCGGGGTCCTGGCAGGCGATCATGCCACCTTCGCCCGTGGTCACCACCTTGCGCGGGTGGAAGCTGAAGACGACGAGGCCGCTGTGCGGGCCGATGCGCTGGCCGAGGTAGCGCGAGCCGATGGCGCAGGCGGCGTCTTCGATGAGGTAGGCGCCGCGCTCAGCACACAGCGCCGCGATCGGCCCGAGGTCGAGCGGCATGCCCACCTGATGGACGGCGATGACGGCGCGGGTACGTGGCGTCCAGACCGCGTCGAGGCCCTCAGCCGTGACGTTCTGCGTCACCGGGTCCACGTCCGCGAAGACGACGTTGGCGCCGACGTAGGGGACGCAGTTGGCGGTCGCGATGAACGAGAGCGACGGCACGATGACGTCGTCGCCGGGGCCGATGCCAGCCCCGATCAGCGCCAAGTGCAGGCCCGTCGTGCAGTTGCTGACGGCGATGGCGTGGGCCGCGCCGGTGGCCTTGCAGAATGCGGCCTCAAATTCGGCGACCTTCGGGCCCTGGGCGATCCAGCCGCTGCGGACGGCGTGGGCGGCGGCCAGGGCCTCCTCTTCGCCGAGCCAAGGCTTGATGATCGGGATCATGGCTGGCCTCCGGCGGCGCGGGCGATCTCGGCGTTGCGCCAAGTGACGAAGCGGCGCAGCCCGTCCTCGATCTCGACCTGGGCGCGGAAGCCGAGGTCCGTCTCGGCGTTGCGAATGTCGGCCAGGCGGCGCACCACCTCCACGCCGCGGCGCTCGGCCGGCATGGGCACGAAGGCGGGGCCGACCTCGGGCGAGCCGTGGGCGCGACAGAGCGCCTCGCAGAGCTGCTTGAGGCTGGTCTCCTCGCCGCGGGCGACGTTGTAGAAGGCGTCGGAGACCGGGGCGCGGGCGGCGAGCACGTTGGCGCGGGCGATGTCGTCGATGTACACGAAGTCCATGGTCTGGCTGCCATCGCCGAAGATGACGGGCTGCTCGCCGCGGTCGAGCTTGTCGAGCCAGCGCACCAGCACCTCGGTGTAGACGCCGTGGACGTCCATGCGCGGCCCGTAGACGTTGAAATAGCGCAGCGCGACGAACGGCAGATCGTACATTTCGGCGTAGGCCCGCATCATCGACTCGTTGGCGATCTTGCAGGCGCCATAGAGCGTGCGGTTGTTGTAGCGGTGGTGCAGCTCGTCGGTCGGAAACACGTCGGCCGGGCCGTAGACCGAGGCGGTCGACGCCGCGACCAGCTTCTTGACGCCGTGCTCCCGGACCGCCTCAAGCACGTTGAAGGTGCCCTCGGCGAGGACCTCGAAGGCGAGGCGCGGCTCTTTGGCGCACTGGGTGATGCGGATCGCCGCCTGGTGGAAGACGAGGTCGCAGCCCGCCGTCGCCGCCGAGAGCGCGGGCCGATCGCGCAGGTCGCCGCGCAGGATCTTCACCTTGTCGCCGGCGGTAGCGAGGGCGCCGCGCAGGTTGTCGAGGGTGCCGCGGCTGAAGTCGTCGAAGATCCGCACCTCGGCGATGCCTGCGGCCAGCAGCTGATCGCAGACGTGCGAGCCGATGAGGCCGGCGCCGCCGGTGATCAGCGCGGTCTGGCCGGCGATCGGCTGCGCGTACTTGCTCTCGTGACGCATGGGGACGCTCCTGTGCGCGGCGCCGCCCGTGGGCGCCCCAGTCTGGCGGAGGAAATGGGCGGCCTCAGCCGGCGACGACGCGGCGCAGGTTCGCGCAGACGTGCTCGATCTGCGCCTCGGTCAGCTCTGCGAACATCGGCAAGCTCAGGCAGTGGGCGGCGTTGTCCTCGGAGACGGGGAATTCTCCCGCCTTGTGGCCGAGGTACGCCATCGCCGGCTGCAGGTGCAGCGCCACGGGGTAGTGGTAGCCGGTGCCGATCCCCGCCTCGCCGAGCGCCTTGGCCACGGCCTCGCGGTCGTCGACGTGGACGACGTAGAGGTGCCACGCTGGGTTGGCGAAGGCAGGAACCTCGGGCAGGCGCAGACCCGGCACATCGCGCAGGCGCGCCTGGTAGCTGGCGGCGTGGCTGCGACGGGCCTCGGTCCAGGCCGGCAGGTGGCGCAGCTTGACCCGCAGGGCGGCGGCGAGCACGGACGACAGCCGGGCATTGGTGCCCATGATCTCATGGTGGTACTTGATCTCAGAGCCGTGGTCGCGGAACAGCTTCATCTTGCGCGCCAGCGCGGCGTCCTGGGTCGTCACCGCGCCGCCCTCGCCCGTGGCGCCGAGGTTCTTGCCCGGGTAGAAGGAGAAGCCGGCGACCTTGCCGAGCGAGCCGGTCTTGCGGCCCTTGTAGGTGGCGAGGTGGCCCTGCGCGCTGTCTTCCATCCACCACAGGTTGTGGCGTGCGGCCACGGCGGCGATGGAGTCGGCGTCAAAGGGCTGGCCGTAGAGGTGGACGCCGATGATGCCGACCGTGCGGTCGTTGACCGCAGCGGCGGCGGCTTCTGGGTCGATATTCCAGGTGCCGGGCAGGCAGTCGACCAGTCGCGGCCGGGCGCCGACCAACCAGACGGCCTCGGCGGTGGCGAAGAAGGTGTTGGCCGGCAGGATCACCTCGTCGCCGTGGCGGACGTCGAGGCCCTGCAGCGCCACCACGAGCGCCTCGGTGCCGTTGCTGACGGCGAGGCAGTGGTTGGCGTCGCAGGCGGCGGCGAACTCGGCCTCTAGGCCTGCCACGTGCGGACCGCCGACGAAGCCAGCGCTGTCGAGGATCTCGGCCCAAAGCCCCAAGATCTCATCTCTGAGCGGAGCGTGTTGGGCGCGAAGGTCGAGGAAGGGGACGTTCATCACAGGCTCCATGGTCCGCTAGCCGAGCTTGGCCAGCGATTCGGCGCGGGTGAAGTAGCGGCGCTCGCCGAGCTTGTCGTTGTCGCGGCTGTGATAAAAAGTTGCGACCTCATGGTCTTGTTGCCGGGCGACGATCTGGTCGATCAGCGGCATCGTCTGCTGGAAGAGGGTCCAGCCGTAGGCCGTCGCCCGCTGCAAAACCGCCCGAACCTCGTCGAACTCTAAGTAGATCGAGTAGATCGACTGGGCAACGATCGGCCCGTCGTCGACGCCGGCGGTGATCTCATGGATCGTCACGCCGTGGTGGTCTTCGCCGTTCTTGAGCGCCCAGTTGATGGGTGACACGCCACGGTAGCGCGGCAGCGGTCCGTTGTGCAGGTTCAGAATGCGCTTGCAGCAGTCGATGAAGCCCTGACGGATGATCTTGTCGTAAAACACCGAGAACGCGAGGTCCCAGCCACCGGCGGGCGGCGCCGGCAGGTCTCGGTAGTGCCCGGACTCGACGATCGAAACGCCGGCCCCCCGCGCCCAGGCCGACAGCGAGCCCGTCCAGCCCGGCTCCGGGATCACCGGCACCACGAAGGCCAGCTCGTAGCCGGGAGCGTCGTGAAACCACTCTGCGACCGCGATGGCGAGGTCGCCCTTGCCGAGGAGGACCACCTTCTTGCGCGCGTCTGGCATCGCTTTGACCTCAGGAGTGGAGCCGGAGCACCCCGGCGACAAAAGGCGGCGGCGGGCCGCGGCGCTTGGTTAGGCGAGCTCGACGCGGCGGCCGCCCTCGCGCAGCGAGATGCTCGCGGCCTCCAATAGCTGCACCACGAGCAATCCCGCCTCGCCCGGGGTCAGCGGGGCCCGCCGCTCTCGAATGGCAGCGGCGAACTCCGTCGCCACCAGCAGCAGCGCCTCGGTGGCCGGGACCACGGGGATGTGGGCGGCGCCGTTGCGGTAGCGCACCAGCAACTCGCTGCGCTGCGCCTCATCGACCTCGACGCCCTTGTCGTAGATCTTGATCTTCTCAGACGGCGAATTGTCGTCCCAGACCAACATCTTCTTGGTGCCGCCGACCAGGGTCGTGCGCACCTTGACCGGCGAGAGCCAGTTGGCGTGGACGTGGCCGATGATTGGGCGGTCATAGTGAACAGTCAGGTAAGCGACGGACTCGAAGCCGGTCTGCATCGCGTCGACGCCGGTGGCCGACACCGCTACGGGCTTGATGTCGTCTGGCAGGATGAAGTCGAGGATCGACATGTCGTGCGGCGCCAAGTCCCACAGAACGTTGACGTCGCTCTGGAATAGCCCGAGGTTTACCCGCACCGAGTCGAAGTACAGTACCTCGCCCAGCTCGCCGGCGTGGACCAGATCGCGGATCATCCGCACCGCGCCGGTGTAGCAGAAGGTGTGGTCGCACATGAGGCGCAGGTCGCGGGAAGCGGCCAGCTCGACGAGATCGCGCGCCTCGGCGCTCGTCATGGCCAGCGGCTTCTCGACG
>SXNM01000003.1 GCA_005777155.1 Pseudomonadota bacterium | reverse complement strand
TGGTGCTCGTGGTTGCAGAATTCAGCGCAGTTGGCGACGTCGGCGCCGAAGCCGTGGCCGCTGATGAACGCGACCACCTCGACCTTCTTGGTGCCGGGCGGCAGGTCGAAGGTGTGTGCCTTCTGTCGCTCACTGTAGGTGGCGTCGAACGATCCTCCCGGCCAGTCGAGGCGAACGGCCTGCACCGGACGCATCCCCTTGCTGCGGTTGGACAAGTGCAGCCGGGCGGTCACGATGTACTTGGTCGACCAGCACTTGGACTTGTCCTGCGGGTTGCACTTCTGGGGCTGCCCGGGGGCTTGCCACCGCATGGGCCACGACCCGCCCTGCTGAAGGTGCGCCAGCTGCGGCGTGAGGTCGGTCCACCAGGTGCCTTCGCGCGAGTAGGTGGTAATCCAGCGGCCGAACTCGAGGTCGCAGCCGCAGCCGCAGTCTGAGTACCCTTTGCCGTCGCCTTGGCAGGTCTGGACGCGCGCGCTCTCGCCGCCATCGGGGCGCTGGCAGGCGCAGGCCTTGGTGTCGGCGTCGACCTTTTTCACCGCCTCGACCTTGGGTTGGTAGCCCTTGCAGGGCTTGGCGCCCGGACAGTCGGCGTCGACCTTGCAAGCGACCTTGGTCGCGGCGTCCGGCAGCTCGCAGGCGCCCATCGCCTCTTCCTTGCCTTCGACTCCCGCCACCGCCGGCTGGCAGGGCGTCTGGGCAAAGGGGTTGGTCTTGACCACCGGGCGCTCGCAGAGGCGCAAATGCTCGAGGTAGTCCCACTCGCCGCAGTTTTGGTCGTCGTGATCGGGGCAGTCGTTGACCATCTCGACCTCGAGCGTGTCGTACTTCGCGATGACGGCAGGGTCGGGTACGGCCACGTCAACCTGAAAGTCGCCGCCTGTGACCTTGCCGACGGCGACGTCGATCACCAGCTCCTCGCCCTTCCACGCCGCGTCGGCGCGCTTGCGTTCGAACGCCCAGGCCTGGGCCTCGATAGCGAGCGTGTGCAGGTAGACGCCCTGAGGCTCCACGGGGAACAGGAAGCTGTGTCCGAAAGCGCGCACCCGCTGGAAGGGGTCGATGCCGAGCAGGAATCTACCATTGGCCTTTGTCCACTTGCCGAGCCAGCCGCCCTCAACGCCGGGCGCCCCGGGCGGCGGCAGCGGCGTGGTGACGAAGTGGAGGCGGGGCGTCCAGTGCTGCTTCTTGGCCGCCGGCAGCTTCTGCAGCGCCGCCGCGACCTTGGCCTGCATCTCGGTCACAGGTCCGAGCTCGTTGAAGGTGGCGAATAGCACGTGGGTATCCGGCGGCAGCTCCTGCAGGAACTTGTCGAAATTCGAGGCCCACAGCGCCTTGGGGTAGCCGTAGACGGCGCCCTTGGCGTCATGGGCGGTGAACAGGAAGAGGAACGAGTCGACGCCGGTCCAGTACTGCGAGAGCGTGAACGGCCCCTGCGTGGTATCCACGGTGAAATCGCCTGCCAGATCCTTGACCTTGGTCCCTGTCGCCGACACGGCGTCGAAGGGATGCGCCACTTTGGCCTGGGGCACCATGCCGATGCACAGCGTCAGCGCGGCGCAGTCAGCGCTGGCGTCGAGGCATGCCGCGATGGCGTCCGGCCCGAGCACCTTGCAGCGATCGAAGCAGGCCGGCGCGGTCGGGGGCACCTCGCAGGCGTCGGGCGCGATGCACGCCGTCTGGCAGGGATCGGAGACCGCAGCGTCAGCCGTATCGGCAGGTACGCCGGCGTCTTGGGCCGTGTCCTCAGCGCTGGCGTCGGCCCCAGCGCCATCGCTGCTACCTCCCGCGTCGCCGTCGCTCGTGCCCGCGCCATCGACCGTCGCTGCAGCGGAGTCGGGGTCGTCACTACAGCCGACCCATGCGAGGGCCGCGACCAGCGCCAGGGCCAGCGCGCGGTGGATCGACAAGGAACGCAGCCTATGCTTGTGCTCGATCATACTGCCCCGCTGTGGGCGACGCCGCCCTCGACCGCCACCCTGCCCTTTCCGTCCAATACCTGGAAGCCTTGACCGCCCACCACCCGCCAACCGAGCAAGCGCGCGCTGCCGGGCAGCGGAAGGGGCTTGCGGAAACGGCACGAGATGACGGCGCCAAGCGGCGGTGTTGGCGCCTCAAGGGCCACCAGCGCGCGGGCGAGGGTCCACATGCCGTGGATGATCGGCTGCTTGAAGCCGAAGGGGCGCGCCGTCAGCGGGTAGAGATGGATCGGGTTGCGATCGCCAGCGACGGCGGCGAAGCGGCGCCCGAGATCGGCTGGCAAGCGCCAGATCGCCGAGATCTCCGGATCCGGCGGCGGTTCGGCGGCGAACGCGGCCACCCGGTCGCCGTCGTCGTCTCGTGGTGCCGGGTCTCGGTGGGCGCCGCCGTCATCCCTCGCCTTCGACGCGCCTCCGCCGGCGCCTGAGCGCGGGCCTTGGCTGAGGAACGTGGTGACGCCGCGCCAGCAGAGGTGTCCTTCGTGCTCGACCTCGGTGATGAGGTCGACCTCGACGCCACGCCGCACCCGCCTTCCGCCCTCGACCGCGCAGGCGATGGACAGCCGCGCGTCACGCGGCAGCGGCCCGAGCACCTCGATCCGTTGGCGCACGTGGACAGCGCCGAGCAGCGGCAAAGGAAACTGCGGCGAGGTCAGGACCGACATCTGCAGCGGCAGCGCGACGGCCTGCGGGACGGTCGCTGGCAGGCCCTCGCCGAGGGCCATCCCTGTGACGCGCCCATAGCTCTCAAGCCAGCGGCCATCGACCTGAAACACCGCGACGCGATGGGCGATGCGCGGCAAGGTCTCGCCGTCTCTCAGGCCGGGGCGGCTGCGCAGAGCGGCCAACCACAGCGGCCCGAGCGCCGGCATCCGCTCGTGCAGTACCTCGCTCATGGCTGGCCCTCCTCTGGCTTCGTCGGCCAAACCGCCGCCTCGGCCCACGGCCGCGGCCAGGGCTCACCTCGGTTGCCCGGGATCGCGCGCCCGTCGATATCTGTTGCGAAATTGCCGACATCTGAATAGGCGCGCTCGCCGTTTAGGCGACCGTCGCGCTTGCGCATCGGCGTCAGCCGGCCATCCACCGCTACCTGAACGACCTCGTGCGGCGCCGGCCGCAAGTCGACGAGCGCCCCCTTGCGGCGGGCGTTGAGCAACTGCTCCTCGTTGCCAATGGGATCGGCGACGGTCTTGGCCTTGAGCGTCCAGACGAGCAGCGAGGTGGGATCGCGATCTGCGGCGTTGTGGGCCAACAGATCAGGGTACCCATAGAACTGCTTGCCGATGTCGTTTTGATTGACCGGTCCGGCCATCAAGCAGATGCCAGCGAGCAGATCGCAGTCGTCCGGCAGCTCGACGCAGCCCATCAGCTCCGCGTACAGGGCGCCACGCGCGGCGGCGGCCCCGGCGGCGCGGACGGCGTGCAGCCAATCGATGTTGTGCGCCTTCATCTCGCGCTGCGAGAGCCCAAGGATGTAGACGCGCTGCCCGGCGAGCCCAAAGGCCTTGCGGCCTCGCTCGGCGTTGCGGCTAAAGAGGCGTCCGGTCGGCAGGTCGGCCCATGCCGGCATCCGCGCGATGAGCTTGTCGGTAATCTCGTTCTGTTCTTGGCGAATCGCCCGCAGTCGCTCCTTGCCGCCAGGGGTCAGGACGTCGACCCGTTCGGCGATGAGCAGCTGCTTGGCTTCTTCGCGGCCGAGGCCCGTCCAGTGGGCAAAGGCGTTATAGCCAGCCCGACCGCACTGGACGGTGAGATCGTCAGAGACGTCCATGTCTTGGCGCGTCTGATAGGGCTCTGGCGCCTTGTCCTCGGCGTTGACGCCTGGCTGGATGCGCTCAGAGCGCAAGGCGAGCATGAGGGCGCCGAGCTTGCGCCACAGCGCCGCTGGCAGCGCCATACGCTCGGCCACAGGCACGGCGCCGACCTGGGCCACGAGCCCGATCCGCCATCCTGCGGCGCGCTCCTCGATGCTGAGCCCGCACAGCTCCTCTATCGCCCGCAAAATTGGGCGATTGCGCTCGCGACCCCGGCCACAGAACGGCGCGATGAAGACCTGCGCCCGACGCCTGCCGCCCGACGCGATGACCGCTGCCCGCTCCATCGAGTCGGCGAGGATGCCGACGTGGAGGTGCTGGAGGTAGCCGATCGTCGGGATGTCATCCTTGTAGCGGGTCTTTTTTTCCCAGAGCCGCCACGGCACGGTGGCGATGCTCAGGACAGGCGGGTGACCGACCAGCGTCAGCAGCGCGGTGAATGCGGTGCGATAAGGCATCGTCAGCACGACGTGCGTCATCGCGGCGCCGGACAGCACGTCGCCTTCGCGCTCATCGAGGCTGCGCAGCAGGTGGCCTAGCCGCTCGGAGTCTACTGGCCCCAAAGTGACCTGCCGCTGGCCGCGGTAGTTGGTCGATTGGCGCGCGACCAGCACGCCAAGGCTCGCCTCCTCGAACACTTCGGCCTCGGTCGGCGGCGCGTCAGCGATGAATGTCGTCGGCCGCGCGAGCGACAACAGGGGCATGGCCGCAGCCGCCTCGTCGCGGGTCAGCGCGACGCGGGTCCGGTAGCCGACGGGCGACGCTGACTCCAACGACTCAGGCAGGCTGTAGCGGTCGCGCTTCTGCCCGGGCTCGGCGAACCGGGCGCGCCGGCGCTGGCGCTGATCGGCAGGCGGCGGCGCGATGGTGACGACCTGCAGGGGTTTGGGCGCCGCGCCCACGGCGATGACGCGCGGAGGTCGGGCCGGACTCGACGTGTGAGCGCCGTTGGGCGTGGTTGCTGGCGTGGGCGTGACCATCGGACCTCGTGGATTGGCCGGCGGTAAGCGGCGGCGCGATGGTCGATCATGGGCGCGCCGGCCGCAACGGGCCTGGCGGCCTTGGCAGCGACGCCGCGACGAAATCGCTGGGCCGTGGCCGCCGTGGCGCCGCGTGGCGCCCTCCCTCGCGCCGGTGCTGCCGCTCAGCCCGCCGGTTGCAGCCTCGGCCAGAGGGCGTCCACCTGGTCGCTGAGGGACGCTCGATCGCCGGCATTGTCGATCAGCACATCGGCTCGGGCCCGCAGCGCCGACTCGCCCGCCTGGTTCGCGATTCGGGCCTGCACCGCGGCCGCGTCAAGTCCATCGCGCTCCTGCACGCGGCGGACACGCACGGACTCGGGCGCGACGACGCCGACGACGAGGTCGACCGCGCGATCGAGCTGCAGCTCCAGCAAGAGCGCGGCGTCGATGACCACCAGGCCGCGCCCAGCGGCTCGGGCCGCCGCCACTCGCTCAGCGATGCGGGCCCGAATCGCCGGATGCGTCAGGGCCTCCAGTCGTCGCAGCGCGGCCTTGTCGGCGAATACGATCGCGCCGAGCGCCTTTCGCCGCAGCGCCCCGCCAGCGTCGAGCAGGTGGCTGCCGAAGGCGGCGACGATGGCGTCGAGCGCTGGGCTGCCCGGGGCCACGATGTCGCGGGCGATCGCGTCGGCGTCGATCCAGTCGGCGCCTTTGGCCAAGAGCAGCCGGGCGACCTCGCTCTTGCCGGCGCCAATTCCGCCAGTGAGGCCGACGACGCGCGTGCCAACGGCTCGATCGGGCGCTGCCATCGCTGTCTAGCCGTGTGCGTTCATCGAGCAGAAGTGCTCATAGTCGATGAGCCCCGTCACAGTCGGGTGGGTGCCGCAGAGCGGGCACTCATGGTCGCGGCGCGTCTTGAGGGTGCGGAAAGTCATGGCCAGCGCGTCGAAGGTCACCAGCCGGCCGACCAGCGGCTCACCGATGCCCAAGATGACCTTGATCGCCTCGATCGCCTGCGCCACTCCGATGATGCCAGGCAGCACGCCGAGGACACCCGCCTCAGCGCACGACGGCGCCATGCCGGGCGGCGGCGGCTCGGGGTAGAGGCAGCGATAGCACGGCCCCTCGTTGGGCTTGAACACCGTGACCTGGCCCTCGAAACGGAAAATCGAGCCGTGCACATTCGGCTTGTTCAGCATGTAGCAGGCGTCGTTGACGAGGAAGCGCGTCGGGAAGTTGTCGCAGCCGTCGATGATGACGTCGTAGTCCTTGAATAAGGCCAGGGTGTTGCTGGAGTCGATCCGGAACGGGTACTTGTGGACCTTCACCTCGGAATTGATGCCGGCGATGGTCTGTTGGGCCGAGTCGACCTTGAGCACGCCGACGCGATCTTCGGTGTGGAGCAGCTGGCGTTGCAGGTTCGACATGTCGACGGTGTCGCCGTCGACGATGCCGATGGTGCCGATGCCGGCGGCGGCGAGGTACATCGCGGTGGGGCTGCCCAGGCCGCCGGCACCGATCAGCAGCACCTTGGCGTCGAGCAGCTTGAGCTGGCCCTCTTCGCCGACCTCCGGCATCGTCAAGTGCCGCGAATAGCGAGCGATCTGCGACTGAGTGAGGCTCTTGCGCGTCGCGACTGGAAAACCCTGGCGAGCCCAGGCCGTGAAGCCGCCGGCCATCGAGCGGACGCGCTGGTAGCCCATGGCACCGAGACCGGCCGCAGCCAGCACGGAGCGGTTGCCGCTGGCGCAATAGAGCACGATCTCCTCATCGCCCCGCGGCGCGACGTTGGCGATGCGCGACTCGAGGTGGCCGCGGCCGAGTAGGTTGGCGCCGGGGATGAAGCCGTTGTCCCACTCGTCTCGCTCGCGCACATCGACGAGCACGAGGTCGTCGCGCCGATCGAGGCGCGCGTGGATCTCTTCGGCGCTCACTTCATCGGTGTTGGCGCGGAGGGCAGAGAGGTGGTCGGAGAAATTCGGCATGGCGGACGCTCCTCGCAGCGGCATGGGCGAACCGCGCCTGGCGGATCGGCCACGCGCGGCGGGCTGGCAAAGTAGGAGCGCGGTCGGCGCTGGGCAAGGGCAGGCCGCCGGTTCCACAGCCCCGAGGTGGGCGCCGCGCCGGCCTGGGCGTCCTTTCGCCTCGCAGCGCGACGGCAGGCGCGTCGGATGCGGTCTCTGGCAGCGGCGAAGGCCAGAGGACGGTGTCCCGATCGTGAACGCTGGAGGGCACGCGCGGGGCGCCGCCGGAGCGCCGCTGACACCCGACAGGCCGCGGCGCTGCAGCGCGGAGTTTGGCCCTTGTCAGCCGAAGTAACAGGGCGTAGCGTCGGGGGACATTGAGCGGTGTCTCCTCTTCACTGAGCATCGTCTCCGACTGCGCCGTGCGCTGCACCAGACCACAGCGACGGCAGAGAGGTACCCATGGCTCGCCACCCGCTGTTCCAACAAGTCCTCCGCCTCGCTCGCCTCGCCGGTACGGCTGATCGTCACGGGCTAGAGACCGAGCAAGCGATCGCGCTGGCGCAGCGTGAGCACGACGCGGCGCGCGATTGGAGCCGGCGCCAGGTGCTCGGTATCGGTGCTAGCGCTGCGCTGGCGTCCACGCTCGGTGCCCGCGCCTTGGCCGCGGCGCCGAAGGTGAAGCCTGGATTCGGTGGCAAGATCGCCATCCTCGGAGGCGGCTTGGCCGGCCTCACCGCGGCGGACAGGCTGGCGACGGCGGGCATTGCGGCGACGATCTACGAGGCGAGCGGCCGCCTGGGCGGTCGGCAGCACTCCGATCGGACGACGTTCCCGGGTCAGGCTGCCGAGATCGGTGGTGAGCTGATCGACAACCTGCACAAGACGATGCTCGGCTACGCCAACGCCTTCGGCCTCGCCCTCGAAGACCTCGGCAAGGTGCCGGGCGAAGAGACCTACTACTTCGCGGGCAAGCACTGGGGCTCGGCCCAGATCGTCGACGAGATGCGGGTGTTCACGGCGCGGGCTGGGGTCGACTTCAAGGCGAGCAGCGGCGGTCCGACGGCGTTCTCGTACAACGCCGCGGACGTCAAGCTGGATCACGAGACGCTGGAGTCGTTCTTGAATCGGCACACGACGGACATGCCGCTCGTGCGCGCGGTGCTGAGCGAGGCCTATGAAGCCGAGTATGGGCGGGCGACGAGCGACCAGAGCGCGCTCAACCTGCTGCTCTTCGTCCACTTCGATCGCCGCAGTAAGTTCACGCCCTACGGCGTCTTCTCCGACGAGCGCTACCATGTCGTCAACGGCAACGACCTGATCGCGCAGGGGATCGCCGCCAAGCTCCCCGGGCCAGCCGTCTTCGGGGCGCGCATCACCGGCTTGGACCGCGGCACGGACGGGCGCTACCGCATCACGATTCAGGGTCAGAAGCAGCCGGCGTTGGCCGACGCGGTCATCTGTACGCTGCCTTTCTCGGTGCTGCGCGCCCAGGTCAAGTTGGGAGCGGGGCTCAAGTTGTCGCCAGAGAAGCTGTATGCGATCCAAGCGGTTGGCTACGGCACCAACACCAAGACGATGATCGGGTTCGACGGTCGGCCCTGGCTGAGCCACGCCAGCAAGGGCACGGTGTACAGCGATCTGCCCGAGCTACAGGCGGCATGGGAGACCAACCCCACCAAGGGAGGTGCGACGTCGATCCTCACCGACTACGCCTCGGCGGCGCGCGGCGAGGCGATCGGCGGCCGCCCGCTGCAGAGCGCGGTCTCGGCCTTCCTCAGCGACTTGGACAAGGTGTGGCCGGGCGCGGCCGCGGCGGCGCATCGCGACGGCGGACAGGTCCGGGCCGTCCGCGCTGCTTGGCCCGTCAACCCCAACAGCCTCGGATCCTACACTTGCTACAAGCCAGGGCAGTTCACGACCATCTCGGGTCATGAGGGGACGGCGGCCGGGCAGCTCAAGTTCGCGGGAGAGCACGCCGACTTGTTCGCCAACGCCCAGGGCTTCATGGAGGGTGCTTGCGCCAGCGGCATCCGCGCCGCGGTCGAGGTGCTGGCTGACATCAAAGCAGGCAAGATCGTCTAGTGACGGCGATAACTTGGCGCCGTAGAGACCGAATTGGGCGCTGAATTGGGCGCTGATGTGGGCGCCAGCGCGACGGTCAGGGCGACGCTGGCCCACAGCCCCGACGCCGATCGCACGTCGCTTGACCTAGGCGACTGGCAGCACTCCATTGCAGACGCTGACGCCGCAGCAGTCGGTCGGGCTCACCGCGCGGGATAGGCTCAGGGCGTCGTCGCCGCAGCGGGCGGGGCCACTGCAGGTGACGTCGGCGGCGACCGCGCGGGTGTTGCCGCCAGGGCGCGTCGGAGCAGGTAGCGCAGCAGCTCGGGGTGGCCGTGGTGCAGGACCCAGGCCAGCGAGCCGCTGTCGAAAGCGCCTGCGCCGTTGGCGGTGCGCAGCCGCAGCAAGAGCCTGCCAGGCTCGTCGTCGATGGCGTGCAGCGTGTGGGCAAGTATCTGCTGCGGCGCTACGACTTGCAGCGCAGCCTCAGCCGGCAGCAGCGCCAGATCGGCGCGCAGGGCCTCCAGCAGGTCGAGGCTAGCGACCACGAGCGCCGCGCCTTCATCGACCAGATCCGCGGGCGAGGCGGCGGCGCTGGGAGACGAAGGCGGCGCGGCGGCGGCCGGCGGATCAGCGTCGCCGCTGAGCTTTGGCACGAGCGCGCGCAGCGCCTCGACGACTGGTCCGAGCGCGCCTAGCTCGCCGGCTGCGGCCGCGACCGAGAGTCGGCCGCCGATGCGAGCGCCACGCCGTAGCAGCGCGGAGCCCTTCCGCAGCAGGGCGATCTGGTCGCGCTCGGCGGTCCAGCGCAGCGCCAGCAAGCGACGATCGGTGAAGACCAAGACGACGCAGGGCAGACGCTCACGCACGACGATTGGACCGTCGGCCGGCAGCGCGGCGTGGCCAAACACGGCGTCGAGGACGACCTCGCCCGGCAGCAGCGCCGCGCGGAGGTCGTCACGGCGTCGATCGAGCGTCGCGGCCGCGACCTGCTGGCCTCGAATGGCCGCCGCCGCGCGGGCGCCAGGTTCGCCGTCGAGGGCGACGCGCGCGCCAGCAAAGGCGTTGACGTCGCCGCGCTGCAGGGCGAGGGCGGCCTCCGCGAGGTGGACTTGCGCCGTAGCACCAAAGCGCGAACGCATGGTCGCCGCCGCGGCTGCGCAGCGCTCGGTC
>SXNM01000319.1 GCA_005777155.1 Pseudomonadota bacterium | reverse complement strand
TGATTCTCGGCGATCCAGCCGGTTCCGGTCGACTGGAAACCGCGCTAGGAATATCGTTCGTATACGAACGAGGATCAGCGATGGCGCGATCGAGCACTGCGGCCGAGACGCCCGAACCCGCCGACGAGAGCTATGATCTCGCCGAGCAGGTCGGCTTCATCATGCGCCAGGCGGCGCAGCGCCATGTCTCGATCTTCAACGAGATCATGGGCGCCGACCTGACGCCGACGCAATGGGCGGTGCTGGCGCGGCTTTACCAGGATGGCGGGTCCTCGCAGAACCTTCTGGGACGCCAGACCGCGATGGACGCGGCCACGATCAAGGGCGTGGTCGACCGTCTGCTCAAGCGCAAGCTGGTGCAGACCAAGCCCGATCCGGAGGATGGCCGCCGACTCATCGTCGAGCTCAGCCCGGCCGGGGTCGACTACACGCGCGAGCTACTGCCCAAGGCGGAGACAGTGACCAAGGTGACGCTGGCCCCGCTCGCGACCAACCAGCGGGCGACGCTGATCGCGCTGCTGAAGCAATTGCGTTGAGGCGCAGCCGCTATCCGATCACGTAGCAGTCGCAGCTCTCTGCCATCGCCTTGGCCTCGTCGAGATCGCTCGAGGCGCTGGCATGGATGGCGAAGAGCGGATCGCCGACCGCAACGGCGTCGCCGACATGGCGAGGGCCCGCGGCGACGGGGATCTTCCGGCCTCGCGTGCGGCCGGCACGGGCCGTCCAGCGGCAGCTGATCGTGCGCATCGAGGCCCAAGGGCTCGCGGAGGTGCACGATCTTGGCGTATTCACGGTATTTTCCGTCGCTGCATCAGCGACGGAGGCGCCACGCGAGGCGACGACCAGCGGCGACGAAGGCGATGTCTCGCTCGCGCTTGAGCGCCAATGGCACATGCCTTTTGGCGTCGAGCGCGTCGAGGTGCGGTCGCTGCGGCCGAGCCTGTCCGCCTTCGCCACTTTGGTCCTGCCGCCGGGCCAGGACGTCACGATCCGCGCTCCGCGCGCCGGGCGCGTCCTGTCGCCTCCTGGGCCGCTGCCGCATGTCGGCGCCGGTATCGCGGCGGGCGCCACCCTGCTCTGGCTCCGTGCCGGCCCAGGCGAGGGCGCCGACCTCGCATCGCTGGATCTCGCCGTCGAGCACGCTGAGATCGCGGTTACGGCGGCGCGGCGCGAGGTCGCGCGGCTGCGTGCGCTGCTCGCTGAGGGCGCGGTCGCGGCGCGGCGCGTCGACGAGGCGCAGAGCGCGCTGGCCGCCGCAGAGGCCACCTTCAGGGCCACAGAGCGCCAGCGGGCCGCCTTCGCCTTTGGGTCGACGACGGCGGCGAATGGTGACGCTTTCGCCGTGACGAGCCCCATCGCTGGCGACGTCCAGGAGCTCGCGGTCGAACCAGGCGCTTTCGTCGTGCAGGGGCAGCCGTTGGCGCGCGTCGTCCAGCGCGACAGGCTTTGGCTGGAAGTTGGCGTACCAGAGGCCGACGTGGCGCGCGTCCGCGATATCGCTGGGGCCTGGTTTCGGCCGAACGGCGCCGACGCGGTCATCGATCTGTCCGCCACGGCGCTAGTCGCCGTCGGCGCCGAGATCGACCCCATTCGGCGGACCCTGCCCATGCGCTTTACGGTGGAGAACGTCGACCGCCGCCTCTTTGCCGGCATGGCGACGCTGGCTCACCTCGTCGCCGCCGAGCCACTCTTCGGTGAAGCGGTGCCGATCGAGGCCGTGGTCGACGACGGCGGCGTCGACGTGGTCTACGTCCAGACCGGCGGTGAGTCCTTCCGCCGGCGGCCGGTGCGCCTCGGCGTCCGCGACGGCCGCTACGTCGAGATCCTGCGAGGCGTCGCCGCTGGCGAGTGGGTCGTCAGCCGCGGCGCGTGGTCGGTCAAGCTCGCCGCGACGGCCACCGGCGCGGTCGGCCACGGGCATGCGCACTAGGGAGGCCGCGTGATTGACGCCATCCTCCGCGCGTCGCTGCGCCACCGCATGTTCGTGCTGCTCTGCGCGGCGGCGTTGCTGGTCTTCGGCGGCTTCCGCGCGGCGTCGATGCCGATCGACATCTTCCCCGACCTCACGGCGCCGACGGTCACCGTGCTGGTCGAGGCGCACGGCATGGCGCCCGAGGAGGTCGAGGTCCTCGTGACGACGCCCGTCGAGACGGCGCTGGCGGGCGCGACGGGGGTGCGGCGGGTGCGCTCTGCGACCTCCGTCGGCGTGGCGACGGTGTGGGTGGAATTCGACTGGGACACGCCGATCCTCGTGGCCCGCCAGGTCGTCGCCGAGAAGCTGCAGCTGGTCCAGCCCTCGCTGCCGCCGGGCCTCGACCCACCGGTGTTGGCGCCGATCTTCTCCATCATGGGCGAGATTATGTTCATCGGCCTGAGCTCGAAGGCGCGCACGGCGCGAGACCTGCGCACGCTCGCCGACTGGGAGGTGCGCCGACGCCTACTCGCGGTGCCCGGCGTGGCGCAGGTGGTGCCCATCGGCGGTGAGGTGCAACAGTTTCAGGTCGTGCTGCGTCCGCAGGCGCTAGCGGCGCAGGGCGTGACCGCCGCGGACGTCATCGCGGCCGTGCAGGCGAGTAACCTCAACGTCTCCGCCGGGTTCTACCGCCAGGCCGGCCAACAGTCGCTGATCTACGGCCTCGGCAGGGCCGGCAGCGCCGACGACATCGCCCGCGCCGTCGTCCAGCTGCGGCCCGGCGCACCGCTGCGGGTGCTAGACGTCGCCGACGTCGTAGTGGGCAGCGCCTTGCAGCTCGGCGACGGCGCGGTCAACGGCCGCCCAGGCGTCATCCTCGGCATTCAGAAGCAGCCGGACGCCCACACCATCGGCCTCACCGCTGCGCTCGACGCCGCGCTCGATGAGCTCGACCGCGACCTGCCGCCGGACGTCGTCATCGAGCGACGGCTACACCGCCAGGCCGACTTCATCCAAGCCGGCGTCGACAACGTGCGCGGCGCGCTCTTGGACGGCGCGCTGCTGGTTGTCGTGATCCTGGGCGTTTTCTCGCTGAGCGGCCGGGCGACGCTGATCACCGCGCTCGCCATCCCGCTCTCGTTGGTGGTCACGGCGCTGCTGCTCGACGTCGTCGGCGGCAGCCTCAACACGATGACGCTCGGCGGCATGGCCATCGCGGTCGGCGCGCTGGTCGACGACGCCATCATCGACTTCGAAAACGTCATGCGGCGCCTGCGCGAGCGGCTGCTGCGCGGAGAGCGCACCTCGGCGCTGCAGGTGGTCCTCGCCGCCAGCCAGGAGATCCGCGGCTCTATCGTGTTCGCGACGCTGCTGACGATGCTGGTCTTCGTGCCGCTCTTCTTCCTGCACGGCGTCGAGGGCAAGCTACTGTTTCCGCTCGGCTTGGCGTACGTCGTCTCCTTGGCCACCTCGCTGGTGGTCGCGTTGACCGTGACGCCGGCGCTCTGCTCATTGCTGCTGCCGACGAGCCGGGCGGTGCGGTCGGGGGTTGAGCCGGCGCCGGTGCGCTGGATGCGCCGCGCGTACGAGCCGATCCTGCGACGGGCGATGGCGATTTGGCCTGCGCTGGTCGCGCTGTCGGCCATCGCCGTCGTGGCGGCGGGGGTGGCGCTGACGCGGACCGGCCGCAGCTTCTTGCCGGAGTTCAACGAGGGCGCGCTGACCATCTCTGTCGTCACCTTGCCCGGCACCACGCTAGCCGAGTCCAACCGCCTCGGCGCCGAGGTCGAGCGCCTGCTGCTGCGCCACCCCGAGGTGGTGACCACCGCCCGCCGCACCGGCCGGGCCGAGTTCGACGAGCACGCCCAGGGGCTGCACGCCTCGGAGATCGACGCCCGACTGGCGATGGGTACGCGCCCGAAGGCGGCCCTGCTGACGGCGCTGCGCGCCGACTTCGCGTCTGTTCAGGGCGCCAACGTGGTGGTCGGCCAGCCGATTTCGCACCGCATCGACCACATGATCTCGGGCACCCGGGCCAGCGTCGCCGTCAAGGTCTTTGGCCCTGACCTGGAGGTGCTGCGCCGCCTCGCCGAGCGCATCGAGGCCGAGCTGCAGGGCATCGCCGGCGTGGTCGACCTGGCGGTGGAGGAGCAGGCCAACCTGCCGCTGCTCGGCGTGCGCTACGACCGCGACGCCCTCTCGCGCTACGGTCTGACGGTGCGCGAGGTCGGCGAGGCGATGGATGTCGCTTTTTCGGGCCAGAGGGCGACCACCCTGCGCGTCGGCGCGCGCGCTTTTGACGTCGTGGTGCGCTACCCCGACGACGCCCGCACGGATCTGGACGCGCTGCGCCGGACGATGCTGCCGACGCCCGGCGGCGGCTGGGTGCCGCTGGAGGCGCTCGCCCACATCGAGCGGGAGCGGGGTCCAAACCAGATCAGCCGCGAGGACGGTCAGCGCAAGGTGGTCGTGATGTGCAACGTCGGCGGTGGCCGCGACCTCGGCAGCGTTGTCGGCGATATTCAGCGACGCGTCGAGGCCAACGTCGCGCGCCCAGAGGGCTATCAGATCCGCTACGGCGGGCAGCTGGAGGCCGCCGAGGAGGCGACGCGCACGCTCAGCTGGCTCGGCGCCTTGGTCGGGCTCGGCGTGCTGATGCTGCTCTATCTCGCCATGCGCTCGCTGCGCGACAGCCTGCTGGTCCTGCTGAACCTGCCGCTGGCCCTCATCGGAGGCGTCGTCGGCGTCTTCGTCGCCGGCGGCGTGCTGTCGATCGCCTCGGTCATCGGCTTCGTCGCCCTGTTCGGCATCGCCGCCCGCAACGGGATTATGCTCGTGACGCACGCCCGCCACCTCGTACAGCACGAGGGGGTCCGCGATCCCGTCGAGGCGGTCATCCGCGCCGCTTCCGAACGTCTGGCGCCGATCTTCATGACGGCGTTGGCGGCGGGCCTCGGCCTGCTGCCGCTGGCGCTGGCGGCAGATCAGCCAGGCAGCGAGATTCAGGCGCCGATGGCGACCGTCATCCTCTTCGGGCTGGCCTCGTCGACCCTCCTCAACATGCTCGTCGTGCCAGCGCTGATGCTGCGCTTTGGCTCGGTGCGTAACGCCGCGCAGTACAAAGTCGCCGATCTGACCGAGGCCGACTGAATCGAACGGCGCGGCGAGTCGCGCAGACCGCCACACCGACGGGCACCTGACTGGAGCTCACCGATCGCGATAGAGCGCGACGAGCCGAATCCGCGCCTTGCGACCCGCCACACGCGGAGAGGGCAACGCCACGCAGCGATAAACTGGCGCCGTGTCAAGCGGTTCCGTGGCCACGCGCGCCCCGCTAGCGACCCTTGTCGACCGAGCCGCGCGCCCCGTAGACTGCTGACGCCGCGGCCGACTTGCCGCGCCCTGCCCGGACCCAGGACGATCATGTTTCGCGAGCGCGAAGTTACGCTGCGGTACTCCCACACCTTGCTCGACGCCCTCGTCATCATGACCGCATTCGCCCTGGCGTTGGTGCTGCGGAGTCAGCACGCCCAGCTGCCGTTGCTGAAGCGCATCGGGGCGACGCCGTGGCTGCCGGGCGAGGCCGACCCGGCGCAGTACATGCTGCTGCTGACCATCTCGCTTGGGGCCTGGATCTATGGCCTTCGCAGCGGCCGTGGCTACCTCGTCCCCCACCGCGGCCACCTGCTGCCGATCTTCGCGCTCCACATGCGCGGCCTGCTGTGGGCGGTCTTGGCGGCGGGCGCGACTGTCTTCGCCGTCAAGCTCGCCAACATCTCGCGCCTGTATTTCGGCTACTTCTATGGCCTTGGCCTCGTGATGCTGCTGGCCAAAGACCTCGTGATGCGCAGCTTCGTGCGGCGTCTGCTCGCCAGCGACGCCCACGCCCGCCACGCGCTCTTGGTCGGCGGCGGTCGACCTGTTTCGTGGTTTGCCGCGACGCTGGCCGGCGCCAGCGACTCCGGCTACCGCCCGGTTGGCGTCCTCTGGTGCGGCGAACCACCGGCGCCGGAGCGGATCGGCGGCTTGCCAGTGCTTGGCGAACTGGCGGACCTCGATCGGGTCCTGGTCGATCACCCGGTCGACGAGGTCTTCATCGTGGGCGGCCCATCGCGGCTGGCCCAGCTTGCGCCGCTGGTGCAGACCTTGACCGAGCGCGGCCGGCTGGTGTCGGTGGTGACGACCAACCACAGCACGGGCGATGGCGTGCGAGGCCGCGTCACGGAATTCGAGGGCGTGCCCATGCTGTCGTACGGCCCCATGCCGCGCGACGCGCTGAGCGGCATCGGCAAGCGGGCCCTCGACCTCGTCAGCGCCAGCGTCGCCGCGTTGCTCTTGGCGCCTTTGGCGCTGCTGGTAGCGGTGGCGATTCGCCTGCTCGACCCCGGCCCAATCCTCTTTGCCCAAGAGCGCCTCGGCCGCGGTGGCAGTCGCTTCTTGCTCTACAAGTTCCGCTCGATGCGCGTCGACGCTGAGGCCGTGCTGCGCGCCGATCCGGCCCTCTACCGACGCTACGTCGAGGGCGACTTCAAGCTGCCAGAGGGCGAAGATCCCCGGATCTCGCCGCTCGGC
>SXNM01000318.1 GCA_005777155.1 Pseudomonadota bacterium | reverse complement strand
GCCGATGAGGGCCCAACAGTCGCCGGCCTCGAGCGCGAGGTCGACGGGCGGCAACAGCCCGTGGCCGCCGTAGCCGACCACGGCGCGCTCGAGGGCGAGCAACGTCGCTGGACCATTGCTCATGGCGCCTCCTGCAGGTCAATCAACGACACCGTGACCGCGCTGGTGTCCAGGAGCCCAGCCCCAAGCGCGCTCGCCGCGCCGGCGTCGGCGCCGCCACGGGCCAAGTGAGCCATCGACACACCATCGAGCGACCCCGCCCCGATCCGCACCACGGCGTCGAGGCGGCGAAGGTAGGCCTCACCACGCGCTACGCGGACGCTCGCGGCAGGCGGCAGACCGACCGTCAGGCTCAAGGGCTCGGCGGCGGCGACGTCAAGCCATAGCCCCTGCGCCGGCAAGGTGCCAGCGGTCGCCACCGCCGAAGAGACCACTGTGCCGCGGACGCGGAGACCAGCGACGTCGATGCGCAGCGCCGCGAGCTTTCCGCCTTCAAGCTCACAGCCGGCCGCGGCGCAGCCCTCCAGCGCCGCCTCGCGGGGGGACGAGCTCGGCTGCGTCCAGGCGAGCGTCGTCGCTGACGCGCTCGCCTCAAGGCCCGACTCCGACGCAGCCTGCCCGCCAAGCTCCGCCGCGATCTCGGCGTAGGTGGGCAGAGACCCGTCGGCCTTGTGGCAGTGGCCGTTGTGGCAGTTGGCGTAGCCATCTGGCGGCTTGGCAGGGTCGAAGGGGAGTGACACAGCCTCAGCGCCGAGCACGGCGATCGCCGCCGGCGTCCATTCGAGGCTGGTCAAGGCCAGCGCATAGCCGTGCGCGGTCTGCCAGCGACCCTCGGCGTCGAGCCGTTCGGCGGGTAGGTCGAAGACAACGCTTAGGCGCAGCTGCAGCAGCCCCGAACCGTGACCGGGTCCGTCGACGCATCCGATCGACGCCAACGTCAGCGCGGCCGCCAAGAGTGGTCTCGCCCAGCCGCCTACCCTGTGCCAGCGACCTTCAGCGGAGGGCGACATGGATGGCCTCCACAGTGCGGCGAATCCTGACCAAATACGACTCGCCGCGATCGACGTCAGCGCCGCCCGGGACCACCACCAGCTTGGCCTTCGCCAGCCGGGCGAGGGTCTCGGCCGCGTTGCGCGGATAGTAGGGCTCTTGCAGCACCGCCGGAACAGCCTGCGCCCGCATCGTCACCAAGACCTTGGCGATGTGACCAGGGTTGGGAGGGATCCCCGGCAGAGGCTCGATCGCCGCCGCCTGCTCAAGGCCCAGCCAGTCCAGGAGGTACACCAGCGACTGGTGGTAGACCACGACGCGTCGCCGCTCCGCCGGCAGGGTCGAGAAGCGCTTGCGCTGGGCCTCGGCGAAGGCCGAGAGCGCCGCCGAGACCTCCGCTGCCCTGCCGCGGTGGCGCGCCGCTCGACCGGGATCGAGCTGTGCCAGACGCTGCCCGATGGCCTGGGCCACAGCGGCGGCGGCGCGGGCGTCGTGCAGATAATGCGGGTTGCCGGCCGGGTGGACATCACCCTGGCTCCGTGAGGCCACGGTGCCCGGCGTTTGCATAGGTCGCACTGCGGTGCTGGCGTCGAGGAAGCCCGCCGCGCCGAACAGAATCGCCGCGTTGCGTGCCCCGCGCTGTAGCGGTGGAAGCCACCCGATCTCTAGCTCCAACCCGTTGATTATCAGGAGGTCGGCGCGTGCCAGTGGCAGCATCAGGCTTGGCCTTGCGTCGACGTAGTGGGCGTCCTGGCCAGCATCGACGAGGTTGACGACCTCGACGTCGGGACCGCCGACTTCGCGCGCCAACGCGGCGAGATCGGCCAGGGTGCAGACGACGCGCACCTTGGCAGGCGGCCCCGGCGCCACCGCCGCTGCCGGCGCCAACCACGCCAGCGCCGCCAGCAGCACGCATCCGCTCAGAAGCTGCATCATTACGCACCGACCCGACCTATAACGCATTGTATTGCACCATCACCGGGCCTGCGGCCGGCGAGCTCAGTAGCTGTGAGCGCCGTGGGCGCCGATGAGCGCCTCAAAGGCAAGGAACGCCGAAAAGCCGTCGCGGGCCTCAGCGGGGCGCCTGTCCCAGGCCACCTGTGCCCGCAGACGCGAGAAATGACTCGGATAGAACGTAATCTGTGCGGTGGAACGGGTCCGATCTTGGCTCCACGACGGGTCAAGCGGATCGTCGGCGACGCCAAGGACGTGCTCCAGGCGCAACCCGGCCTCCCAACGCAGCGCGAGCCGAGCGACAGCTTGCGCGGTCAGACCAGCGTCCCGCAGCAGCCGACCGGGCACTTGCCTTCGGCGGCCCATCAGCTCGAGTTGGATGGTGACAGCGCGCCGCTGGGCGTCGGTAGGGTCCCGCCAGCGAAACATCACATCGGCGATCGCGATCTCGGTCCGATTCCAGAAGCCGGTGCTGTTCGGGCCCGCTAGGCCGCCGACGCCGATCAGGAGCGCCGCGCGCTGCGACAGGTCGAAGAACTGCTCGAGCCTCAGGTTCCAGGCCAGATCGCGCGGTCCGCCAACGTTGATGGCCTGAGCGCCGCCGAAGCTCCGAGCGCAGCAGGCGCCGTTGGGCATGGCCGCCGACGCGATGAGCTCGACGACCCACGGCAGCGGTGCGAGCCACGAGACCTCCGCGCCTAGCCCGCGCTGGCCCTCGCCGCCGAAGAACTTGCCGTTGACGAGGGCCTGGTCGGCGAAGTGCCAAGCGTGCGGGTGGGTCGGGTTGCTGCGGCCAGCTCGAGTGAGGAATTGGCCCATCCGCAGCTGCAACCCGAGCGGCGCCGCTAGCGTCCGTCCGTATGCCTCTTCTACCTCGACGCCGAACTGGGCGAACACCAAGTTGGCCTGGAGCTCCAGGTACGGATCGACCGAGGACTCCAGGTGCATCTCCAGCTGCTGCAGGTTGAATCCACTCTGGGCTGGGTCATGGGCGCCGGTCTGGCGCGGCGCGCCGATGAAGGCACCGAGGGCCGTATCGAGGATCAGCGAGATGTCTGGCAGGATGGTGCGCCAGTTCGTCGCAGACGCCGCTGGCCCGGCGGGATTCGGCGCAGGCGTGGCTGCAGAAGCCGAACCCGCTGCGTCAGCGTCTCGCGAGAGAGCCCGCTCCAACTCTGCTTGGTCTGCCGCGTCGCCAGTCGCCGCAGCGGGCAACGCGACAGGCTGCGCCAGCGCCCACGGCGCGTGGCCCAGGCAGAGCAAGATCGCGACCCACCTCGCCGGAGACCACGCCGGCGCCGAGCGCCCGCGACCACGGACGGAGCCAGCGGCGGCGATGGGATGGACGACAGCGCAGGTCACGGACGCTCCGTAATGATAGCGCATTATCATAACCCCGCGCCGCGACGCTGTCAAGGCAACCCTGCCCCGCTGCGAGAGAACCGGCCCCCCGAGCGCAGACAGCCGGCGCCCAGCGCGACACGCGAAGGGTCGGCGAACCGTTCGCCTGCGTGAAGCGACCGACAAGCGCCATGGCGGCCGCGCAACGCACCTCTTAGCGCGTCGAGGTCGGGCTCAGCTCGCCGCTGGCGATAAGGCGCTGCAAATCGTCAGCGCCGCCCACAAAGTCACCCCGCACGAAAACCATCGGGAAGGTGTGCCAGCCGACCCACATCTTGAGCGCTGTCCGTCGCCGCCACTGCGAGAGGTAGGAGCCGTAAGAGAGGTAGTGGTGTGCGATGCCAGCAGCGCGCAGCATTCGCCGCGCCCGCATTGGGTGGGGGTTGAGGCCCATCCCGACGACCACCACCGCGTGAGCGGCGATGGCACTTTCGACCTCGGTGATGGTGCCCTCGAAGCGGCGCTCCACCGTCTCACGCACCGCTGGATGGACCCGCTCCATCGGCAAAAGTCGCCGGCCCATGTCTTGCCTCCTGCCGAAGACCGCGCGCCTGGGCCGCAACGGCTCAGGTGCAGCGGCTCAGTCGCCACGGCGCCGCCATACCACAGCCGAGATGGCTTCGCCCATCGGCAAGGCGCCGCTTCAACAGCCTCAATGGTCAGAGTCAGCGGCCGCCTCAACGACGACGTTGACCGAAGCGCCCGGCCCCGGGCCAAAGCGCAGCAAGTGGGCGCCCACACCGAGCGAATAGGTGTGGATGACCTTGGCGGACGGGCATGTACCGCCGCCTGGCTGGCTCGCCTTGGGCGCGATCGCGGCGCCGCTCGGGCTCGCCACGCTCAGCGTCACATCCTCGGACAGCAGCACCATCCAGTCGCCTGCCTCGGCGATCGCGAGCTTGACGACGCCGCCTTTGGCTCCGGCGTAGTCGACCAACGAGAGGTCCATGCGCATGTGGATGGCGCTGCCGTCCACGGCGCTCGCGTCGTCGGCGCCGGCCTGCAAGGCCTTGGCTGGGCCGTCCGCCAAGTGCTCACAGGCCTCCGCGAGCGGATCGTGCTCATCCGTATCGTGCGAGTCACAGCCGGAGAACAGCCAGACCAAGCCTGAGAGCGCAAAGGCGACGCGCCCGCGCTGTTCGGCGAGCGGTCGTCGCCGAGACGATTGAAAATGCGCCAGTGCGGGCGTCGCGGGCATCGGAACCTCCATCGGGCCGCTGGCGAGGAGATCTGCGTCAGCGCCGCTAGTGATAGTTGATTATCAAGCGCCTGTCAAGCCTCTGGAGCCGCTCGCCAGGTGAGGCGAGAGGGGCCTCGCGGCTTTCACGCGCCAGACCAAGAACTTCCGCTACGCCGGCCCAGTGGGTGAGGGCGCGGAGTGGGCCCGCAACGCCTACCGGTGACTCGGGCGCGGCCACGCCGCCAACGCCTGTCGCCGCGAGAGCCCGTCGGAGCGCCGCGATGCAGGCGCCCTTGTTGCGGCCCAGGGCCGCTGCTAGCGTCAGGCGGCGGCCGACGACTGCCGCGGTGAGGACGCCGTGAGCTTTGAGCCCGCACCTCCTTGGCCCATCGAGCTGACTCTCCGCGAGCTCGGCCTCAGCTGGCCCGAGACCCACGAGGACTTCCCTTGGGGTGAGCGCGCGCTGAAGGTCAAGGGCAAGATGTTCGGCCTGCTCGGCACCAGCGATCGGGGCTTCTTCTTCACCGTCAAGCTCCCACTGTCGGCGGCGGCCGCGACCAGCCAGCCTTGGGCCAAGCCGACGGGCTATGGCCTAGGGCGCAGCGGCTGGATCTCGGCGAGGTTCGAGGAGCCGGGAGAGGTCCCAGAGGACCTGCTGCGCGACTGGATGTGTGAGAGCTACCGCGCTGTGGCGCCCAAAGCGCTTGTGAAGCGCCTGGCGGCCGACGAGCCGTGATTGCGTCGCTGCGCCCGGGAGAGGCCAAGTACGCCGCCATGAGCCGCTGCAGCCGCGCGGCGGCGAGTTGCGGCCGCAGGCGAGCCCTCGCGCTGGTCGCTGGACTCTGCGTCGCGCAATTTGCACAAGTCGCGCTGACCGCACCGGCCCCAGCGCCGGTCATGCCGCCGCAGCTGCTGCAGTTTGTGCCGGCGGAGTACCCTCGTGACCTGCTAGCGCGTGGCCTGCGCGGGGCGGTCACGCTGCAACTGGTCGTCGATGCCGCCGGCGCGGTGCAGAAGGCTGAGGTCATTGAGTCCGCTGGGCCCGACTTTGACGCCGCGGCGCTCACAGCGGCCCGCCTGCTCCGCTTTAAGCCTGCGACCCAGGCCGGCAAGCCCGTCTCGGTCGCCATTCGATTCCGCTATGTCTTTGAGCCGCAAGACCGCATCGATCGTCGCGGCCGCGCCCAGGGCCAGGGCCGATACGACCGCGGCGGCGCGGCGGTATTGCCCATGACCTTTGTGTCGTTGCGGGGGCGCCTCGTCGAGCGGGGCACCCGTCGTCCAGTCGTCGGCGCGCTCGTTGCATTTCCTGGCCTGCAAGCGTCGATCGGAGCCGCCGCCGAGACGACCAGCGACGCCGACGGTCGCTTCGCCTTTGGTCCCCTGCCTGCCGGGCGCCATACCCTGGCAATCGAGCCAGCAGACCATCGCCGCGCCAGCCAGATCGTCGTCATCGCTGACGGCAACTCGCTCGCCGTGGAGGTCGCCCTCACCCGCCGCAGCTACCTCGTCTATCGCGCTACCGCGACGGCGCCACCGGAGCCAGGCGAGGTCTCGCGTCGATCGCTGGGCGTGGAAGAGATCCAAAAGATCCCGGGCGTCTATGGCGACAGCTTCAAGGTCATCCAGAACTTGCCCGGCGTCGCCCGCCAGGCGGCTGGCGTTCCCGTCGTGCGCGGCTCGGCGCCCCAAGACACCGCCATCTTCGTCGAGGGAGTCCGAATCCAGGTGCTCTACCACTTCGGCGGCCTGTACTCGATCATCAACACCGACCTCCTCGATGGCATCGACTTTACCCCAGGCGGCAACCCGCTGCGGTACGGTCGGGCGATGGGCGGCGTGCTCGCGGCCAGGCTGGCTCTGCCCAAGTCCGACGCGCGCTGGTCGGGGACGCTTGAGAGCAACGTGTTTCACACCGGCGTCTTGGTCGGTGGCCCGCTGGGCGAAAACACCCACCTCGCGATCGCGGCCCGCAGATCTTACATCGACGCCCTACTGCCGCTGGCGCTGTCGGCGTTCGCCAGCGGCGCCGCGTTGCCCTTCACTCAGCTGCCACGCTACTGGGACTACCAGGTTAAGCTCGACCACCGGTTCACCGACCGCACGACGGCCACTGTCTTCGTCTTCGGCACCGACGACGCCGTCAAAGGTACGCTCGAGCAGCCGCCAGCTGCCTTTCCGGAAGCGCGAGGCGGCCTGACCGCTCGGTCAAGTTTCCACGCCGCGATCGCCACCTTGCGCCACGATCGGCCAGGGCTCTCCTTCCGAAGCACCGTCGGCGCCACGCGCCCGTTGCTCGACTCGTCGCTCGGAGACGCCTTGAAACTAAGCGGCGAGGCCATTGAGCTGACCCTGCGCGAGGAGCTGCGCATCTTCGAGGGGCCGGTCCAGCTGCGGACGGGCCTCGACTTCTTCTATCGCCCGTTCTCCGTGGACCTGGTGGGGCCGGCGTTCGCGTTCTCCGGAGAGCGCGGCGTGTCGGGCGGCAACCCGCCATCGGGCCCGAGCCAAGGCCTGCGGCTCGAAGGCGCCGAGGTCTTGCCTGCCGCCTGGGTCGACGCTGTCTTCCGCTTCGGCGCGGCAGAGGTGGTGCCTGGAGTCCGCCTCGACCTGTACCGCGGCTTGGGGCAAGGCGAAGCGGTCTCGCCGCGAGTCAACGGCCGACTGCGGCTGCACCCGCATTGGCTCATCAAGGCGGCGAGCGGCCTCACCAGCCAGCCGGCGCAGGCACCACAACTGGTCGAGGGCATCGGCACACCATCGTTGCTGCCGCAGCAGTCGTTTGAGAGCGCGATCGGCGTCGAGTGGGCCGACGGCGAGGCCCTAGAGGTCGACGCGCAGGTCTTCGGCAAGCTCCAGTGGGATCTCGTCGTGCCCAACAACGCCATTGTCCCCGACCCGATCTACCGCAACTCAGGGCAAGGGCGCATCGTCGGCTTGGAGCTGATGGTGCGGCACAAACCGGTGGGGCGATTCTTCGGGTGGCTCGCCTATACGCTGCAGCGCGCCGAGCGCCAAGACCGCCCTGATGGCCCGTGGCGGCTCTTCGGCTGGGATCAGACCCACATCTTGACTGCCCTCGGCACTTGGAAGCTGCCCTTTGACCTCGAGGCCGGCTTCCGCTTCCGGCTGACATCTGGCAACCCCTACACACCCCTCGCCACGTCCATCTACAACGAAAAAACAGACAGCTATACCCGCGTCCAGTCGGCCGAACTGTTCTCACGCCGCCTGCCGGCCTTCGCCCAGCTCGACCTCCGCGTCGACCGCCGCTTCGCGTTCGATGGCTTTTTGCTGGACCTCTACCTCGACGTGCAAAACGTCTGGAACCGCGAGAACCCAGAGTTCATCCAGTACAACTTCGACGCCACCCAGTCGGTCTATGGTAGCGGACTACCGATCATCCCGAGCTTTGGCCTGCGGGCCACCTTCTAGCGCCATGACCGGGGATGCTGGGCTGCGTCGCTGGCCGTCGGTTCGGTGGGGGTTCGGCGCACCCAGGTCGCAGAGCCTTTCCTTTTCTCACTGTTCCCAGCGAGATCCCCCACTCGGCGCCCTCCCCGCCAAATTGTCAGTCTCTCGAACACCATCGAAAGCATCGCTCTCCTGCCGCCGTGGCTCGGCTCGGTGACCTACGGCGAACCAGCAGCGCCAGCGTTCCAGGTGGTGGCGCGCTCGGTGTCAGTAACCGGGCGCAGCTGTGCCCCTCCTGCGTGTGCCGGTCCGCGGGCTGCCAAGGGTCGAGACACGCGACAATCATGCCGCGAGGTGTGCCCGATGGTGTTGGGCGCGCGGCCTGCTGCCCCCTTGGCGACGTCGGCGAAGTCTGGGGGCCGGCCGACGCCGCGGTGAGATCGGCTCCGCAAAGCGGAACTTCAGATTCCGTGGGTCCAGAGCGCGGCGCTCGGCGCTCCCTGGCAGCCGCAGCGCGGGAACGAGGGCCCCCGGTCGCGATAGACGCCGCGGGCCGAGCACGCGCCGGCCTGATCGTGCGCGGCCCCGCTCCTCCGTCACGCCTCGGCGGCACGCACCGCGGCGACGCTAGCTTGAAGCGTGACGCGTTCGTTCCAGACGTTGCGCTCCAGGTGCGTCGCGACGTCAACCCGGTCACCCGGGCGCAGATCGCCTAAAACGTCGGCGGAGGCAAAGGCATCGACGCCGTGGCGCGCCCACATCGGCCGGTCGCAGTCCTCGACGAAGCGGGCACGAACCCAGGCGCCGCCTTCGCCAACGCGGCTGCTGTGGGCCAAGACAACGCCTGGCAGCAAGAACTGAGGCCGCGGATTGTCCCTACCGCAGGGCTCAAGTTGGTCCAACTCGTCGAGCAGGGCCATGTCGAGCGTCGCCACGTCGAGGAGGGCGTCGAGCCGAAGGGGCCGCGTGCGCGCCTCCGGCGGCCAGGTCGCGGCGACGTGAGCGGCGAGTGCAGCGCGGAATCGATCGAGCTGACCCGTGGCAAGGGTCACGCCGGCCGCATGGGCGTGGCCACCATAGCGGAGCAGCAGGCCATCATCGATGGCGCGCAGCCCCTCCACGAGGTCATACCCCGTCGGCGAACGCCCCGAGCCGCGGACCACGTCGCCCTCGACCCCAAGCACAAAGGTCGGCACATGCAGCGCGTCCTTGATGCGGCCAGCTACGATGCCAAGGACACCGGCATGCCAACCGTCGCCAGCGACGACCACTGCGTGTTCTCGCCCCGGTGAGGACTCCGCGGCGAGCGCGGCCGCCGAGACGACTTCGCGCTGCAGGGCCTGCCGTCTGGCGTTCTCGACCTCGATCTGATCAGCCAAATCACCGGCCCGCGCTAGGTCTTCGGTCATCAGAAGTTCGTAGGCGAGACCCGCGTCCGAGACTCTCCCGGCGGCATTGATCCGCGGCGCAAGCAGAAAGCCCACAGCCTCACTGCTGACCGCCCGGCTGCTTAGCTTGGTCCGCTTTGCCAAGGCTTGCACCCCAGGGCGTCTGGACTGCCCGAGCCGCCGCAGGCCGTGCCAAGTGACGACTCGGTTCATGCCGCGCAGCGGCACCATATCGGCGATCGTGCCAAGCGCCGTCAGCTCAAGAAGGTCGCCCAGCTGGGGCCCCGATGCTCGGCCGAGGTGACCAGCGGCGAGCAGAGCCCGGCGGGTGGCCTGCGCCAGGACCATCGCCACCCCCACGGCTGAGAGCGGCTCGTCGCCAAAGCCACAGCCCGGTCGCCGGGGGTTGAGGTGCGCCGTCGCCGCCGGCTCCTCCAGACCGAGCTGGTGGTGGTCGACGATGATGAAGTCACGTCCCCGATGACGGGCCCGCGCCACGGCCTCACACGCCGTGCTACCGCAGTCGACGCTGACGAAGAGCGCAACACCGGCGTCGCAGAGAGCATCGATGCGGTCGACCTGCAGACCGTAGCCGTCCTTGAATCGGTCGGGTAAAAAAACGCGCGGTCGGCATCCTACGGCGTGGAGGAAAGAGGCCAACAGCGCGGCAGCAGTAACCCCGTCGACGTCGTAGTCACCGTAGATGCAGACATGCTCGCTCGCCATGACCGCGCGCGCCAGGCGTGCCGCGCCGACCTCGGCGTCGCGCATCTGGTACGGATCTCGCAGGGTTGCCAAGTTCGGGCGCAAAAAGGCCTGGGCCGACTCAAGGTCTCGGTGGCCGCGCAGCCAGACCAAGCGAGAGAGCAGCAGGCTGCAACCCAGCCCATGTGAGAGCGCGGCGACCGCGGCCTCATCGACAGGTTGCAACTCCCACGGCAGCCCGGCGCGCATGTCCGCCTCGCTACGCTAGAGACACTCCCGACTGGGCGTCGTGGGCGCCATATCGGGCCAGGCTCTGGTTGGGGAAGGCCGCAAATTGACCCCCTCTTGCAGCGAGGAGGCGCCGATCTGCCAAGAACCAGCCGGCCAGAGACGCGAACGGCGCTCGCTGTTCGCGTCTCTAAGTGCCTCGCGGCTTACAGGTCGGTGCGCGCCACTGCCTGAGCGTCGCCCGTGGCGCGCGCGGCGGCACGCCGACGCTCAAACTGCCGGTCCGTCCAGAGGAAGATTGGACTGGCGATGAAGATCGACGAGTACGTGCCAACGATGAGACCGACGGTCATCGCGAAGGCAAAGTCGCGGATCAGACCGCCGCCGAGCAAGAAGATCGCGATGACCGCCATCTGGGTCGTCACCGAGGTCAAGATTGTCCGCGACAGCGTTTGGCTGACGGCGTTGTTGACGATGTCGACCATCTTGGCCTTCGGGTACTTCTCAATTAGCTCACGGATGCGATCGAAGACCACGATGGTGTCGTTGATCGAGTAGCCCGCGATGGTGAGGATTGCGGCGATGATGGGCATCGTGAACTTGACCTGAGCCAAGGAGAAGCAGCCGATGACGATGATCACGTCATGGCTCAAGGCCACGATCGCACCGGGCGCGAAGCGCATGTCGAAGCGAAGCGCGATGTAGACGACGATGCCGATCAGCGCGTAGAGGATGGCGACGAGGCCCTGGTTGAGCAGGTCGCTCGCCACTGCGGGGCTGATGATGGTCGCCTCGCGTACAGCGAGGAACTCTGCGCCGAACTGCGTCTTCATTTCGCCGGTCAGCTTTGCCTTAAACTCCTCGACCTTGATCGTGAACTGATCGTCAGTCCGCTTCTTCAGCTCCTCGACCAACTGGGCTGCCTGCGCCTGCTCGCGCTCCGCAAGGGCCTCTGGTGTCAGCTCGCCGTCTTCTTCCGCGACCATCTGCAAGGTCCGGAAGTTGTTGATCTCAAGCTGGCGCTGCACCTCGCTGTAGGTCTTGATGCTGGGGAAGCCGTTGTCTGCGAACAGCTTCTCGAGCTTCTTATAGGTTTCGTCGACGTTGGCCAGGGCAGGCAAGGCGACGTAGAAGACGTCTTCGCCTTGGGTCGCCGACTCGAGCCGAGCGCCGGCGAAGGCCGCGCCGAGCGCCGCGAGCACCTTGTCCTTTTGCGCCTGGGTCACCAGCGACGTCAGCTCGGTAAGGAGAAGAAAATCTTTACCATCTGACGATCTAGCCGTTCCCGTGCTGAATTCCTGGACCTCGATCTGACCGGAGTCGCCGGCGCTGCCGGTCGCCTTCTTGATGAAGCCATCGAGCAGCGAGCGCAGGGCGTCACGGCTTACCGCCGAGTCCTCCTTGAACGACACGATGATCTTGGTGCCGCCCTTGAAGTCGATGCCCCGGTTGAACCCGAGGATCGCCAGCGACACCAGCGAGATCAGCACGACGGCGGCGGAGAAGGCCCCAAAGATTCGGCTGGCACCGACAAAGTCGTAGACGCGGCCGGGCGGAAAGAACTCGCGGAAGGGTTTCGACATAGGAAGGTCTCCAGGGTCAGCGAGGGTCAGCGAGGACCGCGCCTCGACCGACGCGCCCGAGTGCAGGGCCTCAGATCGAGATCTCGTTAGTGATTTTGCCGGTTTCGACTAGGTAGCCGTAGATCATGCGCGTGACGACGATGCTCGTGAACATCGAGCAAGCGATGCCGATGAGCAGGGTCACCGCAAAGCCGTAGACCGGACCCGTCGAAAACTGCATCAGGACGAAGCCACCGATGGCGGTGGTGATCTGCGAGTCGAAGATCGACCAGAACGCCTTGTCGTAGCCTAGATCGAGGGCATTGCGGACCGTGCGTCCATTGCGAATCTCCTCGCGGATGCGCTCGAAGATGAGAATGTTGGCGTCCAATGCCATGCCCACGGTCAGGACGATGCCGGCCATGCCCGGCAGCGTGAGCGCCGCGTTGAAGGCGACCAGAGCCGCCATGATCAGCACTAGGTTGAACACCAAGCCGACGATGGCGATCAGGCCGCCCTGGCGGTAGTACCAGGCCATCGACAGCGCGGCGAGGACGAAGCCCAGGATGATGCTGAGCAAGCCGGAGTTGACCGCGTCCCGGCCAAGGCTCGGACCGACCTCAACGTCGTGCACCTTGATGACTGGCGCCTTGTAGGCACCGTTGTTGAGCACGGTCACCAGGGCTCGCGCCTCCTCCATCTGCTGCACAGCCGAGCGGCCGCCGCCGAGCGTGATCTGGGCCCGACCGCCGGTGATCTGCTCGCGAAGAGAGGGCGCACTGGAGACGTCGCCGTCGAGCATAATCGCCATCAGATTTCCGACGTTGGCGCCGCTGACGTCGGCGAAGATCTTGGCGCCGCGGGCGTCGAACTCGAGATTGACGACCGGCTCGCCCTTGTCGCCATAGCTCACCGCCGCTCTGGTCAAGTTGTCGCCAGTCAACGGCGCCAACGCCTGCAGGTCGTAGGTACGCCAGTAGGTCTCACGCACCTGGCCCGAGTCTGGCTCTTTCTCGACCACGTGCTCGTAGCCGATCATGACATTGTCCGGCACGGTCACCGTCGTGAGGAAGCCGAGAATCTCCGACTTCTTTTCGCTCTTTAGGTACGCTCCGCGGCCGTCCTGGCCCCACTCAAGCGTCTTGACCTGGTCCGGGTTCTCGGCCTTGTAGGCGTCAACCGCAGCCTTCTTGTCGGCGAACACCTTGGCTTCAGGCACCACCATGCGGAACGAGAGCTGCGCCGCCTGGCCGATCTTCTCGCGCACGAGCTTCATCTGGCGCTCGTTCAGGCCCGGCAACTGTATGTCGATGTCGGCGTCGCCGCTGCGGCGCACGTCAGGCTCGACAAGCCCAAACGCGTCGACGCGCTTGCGGACGACGGCGAGGGTCTGCTCGACGATCTCCGCCTTCAACGCGACGACCGCCGTGTCAGGCAGGAACAAGCCGACCTTGCCATCGCCAGCGCGAAGCTCGAAACGGCTATCCAGGCTCTGCATCAGCTCTTTGTCGAGCAGCGCGGCGTCCGCGGCGTCCTGGAAGGCGACCTCCAGCGCGTTGTAGGCGGTGTGGGTGACGGTGAAGCGCTTGGCGATGGCCTCGCGGTCCGCCGCCGCCATCGCCGCGCCATCCTTGCCGCTCTTCTTGGCCGCGGCATCGATCAAGCGCTCACGCAGGGCCTCTTTGAGCTTGCGTGTGTTGTCGGCGATGGCGCGCTTGAAGTCGACGGTGTACTTCAACTCCAGGCCGCCCTTGAGGTCTAGGCCGAGATTGACCTGGCGATCGAAGATCGCCGTGTAGAACTCAGGCATCGGCATCAGGCTCGGGAGCACCTGCAGGACCGCGATCACGGCCAGCGCGATCGTCAGCCAGGCCTTCCAGTTGCGCTTCGTCTCCATCCTCGTTCACCCCTGCACCGACCCGTCGGCCGATGCGCAACGTTGCTCGACACCCGCTCCGCCCGCAGCCTCTGACCGTCCTGACAGCCGCCATGGGCTCGCCAAGCGGTTTCTGCGCGCGCCATCGGACAGTCTGTGTCTGATCGGCGCCCTGGCTGGCCTCAGCGCGTCTGCAAGCTCGCGACCGCCTCCGCGGCCTTGCCCTCGATGCCAGCGATCTGGCTCCGCAGCACCTTGATCACGGTCTTGGGCGCCACCTCAAGCTGGACCGTCCCGGCGTCGAGCGCCTCGATCCGACCAAAGATACCGCTGCTGGTCACGACGCGGGTGCCAACCTGCAGGGCATCCACGAACGCCTTGTGCTCCTTCTGGCGCTTCTGCTGGGGCCGCAGCACCAACAGCCAGAACACCAGAAAGATCAGACCGAAGATCGCCATTTGGCCGAACATGTCCATCATGCCTGGGCCCTTAGCGGCTCCCTGCGACGCAGCGGCGGCAGCGCTGCTGGCGATGGGCGACGCAGGATCAGCCTGTGCCACCAGGCGCATCAGCCCGGTCCCCAACCCGACCACCAACCCCGAAGGCGCCATCTCGACCTCATCCAGTACCAGCCGAGCGGGTCGCGGTGACAGGCTCCCGAGTCCCCGAAGGGCTCCGGAATTCTGATCCCGGCTGCGCCGCCCAACCTCCGAACATTCCAGCCTAAGACCCAAGACCAGCGCCCAGGCGGGCGCGAAGCTCCGGGCTTCTAGCAGAGGCCATGGGCTGGGTCAATGCAAGGGCCTGAAACGGCTGGCACGATCGATGATGCCAGGAGGCGCCTCTCGGCCCAACGTCGCGCTCTGACGCGAGCGCACTCACCAAGTCTCAGCCGCCTTTTCTAGCCCAGCGCCGGATCGCCTGGCAGCGAGATCTGGCCTGCAGGCAGGAGTCAGACCGACGGCGTAGTGTCGGAGGCCGGGCGGCCAGTTCGCCAAAGGCGCGGTCGCCAAAGGCTCACGACCCCGCATGCTCGCATTCGCTGCCCTCATGCCTGACCAGGGGTGGGTCAGTTTTGCTGGCAAAGGGTGGATCCATGACTGTTGGCGTTTGACACGCGTCGCGACCCCGTCCGCCCCGCCCGACCACGAGCGACGCGCAGACGTGCTGCTGGTGATCTCGCGACGCGACGCGCGCGGGAGTCGCCCCCACAGGAGTGGCCGCAGCCGGGTCGCAGTCTGTGACCGGCGCTCAGCGCACCTGCCCCGCAGGAGCAGTCCACCAGGGGCCTCCGTCCGCCTGGCGAGTCCCCGTTGATCCATTGGTTCCCTTGGCTCTCCAAGAGGATCGCCGTCAGCTGGAGGCGCGTCTGCGCGAGCCGTGGCAGCGAGCGAGAGGTCCTGGCGCTCGCCCGCGCCCAGCAGCGACCCGTTGGTCGCTGATGACGCTCGCACGCTGGCGGTGCCGCCAAGTTGGGGGCTGCTCTGGCTAGGCCAGCGGACGGCGCACCGCAGAGCGATGCCTGACGGCACAGGCTTCGTGGCCTAGCGCTGGCGAAGCCGCTCGGCCGCTGGCCGCCGTACGCGGCGTCGGCGCTGGGGCCGAGATCCTGGTGGTGTGCCGCCGGGGCACCGACCCTGCTTCACAGGCTCCAGATCGCCCCGAGCACGACCGTGGGTCGCTGATAGGCCGTGCCATCGGCGTGCACAAAGATGGCGTCTGCCGCGTGGTCGACCCGCCCCTCCGCGCGCAACATCAGCCCCTCGCTTGCGCGGTACTGCAGCGCAAGCGCGGCTTCGGCGATGCGCGACGTCGGCCAAAATGGCCGGCCGAGCAACACGCCTCGGGCCACCTCCGAGTCGCCCCCTTGGCCAAAGACGCCGACGCGGGCCGCCACCTGCCAGTGCCGGTCCAGCGTCTTGCGCATCCAGGCGTTCACCGCGCCCCAGTTGGCGAGGCGCTGGTCGGCGCCAGAGCGCCAGGCTTCGACCCCGCCGTTGACTTGGAGCGCCACCTCGAAGCCAGACCTCAGGGGCGCACTGAGCCAGCCGTCGACCATCCAGCCGCGCACGGCGCCCGTGCCAGCGCGGCTGAAGTCGGGCCGGGTCGGCGCGGTCGTGATGAGCAGCTGCCAGTTGCCCCAGCTCCGGCTGCCAAAAGCGCGAGCCAGCAACGTCGAGGGGACGTTGGAGGCCGAGATCCGGTTCCAGCCGCCATACACCCCGACCTCCAGCGTGGTGTTCTCTGACGCTGCCCACTGCAAACGTCCACCCATCAAGTAGAAGGGTGTCGCGACTTGCAGCAGCGAACCCGACCACAGCCAGTTCGCGCGCGCTTGGACCTGCTCAAAGCCGAGCGGCGAAGGGAGCAGGCCCGCGTCGATCCAGGCGGTGGTCCCGACGCGGGCGCCGACCGTGGCCTCTTGGACCAGCGACCAGTCGAAGTGGGTGCGCGGCTCACTGGCATAGATCTGCGCTGGAACGTGGCCGGTCCACAGTCGCAGCGCACCGCGCGCGTCCTCGCCTCGAGACGCGACCCCAAAGAGCGCCTGAGAGAGGGCAAACTCGGCGTGGCGAGAGTCGTAGATGAGGCCTGGGATCTGGCCGTCGGGCGGTCGATTTCCGTCGACCGCGACGTACACCTCGACAGTGGCGTCGAGCTCCACGACCGGGCTGGCGACGTCCGCCTGCGCGGCGGTCCCGGTGACATCTGCCGGCGGCGTCAGCGGCCCTGACAAGCGCCAGGCCCCGAGCGCGGCGCCTGGCCCCATCGTGGCGGCGAGGGCGATCGTCACTGCTGTCACGCCGCGCACCCTCGGCGCAGACCGCTTCATCGTTCCCATGTCGACCTCGTCTGGACCATTGACGCCTGGGTCGAGCGAGCGGGCCAGCCGCCTGCCTCGTCGCGACGGCGGCGACCCGCACGTGGAGCCTAGCGCCCTTCTGCCTTGGCGCCAACGTGGCCACGCGCGAGGCGCCTGAGGTGCCAGCAACCATCCAGCCGTGTTAGCATGCGCCGCCTGCAACCGCGCAGGGTGAGGAGACGACCATGGCCGATGTCCGCGAGGGTCAAGCGTGGCAGGCGCTTGAGAAGCAGAGCCTACTGGTGCGCGCCGAGCTGGCAAAAGGCTATGCGCTGCGGCGCTGGTTCAGCGAAGATCCTGGGCGTTTTGAACGCATGCACCTCCGACTGGGCGAACTGCTCTTTGACCCCAGCAAGCAGCTGGTGACGCCTGAGGTCTCCCGGCTCCTCAACGCGCTCGCCGAAGAGCGCGGCCTCGCGCCTGCGATGGCGGCGATGGTCAAGGGCGAACCGATCAACCTCACCGAAGGCCGCGCCGTGCTACACACCGCGCTGCGCGACCTCAGCGGCGGCCCCCGGCGTGTCGGAGGTCAAGACGTCATGCCCGACGTCCGCGCCGTGCTGGCGCAGATGCGGGAATTCGTCACCGCCCTGCGGAGCGGGGCGTGGCGTGGCGCGACGGATTTGCCCATCCGCGACGTGGTCAACCTAGGCATCGGCGGCTCCGATCTGGGGCCCGCCATGGCGACGGCGGCGCTGCAGCCCTACTGGCAGGCCGGCCTGCGCGTCCACTACGTCAGCAACGTCGATGGCGCCCACCTCCATGGCACCCTCGCCGACCTCCAGCCCGAGACCACGCTCTTTATCGTCGCCTCCAAGACGTTCACGACCCAAGAGACCCTGGCCAACGCCCACTCCGCGCGCGCCTGGCTCGTCGGCGCCCTCGGCCAAGGAGCAGTGGCCCGCCACTTCGCCGCGCTCTCGACGAACGCCAAGGCCGTCAGCGACTTCGGCATTGACCTGCGCCAGATGTTCGCTTTCTGGGATTGGGTTGGCGGCCGCTATTCGCTGTGGTCGGCCATCGGCCTCTCCGTCGCCTGCGCCATCGGCATGGACGCCTTTGAGGACCTGCTGCGAGGCGCACACGAGGCCGATCGGCACGCCCTTGAGGCGCCGATCGCCGCCAACATCCCAGCCCAGATGGCCCTTATCGGGGCGTGGAACCGCAACTTCCTCGGCCTGCAGAGCCTCGCGGTCCTCCCTTACGATCAGTCGCTACATCGACTCCCCGCCTACTTGCAGCAGGCCGACATGGAGTCCAACGGCAAGACCACCACCCAAAGCGGCGACAGAACCCAGTGGCCGACCGGTCCCATCGTCTTCGGCGAGCCCGGCACCAACGGCCAACACGCCTTCTATCAACTCCTCCACCAAGGCAGCGATGTCGTGCCGGCCGACTTCATCCTCGTCGCGCACAGCGCATGGGCGACCGCGCTAAATCACCCCATCGGCGACCACCACGAGCTGCTGCTCGCCAACGGCCTCGCTCAGACCGAGGCCCTCCTGCGCGGCAAGACCGCTGACGAGGTCGCGCACGAGCTGCAGCAGGCCGGAATCGTCGGCGACGCGGCGAAGGCGCTTGTACCCCACAAGATCTTCACCGGAGATCGCCCGACGACGACGCTGCTGATGGGCCGACTCACCCCGCACGCCCTCGGCCGCCTCATCGCGATCTACGAGCACAAGATCTTCTTCCAGGGAATCTTGTGGAATATCTGCAGCTTCGATCAGTGGGGCGTCGAACTCGGGAAGCAGCTCGCCAAGGCGATAGGGCCCGAGCTGCGCGGCGAGACGTCGGGCGACCACGACGCAAGCACCGCCGGCCTCATCGCCGAGGTGCGGCGACGACGCAACGCCTAGCGCCGCGTCCGACTTTGCACGGCAGACGCCGATTTGGTCGCGGCGCTCTCTGCGCAGAGCCGGAAATTCATGTGTTTTCGGGCGAGAGTGCGCCGAGCCCCCAAACAGGCGGCCTGAGACGCGGCCAGGTCGCAAGCGCCACGCTCGCGGAGGCCCGCAACCGAACTCGGCGTCGCGAGGGCGTGACGGGCTCAGGGCTGTGATGCTAGGCTACTCAGCAGGGCGCTGCGCGACCGGGCCTTCGGCCACCGACGCTGCGTGAACAGGTGGTTTCCGATGATGCGACGAGACCTTCCCCGCAGCGGATTTTTCTCACCGACTCAGGCGCCACTGCGCGAGCGGGGCGACTCGCGCCCTGTAGAGCTGGTGCCTGGACGCGGCCACGAGCCGCCAGCAGCCGCCGCGGCAGATGAAGATTGGCCGCCGCCGCTGCCATCAGCGCGTCGGTCGGTGGTGTTGGTAGCCCTTCCGCCCGCGGCGACCGACGCACCGATGCCAACAGTCAGCGCTTCCAGCGCCGAGCCGCCCAGCGGCCCGGCGACGCGACTGGCGGAGGCCTTGGCGAGCGCGCCGACCGTCGCCTCCCTGCCGCTGACAGAGCGTATGACCGCGCCGATCAACGAGTCAGACCTCAGCGCAGCCGACGACGTCAGCGACGCCGATCTCGACCGCTTCGTCGCCCGCCTGGAGACGCTCGGCCGCTACGCCCAGCTGCGCCACGCGCTTGAGGTTGGACAGCTGCTGGTCGACACCTTCTTCGGCGGCGATGTGGAGGCCTACTTCGACCGCAGCTCCTCCAAAGGTCGCAGCTTCAACTCGCTCGTTGCGCGTCGCAGTGAGGCGCTTGCTCGTCTTGGCCTCTCGGCGGCGACGCTGCGGGGCTACATCAAGGTCTGGAATTGCTGGCAGCAATTGCCAGCTGATCAGCGAAAGGGTCTGCAGCTCTCGCATTTCCGTCAGCTCGCCCAGCTCGGCGACGCGTCCAGCAGAGAGCAGCTCGCCGCTCAGTCACGACAGCAGGGTTGGTCAGTCCGCGAGCTCAGCCGCGCGGTCAAGGCGGAGCAAGACAGCGCGGTCGCATCCCGCCCTGTGCACCGGACTCGACGGCGCAACGCCGAGGTCCGCCTGCGCCAAGTGGTCCAGCAGGCGCAAGCGCTGGACAAAATCGAAGGTGTGCTCTCCACGACTCTGCCGACCTGGACCCCGAGCCAGCGCACTCGCTTTGCGTCCGAGATCGACGAAGCCATCGCCCAGCTACGTCGCCTGCAGGCGAAGTTAGGGGACGAGGGCTAGGCTGTTCGTGCAGCGATGCCTGAAACGCGTAGGGTGACCAACGCGAGCGGCTATCCCTTGCGCCGACGCCGCTTGCGGCGCGGGTCGCTGTCGTTGCCAGCTGGGTAGCTGCTGTGGCCGCCTTGGCCGCCGTGCCCGCCTTGGCCGCCTTGGCCGCCTTGGCCGCCGCGGTGACCGCCGCCGCGGCCACTCGGCCCGCCGTGACTGCCGCGACCAGCGCCCTCCAGGCCCCCCTGTACCTTCTCGACCGCCAACAGCGCGAAACGCAGGGCGAGGCTATCGTCGGCGGTCTCGCGGCGGTCCTCGATCGCCTCGAGCAACAGATTGACGTGGGCTCGCTCGGCGCGCATCTCGCGAAAGTCGAGCGGCGCCATCATGTTGGGGTCCGAACCACGGGACCGGTTGCCGCTGGTCCGGTCCAGCTCATCGTCGGACAGGTGGCTGAAGCGCACCTCGGGCGCCCGATCCGCCAGGCCATAGACACGCGCGATGGGGTCCATGTCAGGCTGGCGATCGTCGAGCGCCGGCGACTGCTGACGCCGCAACAAAGCAATGTCTAGTCGATTTCCACGGTTGTCTTCACGCTCGGCGCGCTTCAGCTTCGCAGGTGGCTCGGGCTTGGGCGGACGGACCTTGGCCTGGGCAGGGCTCGGCCGCGCCACGTTCCCAGAGGCTACTTGCGAGAAGTTCGGCGACTCGGCCGGTTCATCGCTGTCGCCGTCGTCGTCTGCCTCGTCCTCTTCATCTGCGCCGCCGAGGGTCAACGGCGACTCGAGCTCGACCGTCCACGTCCGGCCACCGCGCAGCGCTGCGACGAGACCGGCCTGGTCTTCGGGACACTCGGCAAAGAGCGTCGCGACCCCGCCGAAGCGATCTTGGCCGGGCTCGGCGGCCGATCCGCCCAGCGCGCGAAGCCGGGTCCGTCGCGCCGCCAATACAGCCCGCTCGTTGCTGGCGGCGTGGCTGGCGGCGCTCGCCACCACCACCCCGGCCAAGTTCTCGACTAGGCCAGGGATCGCACCGAACGCGTCCTCGCAGGCCATGTGGTCCAGGTCACGGTCAAAGGGCTGCGCCAAGATCACCGCGCCACCGCGCTCGGCGAACTCGCGCCCGACCTCGACGGCGAGGTAGCCGCGATCGTCACGGTGCAACGCACGCCATCCCGCGCCCCGAAACCAGACGTCGTCTTCGGCCGGGATGCAGATCAACCGACCAACGTCGGTGTCGAGCTCTACGCCGCAGAAAAACTGCACGCCGTCGCGCCGACCGGTCGGGTGCTGCGGCGGCAAATCCAGCGCCACTACCACCAGCCCGTCGAGGCCGGCGGCCTGCGCCAGTTGAGGCCATTGGTTGGCGTCGCCGCCCGTGGCGGAACGCACATGTACGTCGATCAACGCTGGAGTCAAAGGGACGCTCCACGGGCCCACAGCCACCGCGTCGGGGTGGCGTCCGCCGCTCACGAAGTGGCGAGCGACTGGGGCCCAGTTGGTGTAAGGGAGAGGGGCAGGCTCGGCGGACTCTGTTCAGGCGAGCTTGCCGGTCCCCGTCGTCACACACCGGTGGCCTCGACGCGAGAAACTCGCGCTCTTCCTGTGCATTGGCGATTGACGACCGTCGCATAGGCCCCGACCGTTCTTCGGCCCGAACGCTTTGCGACCTCCACAGTCTAGCACCTCAGGGCCGCGATGCAAGCGCCAGCGTGGGAACAGGGATCTCGGCTGGCGCAGGCGAACACGCAGCGCGCAAGGGCTGACCGACCCCGCAACCCGGCTCAGCCACCACGAGGTGCGCGCCTCGACCGCCTGCGAGGCTAGGCCGACCGGACGAGGACGAAGTACTGCTGAAGAGGCCGCCCCTTCTTGAACGCCGTACCGATCGAGACATGCGCTGAGACCCGCCACATATAGTCGGACATTTGGCCCCAGACCAATCCGGCGGTGAAGGCCATCGGCGGCTTGGGGTGGGGCCAAGAGGCGACCGGGGCAACCGCAGGCTGTTCATAGTAGTTGATGAAGAGCTGGCCGCCGTGGTCCGTGCGGCCATCTGGACTCGTGCTCCCGGTCTCGCGGACGACGAAATAGCCAGGGCCGGTGACAAAGAACAGGTGCGAGACGATGCCGCTGTTGTTGTGGTTATAGCCGAGCAGGCGTCCAGGATCGTCCGGGTCGCGGGCGAAACGCTTCTGAAAGGGACCACCGATCACCGGAAGGGTGTTGATGCCTTCATGGACTACCTCTACGCCGAACGGAGTGCCTGCAGGCACGAAGAAGTCGAGGTTGGTGTGTCGGCCCTCAGCCAGGCGGTAGAGGGTCGCTTGGTCCGCCGGTCGCAGCGCCCGCGTCTGACGCACACGCTCTTGGTGGTCGAGCGCATCGAGCGCAGCGGCGATCGCGTCAATCGTCGCCCCAGCGCGAAGCGCCCCCTGCAGGTCCGTCATCTCGCCCCCTCCTTGCGTCCGGTCGGCGCGTACTGTGGACGCGCACGCCGCTCGACGGCGACCATAGCCGGGGGTCGTCGCGATGTCACGCGCCGTTGGCAAGCCGTTCCGCGAGGATGCGAGCGACGGCCAGGATGGTGTGCTGCGGATTGACGCCGAGCGTCGTGGGCAGCGCGGCGGCGCAGGCGACGTGCAGCCGACGCACCCCGCGCACGTGAAGGTCAGGCGCGACCACCGATCGTTGCGGGTCGTTGCCCATGACGGCGCCACCGAAGAGGTGACTCAGCACCCAGGTCCAGCAACGGTTGTCGAGCGGCGCCTCGGCCAACAAGGGCAGCTGATCGGGCGCAATCTCCGCCGGGAGCCCCACAACGCCCGGCCGAACCAAGCGGGCGCCAGACTCAAAATGGAGCGCGGCGAGGAGATGGCTGCCAGCGCGCAGCGCCCGGAGGTCGCGTTGAGTCGGCTTGTAGCGGACGTCCGCCTGACCGAAGAGCCCGAGCCGGCAGGTGCCCTCCGCTTCGGCGCGCACGGCAGAGATCCAGACCGCCTGGTGACGGGCGTCGCGGAGACGCTCAATAAGGGCCTGCCCCGCGCCCGCGGCGCGCCCAGCAAGCAGCTCCAGCGGAAGCGCCAAGCTCTCTATCTTGATGCCATTCTCGCCTGTTCCAGCGATAGGCCTCCCGTCCTGGATCGCGATGCCGTCGCGGAAGTGGACGCTCGCGGTGCCTTGGGTCGCGCCGCGCTGCATGTCGACGGGATGATCGTAGACCCCGACGACGGCGGCCCCTGGGTGGACCCGCCAATGTCGCCCAAGCGCCGGCAGGCGAATGCCGGAGCGTTGCAAGATCAAGGGCGTTTGGACTGCCGAGGCCGCGATCACCACCCCCCGTCTGGCGCGCACGTCGACGGCGGCGCCGAGCACGCGGGTGCGAGGGTGCCGAGAGCGTCCGCGGACACCGACGGCGACGCCGCGCTCGAAGACGACTCGGTCGACGCGGGCGCACGAGATGACGGTCCCGCCTCGGGCGATGACCTCCGGCAGCCAGCCGAGGTTGGCGCTCTGCTTGGCGCCCGCGCGGCATCCTTGCAAGCAGGAGCTCGAACCCTGGCAGCCAACGACGTTGCGGAGGATGGCCTTGCCGCCGAGCTGACGCCGCTGCAAGGCGCTGAGTAGCATCGCGTTGTTGGAGCCGAAGTTCGCCCCCTCGGGCGTGCGCTGGACGGCGAGCTCGCGATCCACCGCGTCATGCTGCAGGCCCATCGCTCGCTCATCGAAGAGGTCGCCGAGCCCGTGGCGCTCACGCCAGTCGGCCAGCACGTCGTCGGGTGTCCGCACCATGATCGCCGAGTTGATGACCGTGCCGCCGCCGACCACCGCCGCCTGCACGATCGGCATGATCGAGTCGCCGACGGCCACGGTGGCGCCCCAGTCTGGCATCATGTCCCGCATGGCGCCGAGCATCGACTCGGGATAGTCGCCGGGATCGCGCCAAGGCCCAGCCTCGACGACGCAGACCTCAAAGCCAGCGCGGGCCAAGACTAGGGCCGCGCCAGAGCCGCCGGGACCGCTGCCGACCACGACATAATCGGCCTCAAGCGCCACAGAGCCGCGCTCCTGAAACGCGATATGGCCGTAAGATCGCCAGTCGCAAGCATAATCGCTCATCGCCTCGCTCTAGGTGGCGACTCCGCGGCGACGCGAAGCTCGTCGCCACGAAAGGTCCCAGGGTCGGGGCCGAGAGGCGACAGGCCGAGCGCTTGGCGTACCTCGGGATCGGCGCCCCAGAGCAGTCCGCCGACGGTCTTGAGGAGCAACATCAGCTGTCTCAACAGATAGATTCTACTTGACGCAAGCTGATTTGCATGTCGATCTAGTCGGCTAGGAGACAGCAACAAGGAGGGCAGCGGCGTATAGACGGTCCAGATCGGGAGGAGAACGAAGAGGAGGGTGGCGGCGTACAGGCCGAGCCGCATCAGCGGTGGCCCGCGCAGCACCTCGTCGAGGCGAGCGCCGTAATCGAGCCGCTCTAGGCCTGGGATGCCCGCCGACGTCGGAAAGACCGCGCCGAGCGCGTGTTCGACGAGGCGACGCAAGGCGACTCCTGCACAGGTAGCTGCCACTTGAGGTGTGCGACGGCGCCGGTGGGGCCTTTGGGCCTGCGGCGCGACGCGAGGCCGGCCGGTCGGCTTCCGCCCCTAGCCACGATGGCGTACAACCGCGACTAAGACGAGCGCCGCCATCGCCGCGCCCTGCACCATCGATCGGGGGCCCCCTCATGTCAACGCACATCGTCGTCGCTGTTGGTGACCCATCAACGAGCGCTGGCGCTGACACTTTCCACGGCGAAGAGGCCCGCCGGGTGGTCGCTGAGGTCCGGGCCGCCCAGGCCGCGTGGGCCGAGCTGCCGGTCAACGCGCGCGCCGCTCGACTCGCTGCCGCTGGCGAGGCGATGCTCGCGCACGCTGAGGCGCTGGCGGCGTTGGTCGTAGAGGAGACTGGCAAGCCGCTGGCCGAGGCGTACAGCAGCGAGGTCGTCGGCGTCGCGGACTTGTTCGCCTACTGGTGCAAACACGGACCACGCCACTTGCAGCCGCGGCAGGGCCTCGTACCTTCGCTCGAGATGCCTGGCAAAAAGGCGCGCATCGAGCGAGCACCGCGCGGCGTCGTCGCGGTGATCTCCCCCTGGAACTACCCGGTCGCCATCCCAATGCGTAGCGTCGTTCCGGCGCTCCTAGCGGGCAACGGTGTGGTCCTCAAGCCTTCGGAGCTTACGCCGCGCTCCGGGGCTTGGCTGGTCGAGCAGCTGCGGGCGTCGCTCGGTCCGGTCATCGGCCTTTGCGCTGGCGATGGCCGCGCCGGCGCAGCGCTGGTCGCCGCCGAACCCGACCAGGTGATCTTCACGGGTAGCACCGCCACCGGGCGCAAGGTGGCCACCGCCGCGGCGGCGCTCGGCATCCCATGCGACTGCGAGCTCGGCGGCAAGGACTGCGCGATCGTTCGCGCTGACGCCGACGTCGAGCGAGCAGCGGCTGGCATCGCCTGGGGCATCATCACCAATGCGGGCCAAAACTGCGCCGGCATCGAGCGCGTCGCCGTCGACCGCGCTGTGGCAGAGCGATTCATTCCAGCGCTGGTTTCACACCTAGAGGCGGCTGCCGGCGATGTACCGGAGCTGGTCACGCCACGGCAGAAGGCGATCGTGGTGGCGCAGCTGCAGGACGCGCTTGAGAGGGGCGGCCGCGTGCTGTGCGGCGGGCTGCCCGAGGGCGACGCCAGGGTCGCCCCCACGTTGCTCACTGGCGTTCCACGCGATGCAGCGGCCTGGCGCGACGAGAGCTTCGGCCCGATCGCTGTCCTCACGGTGGGCGACGGCGACGATCAGCTGATCGAGGCTGCCAACGACAGCGCCTACGGCCTCGGCGCCAGCGTCTGGAGCCGCGACTTGGACGCCGCGGTCGAGCTCGGCCGGCGGGTGCGCTCTGGGATGCTCTGGGTGAACAACCACGCCTTTACGGGAGCCCTGCCTGATCTGCCTTGGACGGGCTGCGGCGCGTCGGGGACAGGCATCACCAGCTCGCCCGAGGCGCTGGAGCACATGACGCGGCCACGACTGGTCGTGGTCGACAAGCAGCTTGGCATCGAGCCGTGGTGGTATCCGTATGGGGATCGAATGGTCGATCTGATGCGGGCCGTGGTGCGCAAGCAGCGTGAAGGCGGCGTCGGTGCGCTGCTGGCGACGCTGAAGGCGCTCAAGCAGCGCGAGCGAGAGCTAGCCGCCGGCACCGCCCGCCGCTAGCCGCGGCAGGGCAAGGCGCGGCCTGCTTCCCGTTGGACCGTTGAAGGTTGGAGACGCCACCGGTGATGACTGGCGGCGTCGCTCGCTGGCTGAGTTTGGGGGGCTCATCGCCCGAAGCCGACAAGGTGTCCCCTTTCCAGCTCTCCCCAAGCAGCGCGGCACCAAAGTGGGCGCAAACAGCGCCCAATTGCGAGCGTCTCTAGGCCGCCAGCTCGGGCTGACCGTCCTGGTCACTGCGGCTGTCGATGTAGAGGAAGCGACTGCAGAAGGGGCACTGCACGAGGCTAGTGCCGCGCATGATCGCCTCAACGAAGCGTGGCTGGACCACCATGTTGCAGCCACCGCAGGCGTCCTCGTCGACGACTCCGACCACGGCGGTGCCATCGCGAGCGTCAAAGACTTTGCGGTAGCGTTTCAGGATCGACTTCTCGATGCCCTCTGCCACCTCGTTGCGACGACGCTCGACGGCCTCGATGCGGGCGTCCATGCCGCCCAGCCGGTCGCGATTCGACTCAGCCTCGGCGTTGGCAGCGACGCGCAGGTCGCGGACCTTCTCGTCCTCGCGCTCGATGGTGCTACGGAACTCCGCAATCGCCAACGTGAGCTTCTCGACTTCGTCTTCGCGGGTCTGGATGTTGCGGCGGACGTTGTCGAGCTCGCGGTTGACCGCGACGTACTCCTTGCTCCGCGTCACCGAGTTGAGCTTGGCCTTCGCCTTGTTCAACTTCTCGCGCTCCTCCTCCAGCTCGACAGACTTCTTGCGGTGCCAAGTCTCGGCCTCGGAGAGCTTGTTGCGCATCTCGTTGAGCTGAGTGTCGCGTGTCTCAAGCACTGCCTCGAGCTTCTCCAGGTTGCTCACCATGCGATTGCGAGTGGAGCGGACGTCGCGGATCTCGTCATCGATGGCCTGCAGCTTACGAAGAATGTCAATAATCTGCTGGGGATTCATGGACATAGAAGCCTCCACCTGCGCTGGCGCCGCCGCCTCGTCGGGATGACGAGCGGCGCTCGTGCGCCCATCGGAGCCGGGCCGCGACACGCGCGGCCCGACCTTCCGACGAGCCCGCGGGGGGGCTCCGGTGGGCCCACCTGGATTCGAACCAGGGACCAGCCGGTTATGAGCCGGCAGCTCTCACCGCTGAGCTATGGGCCCAGCCGTCCCCTTGGACATCGGACACGTCGCGGTTGGTCCGATGCGAGCGATGTTGTCTGCGCTGGCGGGCCGTCTGTCAAGCTGGCCGGCATCGATCGAGAGGTCGACGCGGCGTCGGCGCGACCGCCTGGGAGCCTGGCCGACGGCTCGATGACGCGCGGTGACGACTGCGGGCGGCAGGCGCAAGATGTCGACACGGACGATCGCGCCGAGGGTGGCGCGTCCGGAGGACAGTGGCGATGACCATCGGTCAGGTTTGGCTCGGGTTCGGCTTGGCGATGCTTGTCGCGTGTGGGCGGCCGCTCGATTTTGAATCAGGCGCAGTAACAGACGATATCAGAAGTACAATCATATCATTACAAGTCAGCCAAATGTCTGGCATCGAGCGGCACGATCTGGCGGCATACCTCGCAGTCTTCGCCGAGGAGGCCACGCTGACGGTCGGTCGCGGCGCTGTCCCAGGGCCCTTTGATCGCACGCTGACCCAGCTGGAGATCGTCGCGACACGGACCGAGCGCTTTGACTCGCCGCCGCAGGGAGAGGTGCGCTTGCGCCACCGCGCGGTGGAGGTCGAACGCGAGTCGGGTCGGCTGATCGTGCGCTGGGTGGCCGAACGTACGTCCCAGGACGGCGTAGACAGCGTCCGTGAGGTCTTCGTGCTTCGGCCGGCTCGACCGGTGGAGGGCCATGGCTGGCGCGTCGTCCACAACCGACTCTGGCCACTGTGGCAGCAAGACGCAGGGCAACCAGTGGTGCGCTACGACGCAGCCACATGGGCGCTCCTCGATGCCGGCGCGGCGCGACGCGGGTGCGACGGTGGCCCCTGTCCGGCGGCGTTGCTCGCCGCGTGGCGCTTTGTCGAGGCACATGAGGCGGCGATCCGCTTGACGACGCAGCTGCCCCGAGGCGCCAAGGGCGAGGCTGCCGCGGCGCTCTGGGCGATGCGAGGCCTCTGTGCAGTCTTTTGCGGCCGCGTAGGCGACGCGCAGCCGAGCTTCAGTCGGGCGTTGGTGGCTGACGCAGCGGTCGAGCTCCCACCGTGGCGCAGCGCCGTCGCAGCTCGCCGAGAGGTCACACCCGAAGCGATCGCGCCGCCCGGATCGGCGCCTCCACTTTAGTTTCGATGCATCTTCATGCAAGATAGAGCTTGATGGTGCGTCATGATGAACGGGGGGGGTGCGATGACCGGGTTCCGTAGTGGCGAGGCCGAGCGAGAGGAGCTGATACGCCTCCATCGCGAGCTGGGCAGCATCGGTGCGGTGGCGGCGCGCACGGGACGGCACCGCAACACAGTGCGGCGGCTGCTGCGGGTGATGGCGGCCTTGCCGACACCGCCCGCTGCTGGCCCCTCCGTCCTCGGCGCGACGACGGAGGGGTCGGCCAGCGAGACCTCTGGTTGGGAGCGCGTCCGCGACGGGCTCTCTAGCCATGACCTGCGAGTGCTGCGCGCGGTCGCCCGCAGCGCCCAGCTGATTGTGTGTCGCGACGAGGCTTGTGGTCAGGAATTTGCGACCTTCGCTCTGGAGACCAAGGCCGGCAAGCGGCTGCGCGCCTATTGCCCAGCCTGCGGGCGGGGCGCCGTGGTCCGAATCGTCGGGGGCACGGGCGAGGGCTGCGCCGGCGAGGACGACGGCGAGTGAGTGGAGGTCTGGCGGCGATTCGCCGGTGATCTGCGCTCTATCACCAGCGATCGAGGCGGTGCAACACCTGGTAGCGAATCTGCCGGCGCCACCATTGCCACTCGTGAGCGACGTCGTGGCCCCAGATATCGGCCCAGACAGGGACGCCGCGCGCCCGTAGGCCCTGCTCCAGGTGTCTCGTCTCTCGCAGGCAGTTGCCTTCAAATGCGCCTTGTCCGCAGACCAGTGTGATGTGGGCGTGGGCGCGGATACGCTCGAGGTGTTCGCCCTGTAGGTTCCACACATAGCTAGAGGGGTCGTGGAAGTAGACGTCGTCGGTCATCCGCCCGTCGGTGAAGGTCCGTGCCTGGTAGCGACCCGAGAAGCCGATGGCGCGCGGGATGCGCTCGGGGTTCTTCAGGGCCAAGTTGACCGCGTACATCGCGCCGACGCTGGCGCCCATGACGATGACGTCACGGCGGCCCGTCTCGCGCCAGATCCGCGGTACAAGCTCAGACAGGATGAACGACTCGTAGGCGTCCTGGCGGGCCATCCGAGCCGGCAGGCTGCCCTCGGAGTGGGTCCAGACCTCCGCGACGTTGGTCTCGGGCTGGTAAATGCACAGCCGCCCGGCGTCGATCAGGTCGCCGAGCGCATCGACCACCCCCTGCTGCTGCCACTCGTGCGCATAGCCGCCAGCAGTCGGCAGCGCTAGGACGGGCCGCCCGCTATGGCCATAGCGCCACAAGTGGACGGGGCGCCCGAGCGCCTCGCTCGGCATCCGTTCGTAATGTCGCCGCATCTCGCCCTCCTGCCAGCAGAACCCGGCTGGCATCTGCGCCGCGATCTTGCCTCCCCTGGGGCCACGCTTGCAATCTCCCCTTGCGTTCCTCGTTCTACAGGCGCAGTCTCCAAGAGACCTCCGGCCCACTGCGCGACGAATTAGCTTGCAAGGACAGGAGTTTCCTGTGCAATTGGCTGAGCGCCGCTCTAATTCGCGCGTCTCTCGTCAGCTCGCAGTGCGGGTTGGCGGGGGCATGGGCGAGTGGCTAACGACGCGCGATGTCAGCAGCACCGGCGGCTTCGTCCTCGGCGACGACCGCAGGCGCGCCGGCGAAGTGGTTGAGTTGCAAATCCTTGGCGCCGTCGGTGGCGGCGTGGTGGTGATGCGGGCGCTGGTGGCGCGCGTGGTCAGCGGCGGCGCGGCAGAGCCGGGCATGGGCGTCATCTGGCTCGACGCACGGTCGGCGCACCTCACCGATTTGTTGGCGCTTCTGCACGACGGTCTCGACCTGCCGCAAACGTCAGTCCACGATTTCATTGGTGGTGGCTATACCTTTGAGGCGGCTGTGCGCTTGGCTCACGCGAGTCGAGCCAGTGCGGGGCCAGCGCTTGTGCAGGCGCTGAAGCGTTCAGCACAGCTGCCGACGGTCTCGCACGAGCCGACCGAAGTCCATGGGTTTCGCAGCGCGATCGCCGAAGCGACGGGGCGCACCTCGAGCGTGTCGGTGCGGGGCGCTCAGCACGCCGGCGGAGTGCGGCACAGCGACTCTGGGTCACGCCGGACGGGCGACGCCCATGCGGCAGCGCCGGCGCGAGCGGCGACGCCCGCGGCGCAGCAGCGCGCCACTGAGGCCTCGCCCACAGCGACACCCGCCCGGTCGTCGTTGACGATTAGCGATCCGCCGCTGGCCCGCGACCGGCAGGCTGAGCGGCTCACAGTCCGCACCACCGATCCGGCCGTCGCCAACCCGATTCGAACGCAGGCGCCAGTGACGACGCCGCCCACCCGGCCAGCGGCGCCGCCCGCCACTACCGCGGTGGCAAAGACCGGGCCGGCTCCGACCGCTGCTGCGCCAACGCCAGCGAGCTCCGGCGACCAAGGAGGACCGCACTTGTTGCGGCGTTTGCTGTCGCTCACGGACAAGCTGCGGCGCGGCAAGACCGGCGAGCCGTCGCTCGGACGCTTCGCCGTGTCACCAGATGGTCGGTTCTACCACCAGGGCGAGGGCGCGATCCCTGACGACGTGGCCACCGGGGCGACACCGCCGCCCGCCGCGGGACTTGGCAAGGACGACGACACGCCCTGACCTCGTCAGCCTGGGCGCCGCTGTTCAGCCGCCCGGTCGCAGAGTCCGGGTCGTGCGCCTCTGCACAGTGGTAGGGTCAACCGTCATAGGGTCAACTTTCGTTGGGCCACAGCGTCGTAGGGCGCACCATCGCAGGGCGCACCGTCGCAGGGCGCACCGTCGAGGCCGTGACAAGCCGGCACGAGCGGCCAAGCGCCACAGCCACGACGCCCTCGGCGACAGACTTTGGATTGGCCGGTGCAGCCCGGCGCCTCCTGCGGCGTCGTGTCGAGCTGGGGACGCTCGCAATTTGGTCCGTTGGCGCCGAGTTGGGCTCTGCGCTGGCTGATTGGCGCCAGAAAATGACGCGTTTTCCAGCGTGGGGCGCCGAGCCCACCAGGGGGCAGTCCGCTGGAGACGCGGGCCGTCATCACCCGTCGCGTCTCACGGCGACCCATCGACGCGGCGTCGATCGAGGCGCATCGGCCCGTCCCGGCGCGGGCTGCCCGTCGCTATGGCGGGACGACGACGTCTGCCGACTCGTGGAGGGAAGCGCGGTCACCGGCAGCGGCGGCGTCGGCGCCACACGCCAAGGCAGCGAGGGCGCCGCCCGACGCCAGCAGCGCCGCCCAGCTGAATAGCGGCGCGTCGGCGAGGCCGTGAAACCCGAGCGCGACGACGCCACCGGCGCCACCGAGGACCAGCGCGGCGCCCTCCAGGTCTTGACGACCGAGGAGCTGGCGCACGGCGGACCAGAGCGCTGCGACGATCGCCAGCATCGCCATGGCGCCGCAGAGGCCGAGATCGGCCACGACCTCGAGCGCGAGGTTGTTGGCGTGCTCGCGGTCGTCCCTTCTGATGGCGCGTGGCGGCAGAAACTCGGCCTTGCGGAGGCGAAAGACGTCAGGGCCAAGACCAAACCAAGGGTGGTGGCGCGCCGCGGCGAGGGCGGCGGCCCACAGCTCGCGCCGGTCGGTGCTGCCGTGCGGGGCGCCGGCCCGCTCCACCGTCGATGCGTCATGCCAGGCCGACGAACCGCAAGGTGGCGCTGAGACGGCGCACGCGATGTCGGCCCGGCGCGCCAGCGTGATAGGCCCGCCGCTGTGACAGGCCGAACGGTGTCCGTGATGCTCGACGTCGAGGGCAAAGGCGGCCGCCGCAGGCGCCGCCGCCGCGGCGAGGAGGATGGAGACCTCTGCGCCAGGCGCGACGCGGTGCGGCACGTCGAGCGCCTGCACTGGGCCGACGCCCCCCGGCTGTGCCGGCACCGCCCCGTCGCAGGAGAGCGGCACCGCGATGAGACGGTGGCGGTCGGCGCCAGCCGGTCGCCAGGTCAGCCATCCCGTATTGCGCAGACGGACGGCCACGGCACCTCCGGCGGATCCAGACATCGGCGTCGCCTCGATGGTGGCGGCCAGCGCGGGACCAGCGTCGCTGACTCGCGCCCGCACCGACGGTGCCGCCGCGGCGAGCACGAGGCCGAGCACGCGCGCCGACGCTAGGTCCCGGCGGGCTTGGCCTGGCGCCATGGCGAACAGGGCGACGGCCATGCCAGCGCAGCCGGCGACGAGGCCAGCGCGCGAGAGGGTGAGGGCCAGCGCCAAGGTGGCGATCGCGACGAAAGCGGGCGCCGCGAGGCGTCGCCAAGGGCGCACGGTCGCCGAAGGCGTCGCGGCGAGGGACGAGAGCCCGAGTGGCGCCAGCACGGCCAGCCAGGCTGCGGCGAGATTGGCGTGGGCGAAGGTGGCGGTCAGGCGGCGCGCGCCATCATCGGTGATGGACGCCTTCGGGCGAAAGGGCTCCAGCAATGCGGCCTCAAGCTCGGCGCCAGCGGGGCCGAACCAACCGTCGCCGGCGAGCTGCTCAAACGCGCCGAGGCCAGCGGTGGCCACGACGAGGCCCACCGCGACGGCGGACAGGCGCCTGAGTAGGGCCGCGCCGCCCTGCAGGCAGCACGCGGTGAACGCAGCGCCAGCCAAGAGACGAAGCCCGCCACGCAGCGCGACGTCGCGATTGGCGTCAGCAGTGGCAGCGGCGAGCAAGGCAGCGACAGCGCCGAAGCCGAGGGCCCAGCCGAGGGTCCGCGCGCTCGGCCCAACGCCCAGGGCCAGTCTGCGGTCGCAGAGAACGACCGCCGCCGCGGACGCGATGGCGAGGCTGAGGGCGACCTCGGCCGGGGTCACGAAGAGGCCCAGCGCCGAAATGGAGAACGCCTCAGAGTCCAAGGCCGCCAAGGCGAGCGCAGCGACACTTGCGCCATCGCGCGACTTTGCAGCCGCGGCGCGAAGCCCACCTAGTCGCACTGAACCTTTAGGTTCTCTTTGCAGGTGCCCTTGCCTTGGTCGTCCATGTGGCAGGTCAGCCCCTTGCCACAGTAGCGGTCGGACTCGCTGTCGCAGGCTTCGCCCTTGGCTGCGGGGCCGAGGCACTTCTTGCTCGCGGGGTCGCAGCTGCTGCCGGGGAAGCATGCAGGGAACTGCGGGTAGGTGTCGCCACTCGGCGTGCAGGCTTCACCGAGCTTGGGCAGGCTCGAACAGGTGCCGGCGGAGTTGGCGACGGTGGAGTCCAGGCCGCCGCAGTGCAGGTCGATGGCGGCGCACTCTTGGTGCGACGTGCAGGCCGCGCCCTTCTTCTTGATCGCGACGCACTGCATCTTGCCGTCGGATATCTTGCCGATGACGCCACAGACGTGGCCGTCGACGCAGGACTTGAAATCGCCAGGCTGTGCACAGGCCTCGCCGAGCTTTGCCTTGGCCGTGCACTTGGCCTCCTTGCCGCTGCTGCAGAATTGCCCGTCGACGCAGGCGTCGGAGCCATCGCAGGACTCGCCAGCGGCGCCCTTCTTCTTGCACAACGGGGCCTGCAGGTTGTAGTCGCAGGTCAGTCCAGGCGCACACTCGATCGAAGAGCAACCCTCACCTTCGGCGGCGGGCTTGTCTGCGACGCACTTGGCCGCAGGACTCGCGGAGTCACACGTTGCGCCGTCGGCGCAGTTATAGTCCGGGCACACCTCGCCGATCGCCGGCGCCTTGGTGCAGACGCCAGGGCAGTCCGAGGCTTTCTGCTTGCAGAAGGAGCCTGGCTCACACTCCTTGCGGACTTCGCAAGCTGCGCCAATTTTCACTAGGCCGATCATCGCGGCGGTGCAGGACGCGGGCTCCTTGCCGCTCGACATCGAGCAGCTTGCGACCTTCTCCTTGAGGCAGAGGCCGGCCTGGGCGGCGTCGTACTTGATCTTGCCTGCCTTGATCTTCTCGACAATGGCGCCGAACTCGGATTCAGCGGCGCTGGCGAAGAAGGCCTCACAGACGGCTTCGGAAGAAAAGGACAAATCAGAGCCGGGACAAGTACTGGCCGCCTTGCAGAAGACCGAGACCACAGCCGCCTCCAGGCTCTCGACGGGCACAGGGGCGCCAGAACCGGCTGCGGCGCCTCCAGCGGCGGTCCCGCTAGCACCCGAGCTGCTGCCACAGCCGATCGCGATCATCGCCAACCCGAATACCATCGTGATCTTCAGAATGTCCGAGCCTCCCGAGGTCAACCCCATCGGGCCCGACAGTGTAGTCACGCGAGTCGGAAATGCAAGGGGAGCGGATACATACGGCGAGTAGGTGGGTGGTTTGGGGTGCGAGCGAGGGGTCGGACAGGGCGAAACCGCAGGACGGAGGCGGGGGCCAGGTGAGAGGGGCTGGTGAATTGCCCCCGCCTCCGTCTCTGCGTGGGTCGGGTTCCTCAGCGCACGGCCTTGGCTATCCCGGTGGCGTGCACGGCTGCGGCGGGGGACGGTGGGTGAGAGGGGCAGGTGAACGCCGCCCCACCGTCGCAGCCGTGCGCGTTTTGTCGCAGCGCGCTCAGCGCGGTCGTTCCTCCTGGCGCCGCCGCAGGGCGACGAGGGTCAGCAACCCGCAGGCTAGCCACCACGCCGACAGTGGGGCGGGCGCCGGTCCTGCGACGCAGCCGCCGGCACCGCCGCTACCGCTGCCGATGTTGCCGCTGCCGCTGCCGCCATCGCCGACGCCGTCGGCGCCGATGACGTCAAAGCCCGTGCCCGGCGGATCTCCCGCGGGGTTCTGCACATCGGGCTTGGCCTGGCCGCTCGGTGGCAGCTTGCCATCGACCCAGCCCGCCTTCGGCACGCAGAATGAGCTTGGCTTCTTCCAAGCCACGAGCTTGGTCACGGGCGGATCGGAGGCCGGCGCCAGCCACTGCGATGCCGGCGCCAACGCCAGCTTGCGCGCTGGCGAGGGTTGCCCAGGGACTGCGCCGGCGATGGCGGTGTCGACGAGGCCCACCTGCGCCTTGGCGATGGGCATCGCGGGGCCCGACTCGTCGTAGGCCTCGATGCGCGAAGCCGCGGGCGCGCCGACAAAGCGGGGGTCGTTGGCCACCGCCGGCGCGTTCTGATCGATCACCCAGGAGCCGAAGCCCTGGACCTCGATGCGGCGCAGGTCCGCCGGCAGCCAACCCGAGCTGCAGACCTGCCACGTGTCAGCGCGTCGCACGCGATCGACGGCCGGCAGAGACGGGTGGAAGCCAAAGATCGGGTCGCGGTCCATCTCGGTCGGCCCAATGCGCATGACGAGGCGGCTGACCATCGGCGCCTGCTTCATGCCGTCGAACAGCGCCAACAACGGCTTCGCGATGTCATCCTGCAGCGCCTTGGCCGTCGCGGCGCCGTTCACCGGCAGCAGCGCCGCCTCGTCGGCGTACAGAGCTGGGCCGCTGAAGGGGTTGCCGCCCTGGGTGCGGCATGCGCCATCCCCAGTCGGCGAGCGCCATGGCTGCGCCCACACGGCGCCGCAGACCCACAGCTGGCCGAGTACGGCCACCGGCTCCTTGACCCCAAAGGTCTTGAAGATCGGCTCTACGATGCTGGCCTTGTCGGCGAACACCTGCGCCGCGTCGGCGTGCAACCAGACCTGTCCGCTCTGGAACAGGGCGATGGCGAACGCCTTGAGGTCGGTGGCGGCGGCCAGCGCTTTGGTGTCGAGCGTCGCGGCGGTCCACAGCCCCTGCAGGCCGCTGCCAGGCTGCGCCGACTCCGTGACGAAGGCGCGGCCCGCGGCCTCGTCGATCGCTGCTGCGACCAACTGCTGGTAGTTATTTGCATTTTCAAACCAATTGATGCGCGTCGGGTTGACCTCGACCGCGAGGTGGTTCATCGGAACGGCGCGACCCGGGCCGGCCAGCGTGACCACGACGCTAAGCTCCTCGCTGGCGGCGATGCTGGTCAACCGCAGCGGCACACACGCGTCGGCGTCCTGCATCTCAAGCACCACGGGCCGGATCAGGTTGACGCCCTTGCCGCTCTGCAACTTGATGGCGACAAAGACGTCCCCCTTGTCGGCGTGGCTCTGGATGATCGGCGTCGCCGACACCGGCGTCTTGTAGCCGCGGGTGTCGAGCCAGCTCTGCAGCTGCGTGGCGTCCTTGCCGGCGATGACAGCGTAGTCGTAGGGTCCGGTCTGCCCTTGGTCGAGGATCGTGACACCGGGCTGGCTGCCCTCAGCGCCAGCCGATGCGTCCTGTGCGGCGGTGGCGCCGCGGTCCGCGGCGCCGTCTTGTGTGTTCGAGAACTTCTCTGGCTCGCAGCCCTGGTAGGGATTGCGGCAGTTTTCGGTGCCGCGCGGTTGTAGCTCGTAGCGCGCCGAGGTGGTCTGGTCGAGCAGGTCGAGGCCGATGGTCGTGCCGACAGTGACGGTGGGCTGCTTCGGCAACGGCAGCACCCAGCCAAAGTCCTCGGCGGCGCCGGTGTAGCGCACCTCGACCCAGACCAGCGTGCGGCCCGTCTTTGGGTCGTGGCGAAAGACCACACGCTCGGCATCCTGCAGCACGGCCTGGCCATTGCCAGGCTTCCCAGGCGCCGGCGGCAACACCGGCGAGAAGCAGCCACCGCAGGCGTAGGCCAGCTCGGGCGCCGCCAAGGCGAGCGCGTAGGCCAGGACGGCGCAGGCACCTGCGAGTGTTCGGCGTGCTTGTGCTGACATGGCCTCTCCCCCCTTCGACACGCCACTCGTGGCGTCCATTCTCGACTAAGGAGGAAAGCAGCTCCCGTGCCAAGCCGGAGTTTCTCATCGCAACTGTTTGCGATTGCTTATGAACATGAGCGATGCGGCGCGATCAAGACCTGGCGAAGACGTGTAGCCAATTTCAACATGCCGCCAAATGCATCAGGTGCCAGTGGCCCGCCAGGCGTCGATATCTTGCAGCTCGAAGCAGACCCGCTGGCGACACAGCCGCTCTGGTGCGAAACCGTTCCGGGCGGCGATGGTGTCTATTCGCGCTCGGTCAGCGCTGGCACCGAGGACGCTCACCAAGCGACCGCGCTCACGCAGGCGCGTGGGCAGGCCGGCGAAGAGCTGCTCGACGAAGCGCATCCCCGTGCCGCCGCGGAACGCCTGCTCGGCCTGATCGCGCGGTTCGCCTTCGAACCACGGCGGATTGCAGAGCACGAGGTCGAAGCGCTCGTCCGGCGTGAGGGCTGCGAAGCCATCGCCGGCCCGCAGGCGCAGCGCCACCCCGGCGCGGGCGGCGTTGTCGCCTGCGGCGACCAGGGCGCGTGGGTTGAGGTCGCAAGCCGTGACGGTGGCGCCGCTGCGAGCGGCAGCGATAGCGAGAGCACCCGATCCGGTGCCGAGGTCGAGCACGGCGTGACCGCGCAGATCTTGCCGGGAGATCCAGTCGCAGAACACGCGGGTCGAGAAGAAGAGGCCGGGGTGAAAGACCGACGGCGGCGCCCACAGCTCCAGCCCAGCGACGACGCTGCGCCGCGGCCGCGCCAGGAAAAGCCGGGCGCCACGTTGTAAAAGATCGCGGGCTGGCCGGGGCCAAGGCAGACGAGCGAGGGTGGGCTGGCGCATGCCAGCGTTGTAGCGCGCACCGGCGCGACGGCCAAGGGCTGCCGCCGCCGGCGCGACCGCCCGGTTCCGCCGACGCGGCCCTGGTTACGGTCGACCCCAGGGCCGCAGCCGCTCGACATCGGCAAGGCGGCGGTGAGCAGCAAGAAGGCGCTGAAGTGTCAACTGCTTGGCAGCTGCGTTGTCCCAGTCGATGTCAAGAGCCGCCTTGACGCTGGACTGGCCGACCAGGGCAATGCCTGCATCCGTAATGACGAACGCCGGGCTCTTGTCGGCCTCGACGGCTGCGCATTGCACGACGACCTCGGTAGCGTGAGCGATCAGGTTGAATGTGTCTGCGACCCGGCCCGCGCCCGAGAGCGGCGCCGAATCCAGCGCGATTCGCAGCGACCTGTAGCCGAAACCACCCAGCTTCTGCGCGAGCTCGACCGTGCGCTCGATGAGGCGGTTGCCCAGACCCTGCTCGACAAGCGGTCGGCGAAACTCGACGAGAACTCCCGGAGAGAACGCGGCCTTGGCGACGTCGTGACAGTCCAGAACCATCCGCCAGCGCCGGTCGAACACCATCTGCTCGACGGCGCTAGCGTCCGAACGCCGCTCCTACGCCTGAAGCACCCATACCTCGACACGATGAAGGCGACAGTCATGACGTCACAGCAGTCGGCTGTGGCGGGGATGGGTGTGGATGCGACTCGGCCTGACCTTTCAGAGACCTTACAACAGCCGCTGGGAGCGGCTCAGGTGCGCACTTTCACCTCGCCATGGTCACTCGTGGCTGAGACACGACCAAGGCACGCCGGGGTCCGCCTGGCCAAGTCGCGGCGGCAAAGACCAAGTTCCTGGACCAGAACCTCCCGAAATCTGCAATCCCGAAGGAGCATCCATGGCAACCGCAATCTTCTTTCAATTCGTTGGCCCCAAAGTCGAAGGCTCGTCCCTCAGGAAGGGACACGAGGGGAGCAGGACTTCATCTCGTACAGCCACAGCTGGGAGCAGCCGACCAACCCCGTGCGGAGCGCCGCCGGCGGTGGAACGATCGAGAAGGCCCAGCACGGCAACCTGCAGCTGACCATGGGCGCCGACGCGTCGCTCACGCCGATGCTCGGACTGCTCTGGAGCGGCAAGCACATCGATAAGGGCACGCTCACCTGCTACCGGGTCAGCGCCGACGGCGTGCTCGGCAAGGTGCCGTACCTGAAGATCGAGTTCGAAGGGATCATCATCAGCCACCTCGACATCGCCGGCGACGGCGGCGACGTGCCGGCCGTGACGGCCGCGCTCGGCTACGAGAAGGTCAGCTACACCGACCAAGTTACCGACCAGTCCAAGGGCACGGTGGGCGCGGCGATTCCGAAGTCGCATGACCTGCGGACCAACGTCGTCGCTTAGCGGTGCGTTGCGCCGGGGTCGCGGGCTGAACGGACGCACGCCGTCTGCGCCGCTCGCTGCATTGGCCGATCGCACGACAGGAGGTGTCGATGACTCAGACTCCCACCCCCCCCGGCGCCGCCTCGTGCCGCGACCGGGGTCAAGCTCAGCCGCCGTGACTGGCTCAAGACGGCGTTCGCGGCCGGCTTCGCGGTCGCTAGTGGCGCCGCCTTGGCGTCGGCACAGGCCAAGTCTAAGGGCAAGGGCGACCCGCTGCCTACGCCGGCTCCCCTGCCGTCGGTCTACGAGGCGTCTCTCCGCCTGAAGGGCGTCAAGGGCGGGGCATTCGCCGTCTCTGGCTGGTCGGCCGAAGTGCCGAAGCTCGCGGGGCTCGCGGCGCTCGTTGGGCCCGGAGGCGCCCTGCGTGTCACCAAAAGACTTGACTTCGCGACGGCTGAGATCATGCAGCGCGCGCAGGCCGGCAAGGTGTCGAAACGCGGCAAGCTCGTGATTCGGCGCTACGGCAAGATCTGGCTGTCTGTAACGTTTTTCGGCGTGACGTTGACGGGCGTCACCAGCGTCGCCAGCGTCGATGGCGCCGATGTGGAGACGTTGACGTTCGCCTATGTCGACGCGGACTGGCGGGACCATAGCGCGCAGGTCCATGGCAAGGGCCAAGGTGGCGAGGACAGCAGCGATGATGACGACGATGACGACGATGACGACGATGACGACGATGACGACGATGACGACGACAAGGGCGGAGACGACTAGCGCGCCCCTGTGAGTCAAATCTGCCCGTCGCCAGCCCTACCCGTTCTGAGGCGCTAGGCCGACCTGCCAGCCCGCGCCGTCGACGAGCGGCGCCAGCGTCGCGGACTCGAGCGCCAACGCGACGTAGCGCGACGTCTGCCGTTCACCACGAAGTTCGACGTCTGCGGTCATTACGTCCCGTCGCGTCGCGAAGGCGAGGCCCATCTCGGCTGCGAGCGTGGCCACGGTCGGCGCCACGGCATCGCATCCGTCCGTCGCCGCGAGGATGAGCGCGCCGCCTTCGCTGAGGCGACCGAGCAAGAGCGCAAGCGCGTCGCGCTGGAGAAAGTGCGTGGGCACGTCTTGCTCGTCGTAGGCATCGACGACGATGGCCGCAAAGCGCTCTTGTTCCATCGCGCGCAGCAGGGCGAGGCCGTCGCCGACGCGGACCTCGATGGCACCACGGCTGCCGCTGAGAAAGGTGAAGTAGCTGCGGGCGATATGCACGACGTCTGGGTCGATTTCGAGAAAGACCGTGCGCTGGCCATCTGCCGCGTAGGCGGCCGCGGCGCCGACGCCGAGACCGACGACGGCGATGTCGCCGCGCGGTGCCAGGGCACGCATCGCCTCGCCGAAGGGGCCATCGACGTGGAAGTAGCCCAGCGGCGTTTGGTCCAACGCCGTTCCGTAGCGCTGGCGGCCTTGCTCGACCGCGCCGTGCATGAGCCGAAGCTCGCCACACTCCACGTCGCGAACCACGCGCTTGAAGCCGAAGGCGTTGGCTGAGGTGAACAGCAACTCGGTGGTCTGACTCCTGGCATCGCTCGCGCTGCAGCGGTTGGCCGCATCATCGCGACTCGATGCCACTGCGATGCATGATCTGTAAAGGATGCGTCGGCCGGCGCCATACAATCCGGTCTTGTCGAACAATAGCGTACCGATCATCCCGATTCACCTGCAGAGCCGGCGCCGCCATCCTGGGACGCTAGGAGGTGCCCCATGTTTACGAACGTTCGCTTCTCAAGCCCCCTGCCTTCACTTCGCGCCATGGCGGCCGCCGTCTATCTCGCGCTCGTCGCCGCCGGCGCCGGCTGTGAGGTCGCCGGATCTGGCGACGACGCCTCGGGCGCTGGCGACGACGCCGGCGCCGCTGACGCCGCGCCGAACGATGGGACCGCCCCAGAAACGGCTAGCGATTCAAGCGATCCCGCCATCGCCGCAGACACCAGCGCGTCGGCGTCTGCCAACGACGCCGCCGGCGCTCACGCCGACGCTCTCGCCCCTTTGGCGGGGTTCGAGCAGGTCGTGCACGAGGTCATCGGCGCCAACGGCTGCGCCGGAGGCTACTGCCACGGCCCGAGCCTCGCGGCGGGCGACGGCGCCCCTGGGGGAGCCGGCTTCGCCACCTTGCGCGCGATGCTGCTCACCGCCCAGTCCGCAACCCCCGGCTGCGCGACGCCGCGCTGGATTGTGCCAGGGGCGCCGCTGCAGAGCCTGCTCTACCGCAAGGTAGCGCCGGGGGTCTCCGTCTCGGGATGTGGTGACAAGATGCCACCATCGAGCGCGGGCGTGACGCCGGCGCAGGCCGCCACGTTGCGCGCCTGGATCGAGGCGGGGGCACATTGAGCTGACGCTCCTGCGCTCGGAGGCTGGCAGCGCGCGGCGCGCGGCGCCCCGAGTGCACCGCTCGAAGGCGCTCCCACTCGAACCCTGGATCGATCGAAGTGCTCGCGCGGCGGCGCAAATGCACAGCCGGCCTCCCCCGTGCCAGCGCGGAGGTCGTCATCGGCGCTGTAACCACCGCTGAAGGCTCCAAGGTCGCGAGCGCCACCGTCAGCTCCTGCCGAGCATCGACCTGCTCGTCTGTCTCATCTGCTTCCTGTTGGTCTCGGTGTCGTGGACCTCGCTCGCGCGCCTGCCCACCGAACAGGCTCTGCCGCGGCGCTCCGCGAACGCGCCGCCGCCGCCGCAACCCCCCGAGGCCGCAGGCCACCGTAGCGGCGCCGAGCTCCTGAGAGATCCCGGCCTCTGCGCGCGCCGGCAACGCCCCGGCGACCACGCCTAGCCGGCACCAGCCGACGCCGCGCGCCAGGGAGCTAGGCGCAGATCGTCAGCGTCGTTGCGAAGCGCGTCGCCGCGATCGGGCAAGGCTGCGTCGAGGCGTCAGGCGGCGTGGCCGGTCTGGGTCACGGCGCGGGCGGCCTCAATGCGGAGCAGCACCACGTCCACGCTTTGGCGCGGGCGCCAGTCGCCGTTCAGCACCGCCTCGCAGCGGTCGGCGTCGATAGAGAGGTGGTCGCCGCCGCGCGCCAGGTGTGGCTGTACCGCAGCGCGGGTGTTGGCTGGACGCTTGGAGCGTTCCCTGCCAAGCTCGACGCCTGCCATGCCAGTGCGGACGTTGAGACCGCGCAGCAGGGAGGGAGCAGATGACGCAGCCGACCGGCCTCGAAGGCCAGATTAATGAGGCCTTCGGCGGCATTGTCGCCGCGTTGGCGTCAGTGATGTTCTGGGAGATTCCTGGCCTTGGGATGCCGCTGGTGGTGTTCTGGTTGGGCGCCGGCGCGGTCTACTTCACGCTGCGAATGGCCTTCGTCAACGTGCGGCTGTTTCGTCACGCGATCGACGTGGTGCGTGGGCGCTACGACAACCCCGACGAGCCTGGCGAGGTCACGCACTTTCAGGCGCTCTCGGCGGCGCTCTCGGCGACCGTCGGCCTCGGCAACATCGCGGGCGTCGCGGTGGCCGTCGCCATCGGCGGTCCAGGCGCCGTGTTTTGGATGAATATCGCCGCGTTATTCGGCATGACCAGCAAGTTCGTCGAGTGTACGCTCGGTCTCAAGTACCGCGTGATCGACGCGCAAGGCGCGGTCAACGGCGGGCCGATGCAGTACCTTCACCATGGGCTACAGAAGCGCGGGATGGGCGGCTTTGGCCGTTTCCTGGCCGTCCTCTTCGCGGTGCTGTGCATCGGCGGCAGCTTCGGCGGCGGCAACATGTTTCAAGTCGGCCAGAGCTATGGCGCAGTCGCCGCGGTGCTGCCCTTTGAGCTCAGCCGCTCGGTCTATGGGCTGCTCATGGCGGCGGCGGTCGGCGTCGTCATCTTGGGGGGCATCCGCAGCATCGCCAAGGTCGCAGACAAGATCGTGCCGTTCATGGTTGGGCTCTACGGGGCGGCGGCGTTGTACGTGGTCGTGACGCACCTCGGCGAGGTCCCCACGGCGATCCAACGCATCGTCGGCGAGGCGTTCGCGCCGGTTTCGGTGGCCGGTGGTGCGATTGGCGTGTTGATTCAGGGCGTCAAGCGCGCGGCCTTCTCGAATGAGGCCGGCGTCGGCTCAGCCAGCATCGCCCACGCGGCGGCGCGCACCGCAGAGCCAGTGCGCGAGGGCGTCGTAGCCCTGATCGAGCCCTTCATCGACACGGTGATCGTCTGTTCGATGACCGGCATCGTGATGGTGCTCACCGGCGTCTGCGAAGACCCCGCGAACGCGGCCTTGGTCGCCAACAAAGAGGGCGCGGCGCTGACGGCGGTGGCGTTCGCCTCCGTGTTGCCTTGGTTCCCAATCATCCTGGCGATCTGCGTGTTTCTCTTCGCATACTCGACGATGATCTCGTGGTCCTACTATGGCGAGCGCTGCAGCACCTACCTCTTCGGTCCCCGCGCGAGCATGCCGTACAAGGTGCTGTTTCTCGTGTGCGTCTACATCGGCGCCGTCAGCTCGATGAGCAATGTCTTAGACTTCTCTGACTTGATGGTGCTCGGCATGGCGTTTCCGAACGTGATCGGTCTGTTGCTGCTCTCGGGCGAGGTGCGGGCCGACCTCGACACCTACATCGCCAAGTTGCGCGCCGGAAAATTCCGCGTCTTTCGCAGCTGATTCGAACGCTTAGGCCTGACGCATCCGCCCCCAGCCGCCGGCCGCAGGCGAGTCGACCGTGCGCCGCCATGAGGCGTCGAGCGGCTGCCATTCGATGCCGAGCTGGCGCGTGGCCTTGCTGTGTTCGAAGTGAAGTTCGATGTTCATCAGCCTGTGCATCGTCGTAGCCGACGTGCGCTTGTCGAAGCGCGCCGCGAACATGAACAGCGCACCGGGGATCGGCAGCGAAGACCTTTTTCCATTTGGATACAAAGCCTTCAGGCGGTCCACGGGCTGGCGCATCATCGCCTCGGGGCCAGCGACGATGTAGCGTCCCGGCGCTGCCTGGCGCAGCGACGCCTGGCTGTAAGCTTCGGCGACGTCCCAGTCATCGACGTAGGTGAAGCCGAGCCGCGGGACGCCTGGAAAAGGGGCGAGTCATGAGGCTAGCGATGCTGGCGGAGCTGCTGCGCATGTGCGCCCTGGCGTAGGGGTGCAGACGACGTAGCTGGGGTTGATGACGATGACGTCGAAGCCACCTTTGCGCGCCTGGACCACGGCGGGCACCCCGGCGCGGCGGTCAGCGAGGGTCTTGGCGAGGCCGCAGGGATCGGTCAACAGGGTGCTCTCGGTATTCCAATCGCGCACGTCACCGAGGCAGCCGCGGCGGGGCGTCGGCGTAGCGCACGACCGCGACGAGCGAAGAGGTGTGGGCGATGCGGCGCACGCAGGCGCCGCGCTCGGCGGCGGCGTGGACGGTCTCGACGCCTTGCAGCGTGGGGTCGATGATAACGCGCTGCAGGCCGCGGGCGGCCAGACACGCGTCGGCGGCGCGATCGCTGTTTGCCGATGGGATTGCCTAGTTGAGACGGACATCGCCATCGCTGCTGAATTGACGCAAGGAGCGCTGGGACTCTTGGGCACGGAGCGGCGCGGCGGAGAAGTGGGGGCATGAGATCTCCGGGTGTCCACGAAGCGCGCGGGGCATGCGAGCGGCCAGTGCGCCGCCTTTCGCTGATCAGGGCGCTGTGGCGCGGAGAGTCGGCGCGCTCGACTCTGTGTCGGCTGAGGGCGACGGCTATGGCCAGCACCTGCACACCCTTGAGGACAACCTGTCTACCCCCGTGGGGGCGGCGATTTCTATGCCCGCACGGTACCCCGCTGTCGACGACCCAAACTCCCCATCGCGTAAGGTCGTTTTCGTCGATCACTGGAGGCACATGCGCGCGAACTCCGCCTTCCGGCGGGGAGCGCCGCGTTGGCGATGGTCAAGGACGGGCAGGTGCTCAAGATGATGGACGAACTGCTACGGGCCGGGCCAAAGCTTCAAGCCTAATAGAGAACATGGCCATCCTATCGATCAAATGCAGGTTCTCCACAACCGCGCAATTCTATCGTCGCATCGGCTTCCGGCTCGCAGGCAGGGCGTGCCGTCGCTATAGCGCCCCACAGCGGCGCCGAATTGCGCGTGCGCAGCTGGCCCCTAGTTGTGGCGCGGGGTGGACCTGATCGTGTGGCGCTTGACACCGAGTCCGGCATGATACGCAGCGACTTGTAGCCGAAGCCGCCCAGCTGCTAAGAGAGCTCGACTGTGCGCTCAAGGAGGCGCTTGTCCAGACCTTGCTCGACAAGCCGCCGACGAAACGCGACGAAAAATCCACGTACAAACAAGCCATTAGAGACGGAGAAACAGTCCGGAACTATCTGACAGCGGCGGTCGAACACCGTCTACTCGACGGCGCTGGCGTCCGAACGCCGCTCAACCGCCTGAAGCGGCGTCACCATGGACAGCATCGCCAGGGGCACAGGCGATGCGCCGACCTCGTTGTGGGGGCATATCGCCAGCAATTCCCACTAGAACGGCTCGTCAAGCAGCTCGAGCCCCTGGCGCCGAAGGAAGGCGTGGAGCCGACCCTGTCGTTCCATGCGCTCGCCAAAGGGAGCTTCGGCGTTGCTCAGGGCGAAGGGCGGGGAGCAAGTCGTCAGGCATCAGAGTGGTGTGTTCATCTGCCAGGGCAGATCGTAGCGCGATCCTCTCGTCGATCCCGGTGGCTACGTCGAAGGCTGGCAGCTTGCTGAACGGTGCTCTAGGGCCAAGCGAAGGTGAGCTTGCAGATGGCAGAGTGGCCGAGTCGGCCGCCTTGGGCGGTGCCATTGTAGACCAGGAAGAGGTCGCTGCCGCGGCGCCAGGTCCAGCGCAGGCGAGCCATGACCGGTACCCGCCCGGCCAGGCGATCCCAACCGGCGTAGAGGTCGAGATTGAGGTCCGGAGACAGGCCGATGGCGGCCCGGCCGTTGGCGACGATGACTAGGCGCTCGTCGGCGCCGAAGCGCAGCTGCTGGGCGCTGCCGCCGCCCTCGAGTCGCAGCCAGGTCCCAGGGCGCACGGCGAACCCGCCCCGCACCGCCAGCGCCGAGCCGCCATAGAGGTCGCGGCCCTCGACGTCGAGCCAGCCCGAGAGCGAGCGAACCGAAGGACTCTCCAAACCAACCAGCCATCGCTGCATCGTGTACCGGCCGACCTCGATGGGCTCGCCGGCGAGGTCGAAGGCGCTCTGGACCGACTCATGGAGCTGTTGCGCTTGGGCCCCGACGAGCCAACCTTCGTTCCACACGAGGTCGAAGCCAACGCTGGCGTCAGCGTCGAGCAAGGCGCCATCGGCGTGGCCCGGCCGCAGCGCCGCGCCGGCGTTGGCGTCGAGGCGAAGCCGCTCGAGCCCGAAGCGACCGATGCGAGGCTCGACGACGAGCTTGGCGTCTGCCTCGTGGACGCCGACGCGCCGCAGGAAGCCGAGGTCCGTGCGGAGGTCAGCGTCGCTCCAGAGCCACGCCAGCGCAGGTCGCACCAGCAGGCCGCGCCAGGTCATCGAGACGCCGGCACCCTGGCCGAATTGGCTGTCTTCGCCGCCCGTTCCGGCTTGGCTGCCGCTCTTGGCGCCGACGTCCTGCACTCCCTGGCTGGCCGCGCCACCGGTCCGCGACAGCATGGCGAAGGCCTCAATCAGCAGCGGCTGCCGGCCGCCGCGCAGCGCGCCGTCGACGCCGACGACGGTGTTGGCGTCATCCGAGCGTGCCAACGACTGCCTTTGGGTGAAGACCGCGCCGAGGTAGCTGCCGCCCGTGAGCTGGTACTGGCCGCGCAGGGCGCTGTGATTGGTCCACGGCAGGGCGCCCTGCGGACGGGTGAGGACATTGAGCGCCGACAGCTGCAGGGCATCGCCGACCTCGCCGACGACCTTGACGCCGCCGGCGATCGGCACCCGCTGGCCGCGATCCAGCCCGATCTTGCGACTGTAAAGGGCCTGCGCCGCGCCCTGGCGGCCAAAGGTGAAGCGCTCGACGTCGCGCATGAAGAAATCTCGCTTCTCAGGCATCTGCAGCGAGAAGCGGTCGAGGTTGACTACCGCGTCGTCGACGTCGGCCTGGGCGAAGTCAGTGTTGAGGGTGACCTGAGCGCGCAGGCCGCCGCGGCGGAGGAGGAGATCGGCGCCGGCGTCGAGGCGGTGTGTCAACGCGTCCCCGGCAGGTCGGCTGAGAGCGCCAAGCGCCCATGGCACCGCCAGAAATCCATGGTCTGTTTCGGCTTTTCGATCGGAGGCCGAGGCGCCGCTGGCGTCGCTCTCGTGGGCGGTGGCGGTGGTGGCGACGGCGAGCCCAGGCAGCGGCGCGAGGCCCGTCATGTGGCCGTAGCGGCTGGCGGCGATCGGCGAGAAGGGCGGCGGCATCAACGACCAGTCGTAGGTGGCGTTGCGACGCGCGTGGTCGCGGCTGAGGTTGAGGCCGAGGCGCGCTGGTGGCCGCTGCGGATCGATGCCGAGCACAGTCCATGAGACGCGGAATTCGGCGCTCCAGCCGCCAGCGACACGGGCAGCGGCGCCCAGCCAGACACCGTCCCACTCGCGCAACATCTGGGACTCATTGACGCCGCGGTAATCCAGGCGGGCGCCCGCGGGGTTGAGGACGAGCCCGACGGTGGTGCGCTCATCGTGCAAAGCGTCGATCTTGATGCTGATCGCGTCGTCAGAGAAGATCGCGAAGGCGTCGCGGGTCGTCGTGCGGGCCGTCACCGCCTGAGGATCTGGCTCGGCACAAAATACGCCGATGTAGAGCGCACCTGCGTCGAAGAGCAGTCGAAACTCGGTGTGGACGGGCGGCGCGGCGCCGAGCTTGGGCTTGCGCTCGACGAAACGGCTTGACGCCACCGCGCCCTGCCATGCTGCCTCGTCGAGGCGACCGTCGATGGTTGGCGGCGGCCCACTCCACTGGCTGGCGGCGGCGAGGGGCGCATGAACGTCATCGGGCGGCAGCGCCGCCGCCGTCGTCGCCGAAAGCGCCTGGCAGATCGCGAGCGCAGCCATAAGCCGACGGCTAGCCTGCTGGCGCAGCGATGGCGCCGCCGGGCGAGGCCGCTCGGTCTGTCGCAGATCAGCCGCGAGACCCGCCCGCCGCACCTGATGGCGGGCCAGCCGCCACCCAGCGCCGCTGCCGGGACGCACCACCGACAGCGCGGCGCCAGAGCGTGACTCGGGCGGACATCCCAGCGGCAGGGCGCAGCGCAGAGGCCAGGGCGCGGGCTCCGTCATGCCGCCGACGCAGCTGGCTCTTCTTTGCGTACGAACCAGCCGCGGAGCAGGAAGATGCCGATGGGGCCAATAATCGTGCCGAGACCGATCAGCGCCCACAGCGCGGCTGGGTTGCGCTCCCCAGCGCCCTCTGGGACGAAGGAGGCGAGCAGGTAGCCCGAGGTCGGGCCGACCAAGAACTTGGCCAAGAAGTAAGGCAAGGCCGCCAAGCTGACGTAGGTCGCTTCACGGCCACGTGGCGCGATGCTCACGTTGTACTCGTAGAGACGCGGTGACCAGAGCGCCTCGCCGACGGTGAGCACCAAGATCATGCCGAGCTGATAAGGCATCGAGGAGCCGAAGCACAGCACGAAGGGGCTCAGCGCGGAGATGGAGGCGCCAAACAGCAGCACTTGCAAAGGCTTGCGATGCCGCGTCAGCGCGGTGCCGAGCGGCGCCATGAAGATGATCAGCGCCGAGTTGATCGACCACACGGTGCCGACAGGGAAGTCCTCACCTTCCATGCGGGTGACGTACTTGGGCCACGTGAAGTGCATGTGTTGGAACATCATCCGGACCAGCGACACGAGCACCAGCAGTAACATGAATCGCCAGAAAAAATTGTCGGAGAAGACCTCTCGCAGTGCTGTGAGAGGATGTACTTTTTTGGCTGTTGCGGCGTTGTCGGTATTGCGATGCTCGAAGTCCTTTCGCACGAAGAGGATGACGAGCGCTGCGAGGGCGGCGGTGATGAAGCCGAAGGCCATGATCACCGAGTGCGCCGACACCATCTGCTCGCCGAGGAGCGGCAAGTTCATCGCCTTGCGGGCCAAGATCTGTTTGCCCGGATTGGCGGGATCGGCGACCAGGAAGGCTTGGCGGCAGAGGTCGATGAGCGGACCGATGACGGCGCCGGCGATGTTGAAGCTGACGTACCAAAGCGAGAAGGCAAAGGCACGGGTGCCGGCTGTCGAGGCGCGCTGCACCGACGCTTGCAGCACCGGCGAGCAGGTCGCGTAGGCGAGGCCGAAGGCGAGCAGCGAGGTGATGGCGAGCTCAGTGCTGGGGGCCAGGGCCATCGCTAGGCGCGTGACGGCGGCGAGCGCGAAGGCGACGATCAGCATCCGCCGGACGCCGACGGCATCAGCGATGCTCCCGACGAGAAAGACGAAGAGGCTGACCAGGGTTGAGAAGGTCGCTGACCACCAGCCGGCTTCCTTGTCCGTCATCCCGAAGTCGGAGGAGAGCCAGAGCGGGAGGGTCTGGAGGAACGAGAAAATACCTAGGTATTCGAGGAATGTGGCTGCATAGATGAGCCACAACTCCCGCGGGCACTGCAGCAGGGACCGGAGGTCCTCGCCGAGCGTGGTCTTGGGTGCCTCGGCGTTCATGGGATTGGCCACTTTCTGCCTCCGCTGCGCCCTTGAGCAGGCGACTGCGCCGCCGGATGGTGCAGCGTCGCCGCGGCCGCCGCAATGGTGGTGCGGCGCGAAGCTCGGCGATGGAGACGGTGCTTCTGGTTGGCACCGACTAGATCGGGCAGGTGCCGGACAAGGTCTGGTCACCATTGGTTGAAATCGATTGCGCCGCGGCGACGAACGGCCAGCCACACCACGTCGGTGGCGTCCTGGTGTGGATACGGCACGTCATGGCGAGGGCCTCAGCGCCCATCTCGGCGGCGAGCGGCGGGATGGGCGCGTCGGTCTGCGGCGTCAAGCGTGCGGTGCGCGACAATGATGCCGGCGGCGCCTCTGCCACTATCGCGTGGGCTGCGGCGCGTCGCGAAGAACGCGTCCCCTTGCGCGCGGAAGCGATGTGCGAGCGCGGCGACCCCGAACCCTTGGGGATCTGCTCGCCAGCCTTCTCTGCAAGGTCTGCGCTCAGGACCGCGTGTACAGCGGCGCGAACCGCTCGCTGCGCAGCGGGCTGCGCTGCTCTGGCCTCATGCCGCAGAGGAGGGCGCTAGCCAACGCGATCCACGAGCGGTCGCGCTCGCTTGCGCGGCGCCTCGATCTCGGCACCTGCCACCGCGGGCTGTGGGCCGGCGAAATCAAGCGCCGCCAGCCAAGATCGGCAGCCCCGCCGCGCGACCTTTGGCGCCGGGCTCAGCGGCGGCGCAAGCGGGCCCAGCCGCCAGCGTCGAGCGAGTCGACCGTTCGCCGCAGCGACTCGTCCAGTGGCTGCCAAGCGATTCCCAGGTCGCGAGTCGCCCTGCCATGGTCAAAGTGGAGCTCGTTTGCGATGAGCTTACGCATCGTCGACACCGACATGCGCTTGTCGAAGCGCGACGCCAGCAAGACGAGGGCGTCTGGGATCGGCAGCGATGGCCACTTGGCCTGTGGGTACAGGGCCTTCAAGCGGTCGACAGTCTGCCGCAGCGTGGCCTCCGGTCCGGTCAACAGGTAGCGGCCGCTGGCCTGCTCTCGCAGCAGGGCTTGGCTGTGGGCCTCTGCGACGTCGAGGGCGTCGACGTAGGCGAAGGACAGGCGCGGGATTGCGGGGAACGCGCCGGTCATGAGGCCGGCGACAGTGGCGGGGCTGCTGCGAATGTGGGCTCTGGCGTACAACGTGCCGAGCACATAGCCGGGGTTGATGACGACGACGTCGTAGCCGCCTTTGGCCACCTGCGCCTCGGCCAGCTGCCAGGCGCGGCGCTCAGCCAAGGTCTTGGCGAGGCCGTAGGGATCGGTCTGCAGGGTGCTCTCGGTGTTCCAGTCGCGCTCGTCGAAGCGGTGGCCCTTGCGGGCGTCGTCGTAGCGCACCCCGGCGACGATGGATGAGGTGTGGACGATGCGCCGGACGCTGCCGCTGCGCTCGGCGGCGGCGTAGACGGTCTCAACGCCTTGCACCGACGGGTCGACGATCTCCCGCTGCGGGTCTTTGGCGGCGAGACGCGCAACGGCGGCGACATGAGCGACGCCCTGGCAGTCGCGCAGCGCGGCGTCGTAGCTGCCCGGAACCAGCAGATCGCCGGCGCCGAACTCCAGCAGCGCCTGCTGGGCCGGGGGCAGGTCCGCGACGGCCGCCCGCACCGGCGCGGTCTTGCTGGGATCGTTCGGATCGCGGACGACAGCGCGCACCCGCAAGCCGTGGCCGAGCAGGCTGCGGACGACATGAGCACCGACAAAGCCCGAGGCGCCGGTCACTGCGACAAGCTCGCCGGGTTGGAGGGCATGGTGGGTGGACATCACTCGCCTCCTGCGCTGAGGCCTCGCGACGGCACAGCGGGGAGTTGTGTGCCACAGCGAGGCCGGCGATGAAAGGGCAGATGACGCGAAGCAGCGCGCCATGGCAGACTACGGGTTCACGATGGCGGCGCACGAGGTGACCGCAGGGGGCGCCTTGAACCACGGGCGCGTTGCTACGACCGAGGGCGCCGCAACGGCGATCGCGGCGACCAGGAGACCAGCGATGTCGCAGATGACCACAAGACGCAAGCTGGCGATCGCCACGTGGGCGGCCCCGCGCGAGGGGTTGATCTACGGCAAATTGACGCTCGATGCCGGGCCGGTCTTGGCCTACATCGAGCGCGTGCGCGCCGCGACGGGCGAGAAGGTCACGGTGACCCATGTCGTCGGCAAGGCGGTAGCGGTGGCGCTGGCGCGGGCTCCCGGCCTCAACGGGCGCATCTTGTTCGGGGCCTTTCACCCGTATCCGAGCGTCGATGTGAGCTTTTTGGTCGCGCTGGAGGAGGGGGGCGACCTCGGCAAGGCCAAAATCGCCGACGCCGATAAGAAGAGCTGTGCCACGATCGCCGCTGAGCTGCGGGGTCGAGCCGGCAAGCTGCACCGCAAGGAGGACGCCGACTTCGAGAAATCCAAGGGCGTGATTCGGTTGCTGCCGACCTTCCTGCTGCGTCTCTTGTTATCCGTCGTGGGCTGGCTCGGTGGCGCGCTCGGGGTTGCAATTCCGGCGCTCGGGGTTGAGCGGTTTCCCTTTGGCTCTTGCGTTATTACGAGCGTCGGCATGTTCGGCCTCGATGAAGGCTTCGCGCCGCATACGCCGTTCGCTCGGGTGCCGCTGCTGGTTTTGGTGGGGGCGATTCGCGATCGCCCAGCGGTCGAGGACGGCGAGATCGTGGTGCGCTCGGAGCTGACGGTGACCGCGACGATCGATCACCGCTTCATCGACGGCTTCCAGGGCGGCGTCCTCGCCAAGACGGTGCGCGAGCTTTTCGCGGAGCCTGAGAAGCTCGACCTCGGCTAAGGGAGGCGACGAGGCGGGGTCGCGGACGCGGTCGCTCAGCCAATAGGCGGGCCGTCGACGAGGGCGATCTTGCGCCAAGCGCCGCTGCGGAAGCGGAACCAGAGGATCGCCGCCAGTAGGCCCAGGTAGGCGACGATCCAACCCACGGCGGCGTCGATGTCCCAGCCGAGCTCGCGGATCGTGAGCCAGCTGCCCGGCACAAAAAAGCACCAAGAGACGCCGAGCCGCGCCCACAGGATAAAGGCAGTGTCGCCGGTCGCGCGCAGAGACTCGGCGAGGACAGCGAGGGCTGAGTCGAAGAGCTGCCACAGCGAGGAGAGCATCAGCAGCCGAGCGCCGACGGCGAGCAGCGCGGCGGCCTCGACCGCCTCCCCAGCGGCGAATGGCGAAAACAGCGTCTCGGGGAAGAGGAAATAGCAGACGCCTACCGACACCTGCCATGCCGCGGCGGTCGTGAAGGTCACGCTCACCAGCGCGGTGACGCCATCCTTGTCGCCGCCGCCGATGCGCTGACCGACGAGGATGGCGCCGGCGCTGGCGATGCCGAAGGCCGGCATGAACGAGAAGGAGTTGATCTGAATCACCGCCATCAGCGCCGCCAGCGCCGAGGTCCCAAGGCCGCCGACCACGACATTGACGAAGAACATGAAGGCGAGGAACTCAAAGAACCAGTTGAACCCCGAGGGGATGCCAAAGCGCAACATGCGGCGAAACTCGGCTATGGTGAGCCCGGCGGGACGCAAGCTTTGGGCTCCCTCGCGCAGGAACACGCCAAGCAGCAGGATGAACGCGACGCAGGTCGCGAACACCGACGCCCAGGCCGCCCCGCGGACGCCGAGCGCTGGCATCCCGAAGTGGCCATCGATGAGCAGGTAGTTGCCGACAACGTTCATCGCCATCGCCAGCAAGTTGGCGAGCATCGGCAGGCGGGTGTTGCCAAGGCCGCCGTAGTAGTTGCCGAGCGCCTCCAGCCCGATGGCGGCGCCGCCGCTGAGCAGCCGCACCTCGATGTAAGCCGCCATCGGGCCATGAACGTCGGAGGCGTAACCGAGGGACCGCAGCGCGACGTCGACGACGGGAATGGCGCAGAGGCAAACCACCTGGGTGATGGCGGCGAGGCCGAGGCCATACCAGCCATAGCGGCGTGCGCCCACGCCGTCGCCCGCCCCGTGCAGCTGAGAGGCGAAGGTCGAGACGATGAAGCAGACGCCCATCGGCAAGATGAGCGCCGTGAAGGTGTTCATCGCGCCGGTGGTGGTGGCGGCCAGCGCCGCGGCGCCGAGATGCGCCACCATCACGGCGTCGCAGAGCCCCACCACGGTCTGCGTTGACCGCGAGATGACGATAGGCCAAGCGAGCCCGAGCAGCTCCCGGCGCAGGCTTGGCATCGGCGGGCTCCTTGTTCCGTAGCGACGCGTTGAGCCTGCCGCTGTGCCGGGCGCGGTCAAGGTCGCCTTGAGGGAGGGGCGACACTGTACGCCGGCCCGACGTCTCTGCAAGCCGGACGGCACGAGCCCGGCGCTTGACCCGTACCATTGTACTAGTACAATCTTGAGCTCCCGCCGCCACTCCACTGCGCGGCCGAGGTGACGGCGATGTCGAACCGCTCGCGCCCGCTGCCGCAGGAGCTGCTCCACGCCTTGGCCTCACTGCAGACCCCGGAGCAGGTCGCCGCCGCGCTCGAGGACCTGCTCTCGCCAGCAGAGCGGAGCGCGGTGGCGGAGCGATGGCAGATCGTCGTCCGGCTGGTGGACGGCGCTAGCCAGCGCGCGGTGCGGGACGAGGTAGGCTGCTCCATCGCGACGGTCAGCCGTGGCGCACTGCTGCTGCAGCGCGGCGGCGACGGCATCGGTGTGCTGCTGCGAGCGCGGCCCCAAGAATCGACCGATGCCGAAACGGGCGTCGGCCGAATTGCAGGCGGCGAGCGATGAATGGACTGCAGCCAAGCCTCGAGGAATTCAGCACCTACGCCGGCCCAGAGGGCGCGGCGCTGATGACCCTGACGCTGCTCGCCGACACCGAGACGCCCGTGTCGGCGTATGCGCGGCTCGGGGGCGGTGCTCCAGGCGCAGGACCGTCGCTGCTGCTCGAGAGCGTCGAAGGCGGCGAGCGGCTCGGGCGCTACTCCTTTTTTGCCGCAGACATCGAGCGCAGCCTCCGGATCGAGGGTGATCGCGTCAGCGAGCGGAGCGGGACGGCGCTGACCGAGCGTGCGCTGGCCGCAGATCGCGGTGAGGGCCCGCTTGAGGCCGTGCGGCGGGCGCTGCCAAGGCAGCGGCTGTGGAGCCCGCGTCCGCTGCCGCCGCTGTGCGCGGGCGCTGTCGGCCTCTTCGCCTTTGACCTGGTGCGCGCCCTTGAGCCCGTCCCACTGCCAGCCCGACGCTCTGGGGTGGCGACCCCCGACGTCGCCTTGCTCCTGCCGGACGTCCTCTGCGCCTTCGATCACGTCACGCGCCAGCTGATGATGATGACGACCGCCGAGTTGACGGCGGACCCCGAGCGGCGCGGCGCGGCGCACCATGCGGCTCGGCGGCGTCTCGAGATGGCCTTGCAGCGCCTGCAGACGGGACCGCAGCTAGCGCCGTGGCCTTTCGCGGCGGTGGCGGCCGCGCCGGCTGCCCCGGTGTTGACCGACTGCACGCCTCGGGCTGCGTTTGAGGCCGCGGTGGCGCGGGCCCAAGAGGCGATCGCGGCTGGTGAGATCTTTCAGGTCGTGCTGAGCCGACGTTTCGAAGTGGAGGCGGAGATCTCCCCGCTGTCCCTCTACCGGGCGCTGCGGGCGATCAACCCGTCCCCCTACATGTTCTTGCTTGATTTCGGAGACTTCGCCCTTGTCGGCGCCTCACCTGAGGTGCTGGTGCGCGTCGAGGACGATCACATGCGCTTGCGCCCCATCGCAGGCACTCGTCGGCGCGGCCAGACCCCTGTGGAGGACGCAGCCCTCGCCGCCGAGCTGCAGCGCGATCCGAAGGAGCTCGCAGAGCACAGGATGCTGCTCGACCTTGGCCGCAACGACGTCAGCCGCGTGACCATACCTGGCAGCGTCGTTGTCGAAGATCCCTTACACATCGAGCGGTACAGCCACGTCATGCACCTCGTCAGCGACGTCCACGGCAAGCTACGGCCCGAATGCGACGCGCTCGACGCCTTGCGGGCCGCCTTCCCAGCCGGGACGGTCAGTGGCGCGCCGAAGGTGAGGGCCTTGGAGTGGATCGCGGCGCTCGAGCCCGTTCGCCGCGGCGCCTATGCCGGCGCAGTTGGCTACCTCGACGTCCGCGGACACCTCGACACCGCCATCGCCATTCGCACGCTGGTCGTCGAGCCCGGCCGCGTCGTGGTGCAGAGCGGCGCCGGCGTCGTCGCAGACTCGGTGCCTGCTCACGAGGCAGACGAGTGCGAGGCCAAGGCGCAGGCGGCGCTGCGAGCGATCTCCGTTGCGTTGGCGCAACAGACTAGAACTATCTCTACTTCGCTAGGTTGAGGGCATGTGAACGTTCTGCTCATCGACAACTACGACTCCTTCACCTGGAATTTGGTGCACCAGCTCGGACGCCTAGGCGCGGCGGTCGAGGTGGTGCGCAATGACGCGATCGACCTCGACGGTGTCCGAGCGCGCGCGCCGACGCATATCGTGCTGTCGCCTGGGCCGGGGCACCCGAGCATCGCGCGAGACTTCGGGGTCTGTGCCGCCATCCTGGCCGAGTTGAGCGAGGCGCTGCCGATCTTGGGAGTGTGCCTTGGCCACCAGGGCATCGTGACCGGGCTCGGCGGCGAGGTGGTCCGCGCTGCGGCGCCTGTGCATGGCAAGACCAGCGCCGTCTACCACGAAGGTGGCGGCCTGTTTGCTGGCATGACGAGCCCTTTCGAGGCCATGCGTTACCACAGCCTAGTGGCGCGCCGGGAGTCGCTGCCGTCGACGCTGCGGGTGAGCGCGTGGCTGGCCGATGGGGTGGTGATGGCGGTGCAGCGAATCGGTACTGAGGTCCACGGCGTCCAGTTTCACCCGGAGAGCGTCGGCACACCCGACGGCGACGCAGTGGTGGCTGCCTTCTTGGCGCTGTCGCCTCCGGGTCGCCGCGCGGCGGCGGCGACATGAGCGGCGCCTGCGCTGCGACGGTCGCCGGCCTCGACGCCCACGACGCCCTCATAGGCGCGCTGATGCGCGAAGAGGCGCCGAATCGCGTAGTGGCGCGAGCTTGGATGGCGGCGCTGATCGCTGGTGAGCTCGGCCCGGTGCGGATCGCGGCGGCCCTGACGGCGCTAGCGTTACGGCCACCGAGCGCTGAGGCTCTCATCGGCGGCGCCGAGGTGCTGCGCGAGCATACCAAGCGTCTGCCGATCTCCCCCGACCTGGCGGCGACTTGCCTCGACACCTGCGGCACCGGCGGCAGCGGCCTGCGGACGATCAACACATCGACAATGGTCGCCTTTCTGGTGGCAGCGGCCGGCGTTCCGGTCACCAAGCACGGCAACCGCAAGAGCTCCGGACACTGTGGCAGCGTCGATGTCCTCGAGGCGCTCGGCGTGCGCGTCGACCTGACGCCGAGCCAGGGCGCGGCGTTGCTGGCCAGCCATGGCGTGTCGGTGATGTTTGCGCCCATTCACCATCCAGCGGTCGGCGCCGTAATGCCGGTACGCCGTGAGCTGGGCTTCCGCACGATCTTCAACCTCCTCGGGCCCTTGGCCAACCCCGCTGGCGCAGGCCTGCAGCTGCTCGGCGTCGGCGACGCGGCGGCCGCGCCGGCGATGGCATCGGCGCTCGCAGGCCTCTGTGTCCAGCGGGCGCTGGTGGTGCGAGGCGACGACGGCCTCGACGAGTTGACCCTCACCGGACCGTCGACAGCGATCGCGGTCGAGGCGGGGCGGGTGGTCGGCACGACGCGCTGGCAGCCGCAGGACTTCGGGCTCGCGCAATGCCCCGCCGAGGCGCTGCGCGGCGGAGATGCGGCGGCCAACGCCACGACCTTCGAGGCCGTGTTGGCGGGCCAAAGGCGCGGTCCGCACGCCGACCTCGTGGCCCTGAACGCCGGCGCCGCGCTCTGGTTGGCCCGGCGCGCCGACCATCTCGGCGACGGCGTCGCCCAAGCGCGCGCGCTGCTCGCCGACGGCGCCGGCTGGCGACGATTCTGCGCCTACCGCGACGCGACCCAGCAGGTGACGCCATGATCGACGCCGTGTCGCCGGTGGCCCTGCGGCGCTCAACAGGCGTGCTCGACCGCATCGTGGCGCGGACCGTCGCCGAGCTGCCGGGCCTGCGACTCCCGGCCGACGCCACACCATCGACGCTCGGTCCTGGCGCGTTCTGCGCTGCGTTGCGCGCCGGAGCCCAGCGCGAGGAATTGGGTCTCTGCCTCATCGCCGAGGTCAAGCCCGCATCGCCATCGCGGGGCCGCCTGCTGCCACGGGCCGCGGTACCGGCCTATGTCCATGCGGTCTCCGGCCTGGCCGCTGCGCTGAGTGTCCTGATTGATACTCCTCATTTTGACGGCGGATTTGACCTGTTGACGCAGGTTAGATCGCTCACAAATCGGCCGCTGCTGGCCAAAGGCTTCTTCGTGTCGCCGCGGCAGCTGACGCTGGCCAAGGCGTCGGGTGCGGACGCGGTCCTCCTGATGGCCTCGGTGCTGGCGTCCGATGGACTGCGTGCGCTGGCGGAGGAGGCGAGACTGCTCGGCCTTGACTTGCTCTTCGAGGCGCATGACGCCGACGAGATATTGTGCATTCAAGATCTTGTAACTCATACACAAGACTCCTGTGTTAACATGTCAATTGGGGTCAACGCCCGTGACCTGAGGACGCTCGCCATCGACGAGAGCCGGGCCCGGGCGCTGCTGGCGACGTTGCCGGCGGGACCACAGGCGCCGTTGCGTGTCGCGGAGAGCGGGATCGCGACCCGGGGTGTCCTCGATGAGCTCCGCGGCGTGGCCGATGCTGTGCTGGTTGGTTCTCATTTGGTCACGGCCGTCGACCCGGCGAATGCGGCCCGGACACTCGGCTTCGCGGGAGCGGTGGCGCCATGACCACGCGGCTCGAGGTCAAGGCGTGCGGGGCCCGCGGACCGCTGGATGCGGTCGCGCTCGAGGCGGTGCCGCGCGACGACTTGGGGGCGGTGGACTTTCTTGGGCTCAATCTGGTCGACGGCAGTCCGCGCCGAATCGACCTCGACACCGCAGGGCGAATCGTTGCGGCCTGCCTCGTCATTGTGCCGGTGCTGGTGGTGCGCGACATGGCTGCGGCGCATGTGGCGCGCGTCGCTGAGGCGCTGTCGATCCAGTGGTTGCAGCTCCACGGGCGTGAAGAGTTGGCTGAGGTGCGGGCGTTGGCGCGGCGTTTTCAGGTGATCAAGGCCTTGGAACCGAGCCAACTCTCCGACGACGGCTATGTGCTTCAGTTGGTGGAGGCGGGCGTGAAGCGGCTGTTGTTGGACGGCAGCCGCCCGGGCTCGGGCCAGCGCTGGGTGTTGCCGGCCTTGAAACTGGAGTCTGGACGGCTTCACGGCGTCCCGGTCTGGCTCGCAGGTGGTCTGCACGCTGGCAACGTTGCGGCGGCGGCGCTGGGCGTTTCGGGTGTGGACGCCGCGTCTGGCGTCGAGCGCCTAGGCAGGTTCGCGCCGGAGCGCGCGATCGCTTTCGCCCGGGCGGCCCGAGGCGAGGCGTCGCCGCGGCGGCCGACGCATGACGATGACCCGGACGGCCAGGCCTGAGCGTCCGACTGGAGATGGAAGCGTGCAGCACCGTGGGCGATTTGGCGACTTTGGGGGCTTCTACGTCAGCGAGCTGCTGATCCCAGCGTTGGAGGCGTTGGAGGCCGCGGCGCTGGAGGCGCTGGCCGATCCCGCGTATCGCGCGGAGCTTGGCGAGCTGCTCACGCATTGGGCAGGTCGACCGACGCCGCTGTGGCCGGCGCGGCGCCTGTCGGCGGAGCTCGGCTGTAAGGTCCTGCTCAAGCGAGAGGACCTG
>SXNM01000317.1 GCA_005777155.1 Pseudomonadota bacterium | reverse complement strand
CGCTGCCAGACCTCGATGATGGCCCGTGTGCGCGGGTCAGCGCTGTCGAGTCGTGGCCCCTGCTCGGCGAATCGGCACATCGGCGGCGCAGGCTCTTGGCAGCCGGGGGAAGCGGGGGCGCCGGCGGGCTTGCCCTGCGCCGCCGGCGTCGGCAGAGCGTATGCGCTCGCCGTGACGCTGAGGGCGACGCTGAGGGCGAGGCGAAAGGCGACGCTGAGGGCGGCGCGGGCCGCGACGACGCTGAGGGCGACGCGGGACGCGACGAAGCTGGGCGCCAGCGCGCCGTTGTTGGCAGAGGGCGGCAGGGCCGGGCGCGGCGCTGGTGCAGGGCGGGGCGGGAGTGGATCGGCATGGTCAGGTCCTCCACAGGGCGCCAGCAGAGACGCACAGCGCCGCTCGGCGATCCGTGGCGCAACGTTCGACAGGCGCCGACGCTTCGTCAAGTCGCGCGTCGTGCCGCTAGGGGCGACCAGCGATGGGGACGAAGGCGCCCCAAAGGAAGGCCGAGCGCGTGACGCCGCGCCGCTCGAGATCGGCGATGAGCGCGAGCCGCGCCGACCGCATGGCGTCGACGACGGCGGTTGACGGCAGGGCGGCGCTGGCGTTCGGCCGACCCGCCGCTTTGCTGGCCTTGACCGCCTTGGCCGGGGCGGCGCTGGCGGCGGACTGGACGCGCTCGTAGAAGGCCGAGAAGAGCGCCGCAGTCTCGATCGACGGCACCTGCCAGAGCGAGGCGACCACCGCGCCGGCTCCGGCGACCAGCAGCGCCCGTCCAAGCCCGACCGGCCCGTCGGCGTTGGCGTTCTCGCCGAGCCCCGTCTCGCAGGCAGAGAGGACGACGAGGTCGGCGGCGCGCAGGTCGAGGCGGGCCAGGTCGCGCGCGGTGATGAGGCCGTCGTCGGCGCTCCCTTCTTCGCTGTTGCCCGCCTGCAAGCGGCGGTTGCGGCCCGCGACGACCAAGGCCGACTGCCGCAGCGGATCAAAAAGCGGGTCGGACCGGATCTCGTCGACGCGCATGCGCATCAGCTCTTCGCGTTTCGCTTGGCTGACCTCGACGCTGGCGCAGGCCGCGGCCGGCGCGAAGTAGCCTTGAGAGGCGATGTGCAGCACCCGCCTGCCCTCGAAGGCGTCGGTCAGCGCCGCCTCGGTCGCAGCCGCGCCGCTGACGAGCATCGCCTCGCCGAGCCGCCGGCCGAGCATGGCGGCCACGTCCTCGGCCTCGGTCTGCGGCAACGCCGTCCAGCGCGCGTCCTGGCCGCAGACCGTAGCGGCGGCGCGGGTGGCGCTGCGGGCCGCTGCGCTGACGCGCTGTACCTGGTCCTGCGCCGGCAGCTCCGCGCACTTGACGCCGTCGCAGCTGCGCCAGAGCGCGACGGCGCCGGCGGCATCGGGAGCCGCCGCTTCATAGTCGACGTCGCCGACGACGAGCGCGCCGCGGCCTGGGGGCGGTCGGCGACCATCGGCGCCAACGCCGCGGGGTGGGTGACGTAGCCGATGCTCACGTCGTGGACGAGGTAGCGGCCGGCGCCGTCCGGCAACGCGTCGAACGAGACCGCGTTGAGGTCCTCGGTTGGGGCGATCCAGACCCGCTTCAGGGCGCCCATCTTCGCCTGAAGCGGCGCCCACACCGCCGCCCGCACGGCCGCTCCGGCCTCGTCCTGCAGCTTGGCCTGCGCGGCGCAGAGCTGCATCTTGCGGCGCTTGCCAAAGCACGACGTCGTCTCGGCGAGCGCCTTGCGAAAGGCGAGGATCTTGGCGTCGATCTCGCGTGAGCCGCCAAGGACCTGCGAGCTGACCTGGCAGCCGGCGTCGACGACGAAGGCGGCGTAGTGCGCCCGCATGGTGCCGCTAGAGTCGACGATTTGGGGCTCGACGTAGGCGACCAGCGCCGCCTGCTGCTTGGCGAGCGTAGTGCACACTTCGCCGAGCGACGGGCGCAGCGACCGTTGAAGGTCGGCGAACTCCGGCGCCAGCTGCTCCAGGCGACGGTCGGCGGCGGCGACGGCGGTGGCGACGCGGCGACGCTCGGCCTGCCGTCGCTCGGGCGAAAGGCGCACGTTGCCGGCTGCGGCCTCCAACGCCAGCTGCTCGCGACTCAGCTCGCGTCGGGCCTCCAGGGCGGCGGCGAGCGTAGAGCCCTTGGCGCCGCCGGCTTCGCCACCCATGGCGCCTGCGCGGCGCAGGACCCGCCACACCGTCTCGGCGCGCTGGGCAGCGCCGGTGAGCTGCATCGCCCACTCAAAGACGCGCGCCGGCTCAGCAGAGATCCCGACCAGCCGCAGCACGGTGCTGCGCTCGTGGTCGAGCTGGTGCGTCAAAAGCAGCAGCTCAAGGTCGGTCGCAGCCGCCGGCACAGCTGCCGCCAGGCGATCCAGCAGGGCGGCGACCAGCGCGCCGGCGTCGTCGTGCAGCGCGCGGTCAAAACCAAGGTCTAGGCGCGTCTGCAGCAGCTGGTTGCGGATTCCCCGCGTGGTCTGGTGCTAGGCGCCCAACGAGTCCAAGGCCAGCTGAAGCGCCTTCTGGTAGTGCGGCAGCGCCACCTTGGGCTTGCCGTCGCCAAGGGCGGCGCCGGCGAGGTTGGCGAGCGCCACGAGGCACAGGCGATGGCCCTCGGGATGGTGGCGACGCAGCCCCGCCAGCGCCGCCTCGTAGGCGGGCAACGACGCCGCCGGGCCCTCCACCTGTTGCAGCAAGCCCGCATAAACCAAGAGCATTTCTGCGGTCTCCGGGTGCTCGCGTCCGCGCAGGGCGATCATGCCCTGGAGCGCGAGCTCGATGTGCTTGCGCGCCTGCGCCTCGTAGGCGGTGCGGTCCGGCCCGCGCGGCTGCATCGCAGCGATCGTGAGCTGGAATTGGCCGATGGTGCGCAGCGACGAGATGCGCTTGGGATGGAGCGCTGGCAGGACCTGCAGCAGCCCATCGACCTGCATCAGGAGCGTGACGCCGGCCTGGAGATCCCCGGAGTCAAACAGGAGCTGGCCGAGCATCTGCATGCTGACCGCCTTCTCCACCGGGTCGTGGCGCGGGTCGCGCTCCCACGCCGCGATGGCTTCCTGGAGCAGACTCCGCGCCACCTTCAGGTTGCCGAGTTCCTTCTCCAAGCCAGCGAGGTTGTTGAGCGAGATGGCGAGATCTCGGGGGCTTCGCCCAGGAAGCCGCCGCAGCCGGAGCGCCTGCTCGAGCAAGACGCGCCCCTCGGGGTAGCGGCCCTGCTCTGTGCGGAACAGGCCGAGGTTGCTCATATTTGTCGCCACTTGTTCCGACTCGGGGCCAGAGACTACTTGGTGAATCGCCAGCGCCCGCTCAAGCGCCCGACCTTGACAGACGGGGTCGGCGAGCTCTTCACAGACGTGCGCCAAGTTGTTCCAGGCGGTGGCCACCTGCGGATCGTCGTCGCCGTGCGTCTTGGACCGCTTGACGATCGCCGACTCGACCAGCGGGCGTGCACGGGCCAGCTGGTGCAGCGCGGTCGCGGCCTGCGCGATCATCACCTCGGCGTCGGCGACGGCGGGATGTTCGGGGTCCATCGCCGCCGCAAAGATGGCCCGCGCCTCAAGGAAGACCTTGTTCGCCGCTTCCGCCTGGCGCTGAGCCAGCAGGACGTGACTGCAGCGGACCAGAGCGTGGCCGACCTCGACGTGGTCCTTGCCAAAAACGTCGCGGACCACGGCCAGAGCGTCGCCCAGGCGCTGCGCCGCGCCGTCGAGGTCGCGGGCGCGAAAGGCCTGGACCCCCTCCACCGTCGCCTGCTTGGCCCTGGTCAGCGCGGCCTCGACGGTGGCGTTGAGCGGCACCGGTGGGCTCCAGTCGACCTTGGCGATCTGCTCATGGTCGGCGTAGAGCCGCAGCAAGCGCCCCCACTCAGCGGCCTGCCCATGCTCCTTGGCGACCTCGCGCACGTCGCGCCGCTGGTCGCGGGCATGGACGGCGACGTTGATGCCAAGGGGTCCCCAGCGACGCACCATCAAACAGGCGGTCTCGGCCGGCCATTGGCAACCCTGGGCGCACCACTCCAGGGAATCTCCCTCCAGCTGACTGCACAGGGCACGGGCCGCGGGCGTGGCCTTCTGCAGCAACGCCGGCTTGTCGACTGCGGCCGGCGTAGGCCCGCCGGCGGCGGAAGTGGCGCCAGTGGCGGTGGCCCCCGGCACAGCGAAAGGCGCGACGACGGGCGCCGCCTAGGCTGGCACGGCGCCGACGAACAGCCCAATGGCGACGAGGGCGGCGGCCCTGTCCGGCGCGCGCGTATTGGCGCCGATGTCGCTGCGAATCTCGGTCATGTGGCCTCCAGACCTCGAAGAGCGGGCAAAACGCAGTGCGGCCCGCGACGGATCCTGGTCCGCGGCGGGCCGCACGGCGCGCGTCCGGATACGCCGGGTCGCAACTGGCTAGGGGGCCTTGGGCTCGTCGGCCTTGACCGCCAAGATCCCACCGACCTCACCACGAACCACGCCGACATCGGGCGTCTCCTTGCGGAGCTCCTCGGCGATCTTGCGCATGTGGGCGGCGATCGTGCGATCGCTGCCACCGAACTGCGCGTCCTTGTCGAGCAGCACGCAGATGGGCTCGGCGATGTCGGCGAAGGTCTCGTGCTTGCCGCCGATGCTGGCGAACATCATCGCCATGCCCGACCAGACGCCGGCGACGTAGTAGCCGTGACCGCGCTGCGGACCCGTGGCGATGCCGACCATGCCGCTGCGCATCGCCATCCCGAAGATCATGCCGATGAGCTTGCCCTCGGCTTCCTTCTCGGCGAGGCCCAGAGCGATGAAGACCATGGCCGACTTGCGGGCGTCCTCGGAGAGGCCTTCGAGCACCTCGAGGTTGCCGGCGAGCTTCTGGGCCAGCGCCTTGGCGGCGTCCGTCTTGCCCGAGATGACCAACGCCGGGATGAAGCCGAGCGCCACCGACTGCTGCAGGACCGCGATGTCTGCGGCCGCCGAGCTGCCGGCGAACTGGTTGGCCTCCTTGGCGACCTTCTTCGGGGCGTCGATCTGCAGCTTGCCGATCTCCGCTGCGCCTGCGGCGCCGGCCTTCTTGCCGTGCACCGAGGCCGCCAGATCGCGCCACGCTGCGTCGCTGCCCTGGCCGACCATGAACACCGGCTGCACCACGGCGATGTTGTCCCCGGAGGTGATGATGGCGTCGGTCGGCTCGCCGATCGAGGCGGCGTTGGTCGTCGTCGCGGCAGCGGCGGGCGCCGGTGCGGCCGGCGGGACGGCCTTGCGGTCGGCCGAGGGGGCGCGGGCGGCCTCTTGGGCCTTGGCGTCAGCGGCCTTGGCGGCAGGCGCCGCCGGTGCAGGCTTGGCGCCCTTCGTCTGCGCCACCGCGGCGCCAGGGCCGAGGGCGAGCGCGGCGGCCAGCACGGCACACACCGCGGCGGCGACCTTCGACTTCTGGAAGTACTTGCTGAAGTAGTTGCCCATGTCTGTGTCTCCTCTCTCCTCAGGCGCGAGATTGCGCTGGTCTCTCTTCGAGCCAAGCGCCACCCGCGCCGGGGATCGCGTCCGCTACTTGTGGATCCGCTTCTCCCAGGCCATCCGTCCCACACCGATCACGCCGCAGGCTTTCGCCGGCGCGGTGGGGGGTTGACCAGGATGACCGCGTAGACGCCGCTGCCTGGCAGCGACCACGCCGCGACCAGGTTCTGGGTCAGCACGCCCTTGGACATCAGCTGATCGCCGCGGATCATGCCGAAGAAGAGGGGCGTCCCTTCCGTGGTGAAGTTGACCAGCGCCACCAGGTCTGCGACGCCGACGATGTTGACCGGGGCGACCAGCTTCTGACCGGGCTCGAGGCAGCACTCACGCTTGACGTCGAGGGTGATAGGAAAGTTCTTCGGCTCGAAGGCCTCCGTCAACGGGACGCCGCTGCCCTTGCCCTTCTCGATGACGCCCTGCACCAGCCAAGCGGGCGTCGCGAACGACTGCCGCAGCGCCAAGTTGATGCTCTTGTTGATGCCTAGCAGCTCGCCCGACTCCTCGTTGTACAGCGGGCCGCCGGAGCTGCCTGACGAGATGTCGGCCGAGTGGACGAGGTTCTCCTGGGCGGGCTCTCCGACCACGTTGGTGATCTCGCCCGTGTAGCGAGACAGGCCCTGGCCGCCGGTGTTGCCGATCGCCAACACCTTGGTGCCGCGCAGCTCTTTGGGGTCGCCGGGGCGCGGCACCAGTGGCAGCTCATCGACCTCAGCGGCGCGCTCGGCGCGGACGACGGCGATGTCCAAGTTGGCGTCGTAGCCGCTGATGTGCGTGAAGTTGAACTCCGTGCCGTAGTCGTCCTTGCCCTTGAGCTTGAGGGCCTTGCCCGCGACGTGCGCGTTGGTCAAGATCGTCGTGTTGTCCAGCCACAGGCCCGAGCCGCTCCAGCCGACGCCTTAAATATTGGTGCCGGTGAAGTGGAACCCCTGCGCCTGCAGGCTGAGCGTCTGCTTGCGCCAGTCAACGCCACCACCACAAGCGGTAGCCAGCAGCGCGACGGCGAGGACCAGCGCGGCCAACAGAGCGCCCCTTCAGGCCCCCTGGCCGCGTGGCCGCACGCGGAAGTGGAATGCGAGCGACGTCATCTTGATCTCCCCGGGGTGGTCCCCAGACGTGCCGCGTTCGCGTTCCCGATCGGACCACCGTGGCCCGTGTGAAGGGAGACGCGCGAGCGCGGCGTTCGATCTAGTGCTTGCCAACAATTGGGGCAGCTGCGAACGCGTCGGGCCGATAACCCGGCGAAGGTGAAGGGTCAAGGACCGACGCTCCCTGGCGTCGCAACCGCAGGCGCGGTGGGCGCAGGGGTCGCGGCTTTGGGGCCGAAGCCGGGCACGTGGCGCTCGAACCATGCGAGGTCCCAGCGCAGCTTGGCCTCACGGTTGGCGCGCTTGCCGAGCCCATGCCCCTCGCCGGGGTAGACGACGAGCTGTGTCGGCACCTTCAAGTACTGGTCAAGGGCGCGAAACAGCCCCTGGCCATGCTGCACTGGCACCCGCTCGTCGCCGGCGCCGAAGTGGATGAGCGTCGGCGTCCGCACCTTCTCGAGGCCGTAGAGCGGGGAGCTGCGACGCATCTCGTCCTGCACGATCCACGGCTGACCGCGCATGTAGTTGATGACGTGGCCCGGGGTGTCCTCGGTCATCCACTGCATCGCCATGTCGAGCACGCCAGCGCCCGAGGAGGCGGCGGCGAAGCGCTGATCGGCGACGATGACGCAGTTGGTCAGGTAGCCGCCGTTGGACCAGCCCATCACCGCCATGCGCTTGCTGTCGGCGACGCCGAGCCCGATGAGGTGGTCTACCCCGGTGAGGATGTCGGCGACATCGCGGTTGTTCTCGTGCCCGATGAGGTCAGTCAGGAACTTGTCGCCGTAGCCGGTGGAGCCGCGATAGTTTGGGCTCAGCAAAGCCCAGCCGCGCGCCGCGAAGAGGGTCCGGCCATAGATCCAATACCGCAGCTCGAGCTTGGTCGCAGAGGTGGGACCGCCGTGCAGCTCGACCACCAGCGGCAAAGGCGGGCCCTTGCCGAGCTCATAGCCGGGCGGCAGCTCGAGGATGCCCTCGACCTCGGTGCCGTCGCGGCTCTTCCAGCGAATGGTCTGGATCTGTGGCAGGCGCCAGCGATCCACCTGCGGGTTCAGGCGGCTGATGCGCTGCCTGGCGCCGCGCGCCCCGAGCACCGTGACCTCGGGCGTCGACGTCGTGGTGGCGACGATGGCCGCCAGCTCGCCGCTACCGGCGAAGGCGAACTCCTGCACCGTGCCGGCCTCAGGCGGCGTCAGGCGCGTGCTGGCGCCGACCTTGCCGCCGCCGATGCCAGCGACGCAGAACACGCCGTCAAGCGCGCGCAACGTGCCGTGGGTGCAGAGCTCTCGGGTGCCTGGGCGGAAGGCGATGCCCCCCTCCAGGCTGTAGGCCTCGAAGCGGGGCAGTCGGTGTCCGCGCGGCTGGGCGCCGTCCAGCTCAAAGGCAATGCTCTCGCCTGGATAGCCGTCGAATCCGACCGTGAACGCCACTACCTTGCCGTCGTCGCTGAAGACAGGGTGCTCGAGCCAACCATAGGGCGAAGGTGCCTCGGCGCGGAAGAGGGCGTCGGGCAACGGCGTCAGCTTGGGCTTGTCGGCGTCCATGGTCGGCGCGAGCTCGAGCAGCTCAGCCTTGGACCAGCCCTCGTTGTCGATGAGGCGGCGGCTGGGCACCGTCAGCAGCAGGGCCCGCGTCTGGGCCCGATCGATGGCGAAGTCGCGCACGAAGGCCGGCACCTTGGCCAGCTCATGCAGCCGCCAATCATCGAGATCGAGCCGCCACAGCGTCGACCACTTGCGGACGCCGCGGCCATAGTCGAGCGGGTGGCTCTTACGCAGCGCGGCGAAGCCGTCCTCGTCCTGATGCTCGCGGCCAGTCGTGTAGTAGAGGGCCTTGCCATCGGCGGCCAGCTGCCAGCTCTCGACGCCTCCCTTGTGGGCGGTGAGCGGCCGCAGACCGCTGCCATCGACGCCGACGCGCCAGACCTGACGCACCCCTTCGTCGAGCGCCGGCGCGCCGCCGTCCTTGCGCGTGCTGACGAAGGCGAGGCTGCGGCCATCGGGAAAGAAGCGCGGTTCGCCGTCGAAGGCGGCGTGAAAGGTCAGCCGCTGCGGGCGCACGCCGCCCGGGGCGCGGCGATCGGCGACCCATACTTCGCTGTTGCGGGTCGGCAGGTCGTCCTGCCAGCGCAGCTCGGCCCAGGCGACGAGGCGACCGCTCGGGTCGGCGGTGACCTGCATCGGGTGTGTCAGCGTGAAGTAGTCCTCGACGGTGATGTCGTGGTCGCGCTTGGCGCCAGCGACTGTGGCGCCAGGCGTCTGCAGAACGGCGGGCGCCGACGGGGCGGCCATGGCGTTGGCGGCGAGGAGGGCGCCGCCGATGGCGATGACGGCGCGCCAGGAGCGTCGCCGCGGCAGGCGAGCGGGGATGGGCAGGCAGAGTTGATGGCTTCGCATAGGGCTCCCGTCGAGGGGTGAGGGCGATCGCCGCGGTGGCGACCGCAGGCGCTAACGCTGGTCGTTGGTGGCGATGAGATCCGTGAGGAGGTCGCAGGCGTGGGCGAGCGAGTCGTCGTCGACGTCGAGGTGCAATACGGCCCGGAACGTCCCGCCGGTGCCCGTCAACGCGACGCCGGCGGCGAGGGCGCGGGCCTGCAAGCCGGTCGGTCCATCGGCGGCGAGCGGGTGCCCGGCCAGCAAGCCGAAGCGCACGATGTTGGTCTCCGGCGGCGAGATCGCGACACAGGGGACGGCTGCGAGCGCGGCGGCGAGGACCTTGGCCCGGTGATGATCCTCGGCCAGGCGTTCAACGTGGTGATCGAGCGCATGAAGCCCCGCCGCTGCCAACATCCCGGCCTGACGCATGCTGCCGCCGAGCATCCTGCGCAGCCGCCGCGCCGCCAGCCACAGCGGGCGTGGCATGCACAGCAAGCTGCCGACTGGCGCGCCGAGCCCTTTGCTGAGGCAGACAGAGACCGTGGTCGCCGGCGCGGCCAGCTCCGCCAGCGAGAGCCCGCTCTGAACATGGGCGTTCCACAGCCTGGCGCCGTCGAGGTGCAGCGCAGCGCCAGCCGCCGCCGCCGCCGCCGCCACGGCGCGCACGTGCGCCTGGGGCACGACCCTGCCGCCGCAGTGGTTGTGGGTGTTCTCCAGCATCACCAACGGCGTCGGTGGGTTGGCGCCATCTTCCGCCGAACGCAAGCGTCCGCGCAGGATCGCGAGATCCAGCGTGCCGTCGTCGCTGTCGGTGCCCTGAAGCTGGACGCCGGACAGCACGGGCGCGGCCCCAGCCTCGTGCCAGAGGACGTGGCAGCGAGCGTGGCAGAGCACGGTGTCGCCCGGGCGCGTCTGCAACTTGAGCGCGAGCTGGTTGGCCATCGTCCCCGAAGGTACGAAGATCGAAGCCTCTTTTCCCAGCAGCGCGGCGACTCGGGCCTCAAGCCGCTGCACGCTGGGGTCGTCGCCAAAAACGTCGTCGCCGACCTCTGCAGCAGCCATGGCTGCGCGCATCGCTGCGCCGGGCCGGGTGACGGTATCGCTGCGCAAGTCCACGATCTTCATGCGGTGCTGTTCTCCTGGCGGCGGCGAGCCTGTGGCGGCCGGCGAGTCGCCCCCACCGGCGAGCGTCGGCTCGACAAACCTGGACCCGAGGGGGACTAGGCAAGTCGCGATCCTTGGTCCATGCTCCCCTGACGCGCCGATGCCGGCAAGACGGCCGCGCCGGCGGCCAACTTCGGGTGAACCCGAGCGACGCGCGGGCGGGTCGCATGCACCCGAAATCGCGCGCCGCGCCCGCGGGAAACGCGCCAGCGCGACGCGACGGTCCAGCTTGAGTTCCGCGGCCATCGACCGCCCAGGCCCGTGCCGGACCAGCCCCCCACCCTAGCGCGGAGTACCAGTGCCATGACCACCAGCGCGAGCAACAAGACGGCCCAGCCCGTGATCCGCGTGAGCAATTCCTTCACTCGCAACGAGATCCGGATCCTCAAGGACATCATCGACACGGCGACGACCAGCGAGTTTCGCGGCCGCAACCACCTGATGAAGTTCATTCAGAACGCCGACTTTTCGCAGCTGTACCGCAAGCTAGCGAACATGCAAGAGAAGGCAGACCGCCTCCACAGCGATCGCCGGGAAGCGAAGTCGGCCGCGGCGCGCAAGCCCACGCTATGAGCCCAGCGTGTGACGGCCATCATCCGTTGGGCCGGCACGCTTCGGTGCCCTTGAAGCGCTGGCTTCGCGACCTTGGCGCCGCGTCGCTCGTCGCGATCGCCGGCTGGACCCTCGGCTGCAGCGCCTGCGGTGGCGGCGCCGCCCAGCGCGCAGAGTCCGCCAGCGCGCCCTCGGTTGCCGCTTCGTCTGGCAGCGACGACGAGGCCTCTCCACCCGATCTCCAGCTGGAGCTGCCACGGCCACTGAGCGTATCGGCGACGTCGACGGCGATGGAGGGCGCCACGGGGGCCACGCCGACGCGCTTGCTGTTGTTCGGCGACAGCGGCACCAACGACTCCCAGCAACGCGACGTCGCCAACGGGATGGCGCGCCAGTGCGCGACGCAGGTCTGTGACGCTGCGGTGTTGGTCGGCGACATCATCTACCCCGATGGCCTCGGCGACGCCGACGACCCGATGGCGCTGACGCACTTCGAGGACCACTACCGGGGCCTCGGTGCGCCGCTGTGGCTGGCGCTCGGCAACCACGACTACCACCGCGACCCCAACGCCTGGATCGCCCGCTACGGCACCCAGGGCAGCCGGGCTGGCAAGTTCCCGGCCCATATGCCGGCCCGCTACTACACGGTCTCGCTTGGCGCCGTACGCCTCGTAGTGCTCGACACCAACAGGCTGGACGACGACCAGGGCGCTTGGCTCGACGCTGTCCTGCGCGAGGCCGCAGCCCGCGGCGATCGCTGGATCGTCGCCGCGGGCCACCACCCTTGGCGCTCGTACGGCATGCACCGCCACGCCGAGCCGGCGATGGCGGCCTTCTATCAGCGCCACCTCTGCGGAAAGGTCGACGTGTTCGTCGCCGGCCACGACCACGACAAGCAGCTCTTGCGGGGTCCCTGCGACGTCGCGCTCGTCGTCTCCGGCACCGCTGGCAAGCTCCGACCGGTCGGCCGCGGCGACGAGACGCTCTTTGCGCTCAGCAGCCCTGGCTGGGCTCGCCTGGAGGTGCGCGGGGCGGAGGCCGTGCTGACTTTCCACGCGGCGGACGGCGCACTCGAGCGGCGCGCCCGCCTGCAACGACGCCCGAGGCAGTGATTCCCTGGCGCCGCGGCGCGTCCGTGCTACGCTCAGGTGGGCCCCGCCGACGGCGGCGCGGACGCCCCACGGCGCGACCCTCCTTCCTGAGCGTTCTAGGGCCATGGCACTGAATCCCCTACAGGATCTCTCCTGCGCTCTGTGGGAGCTGTCGGCGGGCCCTGGGCGTCGCCCGGCGGTGGGTGGCGTCCGTCGTGGCGCTGCGCTGGCGGGGCCCTTTCGCGCGCTAGGCCTCCTGTGTGGCCTGCTCTGCTGGGCCGCGCCGGCTCTCGCTCAGGAACGCTCACAGATCGAAGCCTTCGACCGCTCTCCCACGTCGAACGCGGCCATCGTCATCGCCGTGCAATTGCGTGCGCGCGGTAACGTTCCGGGCGCCGCCAATTGGGCCGAACGAGCGCTGGCCTGCCCCAACCAGGACTCGGCCCACCGACGAGCCAGCGCCCTGCTGCGCGAGCTACACTGGCCATTGCGCGACGCCGAGGCCGGACTGGTCGAGATCCAGGTCCATCCACCCCACGCCCTGCTGACCGTTGACGACGTACCCTTCTTGCCGAAGCGCGCCCACTACCGCATCTGGCTGCGGAGCGGCTCGCACCAGGTGTTGGCGACCTTGGCGGGCTTCGCCACCGAAGAGCTCATCGTCGACGCCAAGGCCGGCGAGACGCGGAGCCAGAGCATCCGACTCAGGGACATGCGGCCCGCGGTGCTTGAGCTCGATGTTCGACCGGTCACGGGCGAGGTCTGGGTCGACGGCATGTACCAGGGGCTTTCGACGCGCCGGGTCTTTCAGGTTCGCGCTGGTCAGCGGTTGCTGGAGATCAAGGCCGATGGGTTCATGCCATGGACCGACACTTGGGTGCTGGCGCCGGCGGAGCGTAGGCGCGTAGACGCTCAGCTCGAGCGCGCCGGCGCGCTGCGACGCAACCGCCCCACCGCCTCCAACGCCGACCGGCCGCTGTCGCCGCTCGAGCTGGCCAACCGCGGCGAGCGCCACGAGCTCGGCCACCGACCGATCGATCGATTGCGCCATGAAGGCGGACGTCCCCAAGTCAGCGGCTCGGCCGAAGACGCTAAGCCGCGCAATGAGGACGGCGAAGGTGCCCCGGCACTAGACAGCCCGACGTCGCCCAACGCCACACCCGCCTTGCCGAGCGATGCGCCCGTCGAGGTCGCGCTGGGTGCCGACGAACAGGTTGAAGCGCCCTCGTCGCCGATGTCGTCGATCGCCAAGGGCGCGCTGTGGCTTGGCACCGGCGCCGCCTTCGCCGCTGTCGGCGCGGGCATGGTGCTCTACGGCATTGGCGAGGCCCAGGCCGCGACAGAGGCGGCGGTCCAGCAAAAGGCCTACCGGGCCCGCTACGACGCTGCGGCCAACCTCGTCTACGCTGGCTATGGGGCCGTCGGCGCCGGCGCCATCGCCGCCGGCGTCAGCAGCCTGTACCTTTTTGGCAGCGACGGCCTCGGCAGGGCCGGTCGTGGCTGGCTGCTCGCCGGCGTCGGCACCGCCACCGCCGCCGTGGGCGCCGCCGTGATGCTGCAGGCCGGAGCCGCCGCCACGTCAGCCGACGCTTTCAGCTCCGGCGATCCGCGCTATGGCGCGATCATCGACGGTGCGACCTCGGCGTGGCAGGCCGGTCTGGCGGCGGCGGTGGTCGGCGGCTGCTTGGCGGCCGGTGGTACCTGGCTCCTCATGGTGCCGGGCCAGGTGCAAGAGGCGCAGGCGACGCCGACGCTGCTGCCGATGGCTGGCGGGGGTGGCGCCCAGGCCAGCGGCTTCTTTGGGCTACAGCTCAGCGGGCGCTTTTAGAGACGCGACCTGTCATGGCGGGACGCGCCTCTCGCCGTCACTCTCTGGCCGGGCTCGACGCCCTCCCGCTGGAAGCAGCAATTGCCGGCTCGCTTCCACCGGAGCCGCCCGCGATTCGGCGCCCTCGGGGCTCAGCGTCCATTGGAAGCGCGGCGGTGTTGCCCGCGCCCAACGCCTTAGAACGCTTCGCTCAGCCGGCGCGGTCGCTGCGACCGCTGACCTTGGCCAGCTGCCGTTGGGCTTCGCGGAGGCGGCTATCAACCTCGGTAAGGCGGGGGCCTCCGCCGCGCTGGGTCAAGTAGTGGACGTAGGAGCGCAGGCCGGCGAGCTGGCGCTGCAGATCGCCCATGGCGGCTAGATCACCGATGGCTTCGTCAAAGGTGTTGGTGGTCTCGCGATCGAGCACGGTGCTGGTGGCGCCGGTGCCGACCAAGGCGCGGGTGCCGAGCACGCAGGCGCGGACCAGGAGCGCGCGCGCCACCGCCGCCTTGCCATGCGTCTCGCGGGCGACCTCGACGGCCTTCTGACTGTCGAGATCGGCGGTCTCGTAGGCCTCACGCTCGAGGGAGACGCTCGCCTGAATGCGGTACAAGCCCGAGCGCAGCTCCGGATCGTCGAGGCGGCGGGCGGCGTCGATCTGGTCGACGAGGAGCGCCGCGGCGTCCTGCCATTGGCCATTGGCGATGGCCGCCTCCGCGTGGGCGAGGACGATCTCGAGGCGTCGCGCGGGATCGCCGAGCTCGCTAGCCAGCTCAGCGGCGGCGGTCCAGACGGTTTCGGCGGCGCGGTAGCGTCCGGCGGCGGCGTGGACCTCGCCCATCACGAGGCGCGCCAACGCCAAGCCCCAGCGATCGCTGATCAGTTCGCAGATCTGCACCGCCTCTTCGCCCGCATCTAGCGCGTCGTCGAAGTGGCCGCGGGCGACGTGGATGCGCGCGATATGACACAGCGAGCGCGCCAGGACACGGCGATCCTCCGACCGCCGCCGCAGCGCCAGGGCCTTGAGGAAGTGGGCCAGCGCGTCGCGCAGCGCGTCTTGGGCGCCCCGGCTGGAGTGGCATAGGCCGAGCTCGTCCATCACGTCGGCGATCCAGCGGTGCTCGCCGGCGACGCGCAGGTGTTTGAGCGCGCCCTCCAAGAAGCTGATGGCGGTGTCATAGCGGCCGCGGACGCGCGCCACTTGGGCGATGCGGAGCTGTGCGACGCCGCAGCGGCGGTCATCCTCCAACGTCCGCGCCATCTGCAGCGCCTCAAGCAAGACTGGCTCGGCCTCAGCCGCCTTGCCGAGGCGCAACATGCCGCCACCCTGCGCGATCCTCAGGTCGGCCCCGAGGTCAGCGTCATCGGTCTCGACTAGGCGGGCGCCAGCGGCGAACATCTCCACCGCCCGCGCCGACTGACCGACGCTGCGCGCCGCCTCGCCGGCCTGCAAGTAGCGCTCGGCGGCCTGCCGCAGACGGCCACCCGCCAGGAGCAGCTCCGCGATGCGGGCCGGATCGGCGATCGGATCGTGGATGGGCCGCGCCTGCAGCCATTGGGCCGCAAGGCGCGCCGCGAGCCGCCGCCGGTCTGGCGCCATGTGCGCCGTCAAGAGCGGCGCGTCGCCGGGGACCTCGAAGATGAATGCCACGTCTCCACGGCGGCGCTTCTCGTCAATAAACCGAATAAGTTCGACAGACTGCAGCTGCATCATCCCCGCCTTGAGGCGAGTGCGGTCGCGGTCGGTCATGGCGTCAGTCGGGTCTCGGGCCATGCCGCGCAGCACCGAGAGCACGCCGCCGAACTGAAAAGTCTGGCCATAGATCGCGGCGGCCTCCACCACGCCGCGCAGCTCATCTGGCAGCCGCGCGATGCGGTCTGGCAGCGAATCGCCGCGACCTGCGACCGGCTCGGGCAGCAGCGGACCACCGCCCGGCTCAGTCTGACCACGCCAACGCCAGCCTTCGTCGCTGGTGACGAGATCGTTGGCGGCGACCATGCCGCGCACCAAGTCGACGATGCGCTCGGGCACGCCAGCGGCGCGTTCGACGATCTCGCGATCGAGCCCGGCCGGGGCGCCGCTGACGCCCTGCAGAATATGCTGCACCAGCAGAACAGCGGCCTCGGCGGCGAGGTTGGTGAGCGGCAGCGGCGTCGCCGGGACGCCACGCGCTGGGGCGCGCCGCGACTCGATGATGAGCGCCGCCGGAATGCCGGCGAGCGCCTCTACGAGCGTGCGGCAGACGCTGACCACCTCCTCGGAGGCGCCGCGGCTGGCGTCGATGCACAGCACCAGCGGACCTTGACGGCCGCGCGCCCGTAGCAAGCTGCCGAGCAGCTGCAAGGCCAGCTCAGGCTGCGAGTCGGGGGCGGCGACGGTGTCGCGCGCCTCGAGGCCAGGGGCGCCCAGGCCGAGCACGGGCCCGACGATCGCCATCCCCTCGTTGGCGTGGCGGTCGCCAATCCACTGGGCGAGGCGTACCTGGAGCGCCCGCATGGCGTCGGGAGCCGGCGGGGAGCCAACGTCGAGCAGGGCGGCAAAAACGCGGCCGACCAGGGACGGCGGGCCGCCAGCGTCCGTCGCCGCGTTCACCTCAAGCCAACAGACGCCGCGCTTGGCCGGCGCGACCGCGCGCTCCAGCTCGGCTATCAGTCGACTCTTGCCGATGCCAGCGGCGCCGTGCACCCACGCGGCGCGGCAGTCGCGCTTGTTGAGCGCGTCGCGCAGCACGTCGTAGAGGCGCTCAAGCTCCTGGCGACGCCCGACAAACGGCACTGGCCGACCGAGGACCGCGGTGTCTTGCGGCGCTGCTCGCCGGAACTCGTCCCACGCCGAACGCGTGCTGCCACGCAAGGTGGCGCGGCCCCCCTCTCCGTCTCGGCGGCTGGTGGTGCGGCCACCGGCGAGGCCTCCGCCTGTGTTGCCGCGGCTGGGCGAACTCGCCCGCGACGCCGCAGGTGAGTTGGTCGGCGCTGCCGCCCCTGGTTGATTACCGTCACCGGGCTCGCCACGCATGCTGCCTCCAGCCTAGTCGTCCGAGCCGAGATCGGGCCGAGGTCGTCGCGCCGCGCGTCGGCCACGCTGCGGGGCGTTCCCCTGTGGCCGACGCCGATGATAAGGTGATGGTGGTGCTGCGGCAAGCGAGCCGTGGGGCGACCTGCGACGCGACAGGGTGGCCGATCAGGTCTGCAATTGCAGGAGAACCTGAGGGCGCCACCGCGGCGGCCGCGGCCGTGACCTGCGCTCCCGGTGAGAGCGTTCGCCGCCCCGGCTGTGCGTGCCCGGCGCGTCGCTGCGGTCGCAGCCAGAGGGAGGCAGACTTGGAAGACGCGCTCGGACTGCAACGGATTTTGGACGCCCTCGCCGGCGCTTGCGACAGCGACCTCGGCGCGGCGCTGGCGGCCCAGCTCGGCGAAGCTGTCAGCCCTGCCGAGGCCGAGGGCCGGCTCGACCTGGTAGATGAAGCTCGCGCCCTGCTCGACCGCGGCCTCTTGCGGACCCTGCCTGAGGTGCTCTCGGTCGGCGACGCCGTGCGCCACGCGTGCCGGGGCGCTGTGCTCGAGTCGTCAGAGCTTCGACGCATCGCCGCCATCGTCCACGTCTGCGATGCCCTCCGCCGGCACGCGCCGCAGCTGGCGCCGCACGCGCCGTCGCTGGCCACGCTCACCGCAAGTCTCCCGCTGCCGACGGGCCTCAAGGACCTCGGGGCTGAGCTGGATGTCGCCTTCGACGACGACGGCAGCTTGCGCGATGAGGCCAGCGCGACGCTGCGCCGGCTGCGCCAGGAGGTCCGTGGCCTGCGTCTCGCGCTGCGACGCCGCATCGGCGAGCTGGTGCGGGCCCTGGACCAAGACGGCACGCTGCAAGACGACTACTGGACGCTGCGCAACGACCGCGTGGTGCTGCCGGTGAAGGCTGGCGAGCGGCGCGCCGTCGAAGGGATCGTCCATGGAAGCTCCGGTACGGGCGCCACCATCTACGTCGAGCCGGCCGAGATGGTCGAGCAGAACAACCGCCTGGCGCTGGCCACCGAGGCGGTGCGCGCCGAAGAGCTGCGGATCTTGGCCCAGTTCTCGGCCGAGGTCGGGGTCCACGGCGAGGCGCTGGTCGCCATCGCCGACGGCCTCGGTGCGCTCGACTTCGCCGCGGCGCGGGCGCGCCTCGCCCAGACGCTCGGCGCCCATCGACCCACCTTTAGCGCCGACCGCTTGGAGCTGCGGCGAGCCCGCCACCCGGGCATGATCCTCGACGGCGTGCGGGTGGTCGCCAACGACATCGCCCTGCAGCCGACGGTCGAGGGCAGGTCGGCGCCGCGGTGGCTGGTGGTGAGCGGGCCCAACGGCGGCGGTAAGACCGTGACCCTGACCACCACGGGCCTCGCGGTGGCGATGGCGCGGCGCGGCCTACCGATCTGCGCGGCAGAGGGCTCGCTGGTGCCATTCGTCGACGGCGTGCTGTTGGTCATCGGCGACGCCCAGGACCTCGAGCGCGGCCTCTCGACCTTCACCGGGCACCTCGATCGGCTGCGGATTCTGCTCGAGCGTTGCGCAGCGGGTGGCGTGCTCCTCGTGCTGATCGATGAGTTGGCGTCAGGGACCGAGCCCGCCGCCGGTTCTGCGCTGGCGAGGGCGATCTTGTTGGCCTTGGCGGACACCGCCTCGCTCGGCCTCATTACCACCCACGACGAGGCGGTGAAGCTGCTGGCCAGCGCCGACGATCGCTTCGCCAACGCGGCGCTTGCCCTCGACGACGCCACGGCGACGCCGACCTTTGGCCTGCGCCTGCACGCCGTCGGCTCGAGCAACCCGCTGGCGCTGGCGGCGCGCGTCGGACTGCCGGCGGCCATCGTCGCCGACGCGACGCGCCTGCTCGGCGCCGGCGGCCTCGACGTAACCGCCGCCCTCGAGCGCCTGGAGGCGCAGCGCCGGGAGTCGGCGCGCGAGGCTGAGGGCCTGCGTCATGAGCGGCAGCAGCTGCAGCTGGCCCGCGAGCGCCTCGACAACCAGCGGCGCCTGGAGCAGCTGGCCCGCGACAAGCGCGTCGCCGAGGCCAGCGCCGCCGCGTTGGCCGAGGTGGAGGCCGTGCGCGCGGAGCTCGAGGACGCCCGGGTAGCCCTCGCGACCGCCGTCGCCGGCGGCGGACCGCCTGACGCTGTCGAGAAGTGGAGCCGCCAGATGGCGGCACGTCAGCGCGAGCTGCGCGCCGGCCTGCAGCGCCGCGACGACGTCGGCCAGCCACGACCAGAGATCGCCAAGGAGGCCGTCGTACCGGGCGCCGAGGTCTATCATCCAGGCCTTGGCCGAGTGGTCCGCGTCGTCGAGGTCGACAGCCGGCGTGGCGAGGCGAGGGTGCAGGCCGGCGCCCTGGAGGTGCGGGTCGAGCTCGCCGACCTCAGCCCCGCTCGGCCGCAAGACGGCATCGCCGCTCAGCCCGTGGCGCGGCGCGCGCCTCGGCAAGACGACGACGCGGCGGTCTTCGAGCTTGGAGATCGCCGGGGCGGGCGGTCCACAGCCAAGGCTGAGCGCGAGGCGCCGCTCTTCGGTGGCGGTGCCAGCGCGCCCGAGGCCCAGGCCGCCGACGCCGCCGCCACCGCCGGCATGCGCGCCGACGATCGGACCTGCGACCTGCGCGGCATGCGCGCCGACGAGGCGATAGCCGCCGCCGACGCCTTCCTCGACCGCGCCGCCCTACGCGGCGTCGTCGGCGTGACCCTCGTGCACGGCCACGGCACCGGGGCGCTGCGGCGCGCCGTCGAGCAGCACGTGCGTCGCCATCCCCTGGTCGCCCACAGCCGGCTGGGCGGGCGCGGTGAAGGCGGTGATGGGGCCACCCTGGTCTGGCTCAACGGCGTGTAGCGCGGCTCTGCGGCGACGCCTGTGGGCCCAAGCGCTCGGCCGGGTTGACCTCGACGCTCGGCGGGCCCGCACGGCTCAGGGGCGGCCCGCCGCGGCGATGAGTGCGCCGGTGGTGTGGGCCTTGGCGAAAGCAGGCCACTGCACGAGGCGCGTGTTGATCACCCGTCCAGCCTCGTCGTGGGTCTGCTCGGGACGTCTTGGATCGGCGGCGACGCGACGGACGCGGCCAGCGCGGCGAAGGATGAGGACCAGCCTGTCCGCCTCGACGCGTTCGACGACCGCCGCCAGGGTGACGCCGTCATCTGGGGCGCGGTTGCCGTTGAGGTCCAAGGTATCGCGGAAGAACACCACATCCCCGTCGCGCACCGCCGACAGCGCAAGCTGTTGGCCGCGCGCAGCGAGGATCGCCAAGAGACCCGCTGCGTGGTTGCGGTCCGGCGGGACAGCGATGCCTTGCCCTGCGGCGGCGAGCACTTCGTCGACGAAGGGCCGGTCCGGGTCAAAACGCTGATGCAAGAGCCGCTGCGCCGCCGCGATGCGTCTGTTGGCGCGCTCGTCCGGACCGCTTTGGGCCGCGGGCTCCGCTGGGCGGGCGGCGCCCTCGGCGGGATCTCCGGCCACGACGGCGCCGGCGCGCGCCTCCGGG
>SXNM01000316.1 GCA_005777155.1 Pseudomonadota bacterium | reverse complement strand
CGCCCGCGCGCGGCCAGCGGCTGGCGACAAGGCGATAGAGCTCACGGGCGCGGCGGCGCCACTGCAGCTGGTCGTAGGCCTCGGCGAGCGCGCTGTAGTCTTGCAGGCTGTGGGCATGCAGCGGAAAGCGCCGCATCATCTCGTGGCTGCGCCAAGCGACACCGAGCGGCTGCTGGCGCTCGCGGTAGAAGCCAATCACGTAGCGATGCTGAGCCAGCTCGAGGTCCATGGCCTGATCGCGGAGCTGCAGCGCACGGCCGACCCAGGGTGCCGTGGGGTGGGCGCGCACGAAGCGCTCCAGGTGGTAGCGGGCCTTGTCGACGGCTGAGAGGTCCATCTCGCGCACCGGCGGCATCAGCCAGAAGTCCTCGGGCACCAGCAGGGCGTGGCATTCGGCGATTCGCCAGGCGGCGTACGCGACGTCGCGGGTGCCCTCGTGGCGCCGTTGGTAGCCCTCGAAGACCTCGATGGCCTCCTCAAGCTTGCCCTGGGCGGCGAGGGCGTCGCCGAGGCGTAGGCGTGCCGGCGCGGTGGCCGACAGGTAGGCCGGCAGCTTGACCACGTTGGCGAAGGTCTGGGCGGCCTCCAAGTGGTTGCCCGAGCGGACTTGCAGTAGCCCCTCCAGGTAGAGCGCCGCCGCCTCGTCTTTGGGCTTCAGCAGCTGGGGCGCAGAGCTGCAACAGACCAGCAGCGAGGTGCATGCGAGCGTGAGTCCTCGCGCCTGCGAGGCCGGGGAACCTCGCGACCAGGCACCTCGGGGAGTGGAGCGCGCGCCCGCCCGGGCCAGCCTAGGCGCCGGTGGCTGGTGCTGACCGTCACGTGAGATCATGGCAGAGGCAGCCTGACGATGCCGAGGACATGAAGCGCGACCACTGCGACGACGACGACGACCAGCGCGATGCCGACCTTGGCAGGCGTCGACATACCGCTGTCTCGCTTCGTCGCGGCGAGGGCGCGCGTGGACGAGGGCCGGGACATGCTGGTGGCCGCCGGGACCCCGGAGCTGGATGGCTGACTCTTGCCAACCGGGGCGGGGCCGCCGCTCCGCTGCTCGCTGGTGGTTCGCGGCGCGGGCGACTGGCTGCGGCGCTCGCCGCTCGGGTGCCCGGTCGACTGCGCCGAGGCGTTGCGACCTGCGCTGCCTGGGTCGTCAGCCGGCTGCATTGTCACACCGCCGACCACCTGCGGCATCGAACGTAGCGTGGGTCGGCGCCCGGCGCGCTGCTCTTCTGGCGGCTCGGGCTCAGCCATCTGGGCTTCGAGCTGCGGCACTTCGTCCGGCTCCACCGGCCCGCCACTCCGGCTGCGGCGGCTCGCGCTGGGACGCGTCACCAACTCCAGCTCGGGCGCGCTCGGTGGGCCTGGGGCGCACGACTCGAGCGCCCTCAAGACCTCATCGCGGACGTCGACGTCGCGGATATCGTCGAGGGCCGTGCGGGAGCCATCACGGAGGCTGGCGACCATCTCGGGCACTTGCGCCAGCGCGAAGGCCTTGCGCCCGCGGTGGCCGGCGCGCAGCGCGTCGAGGAAGGGCGAGACCGGTCGCCAAGTCTGGCCGTCGACAGAGACCTGCATGCCCTCGGTAGAGCGGTTGGATGCCCAGCCAAGGAGCGCGTCGACGCTGTGAAAATTGTAGGTGAGACCCGGCGGCGCGCGCAGCTTCCACTCGCTTGGCTCTGGCGACAGGTCGGCGATCTGGAGGTCGGGCGATGTGTTCTCGGCGAGGATCGCCGTCTCATGGTCGTCGTCGTCCATCGCTGAGGCCAGATCCGGCGCCAAGCCGGCGACTGTAACCTTGGCCTCTGCAGCTTGCCGACTCGCCTTGCCGGCGGCGCCGGTGGTCCGGATCACGACGACGGTCGCCGCAACGCTCGCGCCTGGACTCGCGGTGCCTGCGGCGCCGAGCTCGGTGGGTGAGGCGTCTCTGCCCGTGTCATCCCGGGGGCCATGCGTCGGCTCATGGGCAGCGGCGGCCTCAACGTGGCTCGCTGGCGCGTGAGCGCCGCGGACCGCGTTCACGGCGGGCAGCGAGGCCATCGTCTCGCCGTAGAAGGCGTCGTCGGCGCCGTCGGCTTCTGCTGCCTCCAGAAAGGCCAACAGCTCTTCGGCGGTGTTGAGGTTCGGGCTCTGGACCAATGGGATGGGGCTCACGGTGGCGACCGGGGTGTCCTCTTCGAGGTCGAACGGCAGCTCGGCGGCGCCGGCGACGACGCCGACGGTGGGCTCGGCGTCGAGGGCGGCTGCAATGGCGGCGTGCGCGGACATCGACTCGGCGATGTTGGCGTCCGGCGCAGCCGGCGGGGTGACCGCTGCGGTCGCTTCGGCGGTGGCGACGACCGGGGTGGTGGACGTTGGCGACGCGTCGGTCCCAATCGATGGGCTCGCGGCATGCTCGCGCGCGATGGCGCTAGGCGCACTCGACCCGACGGGCGCGGACTCTTCGGTGTGCGTGGTTCGGGGGAGGGTGTCGGCGAAGTCGACCTCGGGCTGATCGAGGGCGTCCGCCGCGTTCGTCGCGTCTTGGACCATCGAGGTCCAGTCACCGCCATCGACCTGCAAGTGGCCGCAGTGAGGGCAGGTAAGCGAGCCGTCGCTGCCGCGGACGCCCGGATTGAGCGCGCCGAAGCCATTCCAACAAGCACCACAGACGTACTCTGTGACATTGGTGATGGGGCGCGCGTCGGACACTGCCACAGCCCTCGAAAGGTGGGGGCAGCCGCCGCCCACTGAGCAGCGGCGTTTGGCGAAGGCAGGGGACCGTTCGCCTAGCTCACCGCAGAGTCGGAAGCCTACCAGCGCCGGGTGAAAGCGGTCAATCGACCCCGACAGCCTTTGAACTCGCGCTGCCATGGTCCGGGATCGCCCAGAGCGACCTCACCTGAAGCCGGTACCCATTGTCCGCCAGACGGCGTCGTGCAGCGCCGGTCGCAGCGCGCGAATTGCCGCCGTGGCGTCGCGTCCGGGGTGCACGCGGTTGGTCAGCAAGACGACCGCCGCGCCGCGCATAGGGTCGAAAAAGACGCTGGTGCCGACGAAGCCGAGGTGGCCGAAGGTGGCGTCAGAGCAGAGGGTGCCCGCGTTCGAAGAGGGCCGACTTGGGGTGTCGAAGCCGAGTCGCCAGCTGGTGTCGGGCGCCGCCTGGCCTCGCCGCAGGAGATCGGCGACCTCCGGCAGCAGCGCGCCACCGAGCGCGACTTCGCGCCCGCAGATCGCCCGAAGCCACTCACGGGCCCAGGCCGCGACGCCGCGGATGCTCGCGAACAGGCCGGCGTGCCCGGCGACTCCCTCTAGCGCTGCGGCGTTGTCATCGTGGACCACGCCCTGCAGCGGCCAGCCAGCTCGGCAGCGGCGGGGCCAAATCTCTGTGGCGACGACGTCGTTGTCGCGCGGGCTCAGGCCGACCGGGGTGCGACGATAGGTCGGCGGCGCCGCGACGGGCAGCGCCGAGAACAGCTCGAACGTAGCGACATCGAGGGGCCGCCGCAGCCGCGCCTCCAGCAGAAAACCGAGCGTCAGGTAGCCGAGATCGCTATAGACCACGGCGACGCCCGCGGGTCGCTCGGGCGGCGTCGCCAGCACGGCGGCCACGATGTCGTGTCGCAGCGCGTGTGCGTCGCGTCTGGCGCGGCCAGCGGCCCTGTCGTCATCAAAGACCGTCGCGAAGTCGCGCCAAGCCGGCCAGCCGCTGCCGTGACCGACCAGCGACCGCAGCGGCACCTCGGCCATGGCGGAGCCCGCGGCGAGAGGCACAGCGCTGGCGAGGGGTTCGTCAAGGTCCAGGCTGCCGTCGCCGATGCCGCGAGCGAGGAGGCCAAGGGTCGACATCGGCTTGGTCAGCGAGGCGAGGTCGAAGGCGGTGTCGAGGTCGACGGCGGCCGCCGGGCTCGGTCGCAGGGTCGAGGTCTCAGTGTCCAACCGGAGACTGCGGCGGCGCCCGACGGCGAACAGCGCGGCGTCGCTGAGGGTGACGACCGCCGCCGCCGCCGCTGAGGCGTGGCCCTTTGTGACGAACGAACGCAACAAGTCGAGCGCCTCCGACGGCATGGCGCGGCCCTCGGCAGCCTCTGGTGGTCGCTGGCGGTTCACGCTGCCCCTCCCGGCGCCGCCGGGGCGACCTCCAGAGTGCCGGCGCAGGGATCGAGCCGTGCCTGGCGGCCGAGGGGTAGCGGCGCGTTGCGCCGGCGGTGGCCCAGCGGCAGGCCGCACAGGGCCGGGACTCCCAACCGGTCGGCCCAGGCGAGCAGCGTGCGTTCCGCGGCGGCGCCGAGCGGGTTGGGGCCAAAGTCGCCGACCCCGAGGCCGCACAGCCCGCGCAGGGCGCCGGCTCGTTCCAGCTGGGCCAGGAAGCGGTCGATCCGCCAGTCAGGCTCGCCGACGTCCTCGACCAGGAGCAGCGCGCCTTCGAGTCGAGGCTGCTCTGGCAGGCCGCAGCAGCCGGCGAGCAGCGCGAGGTTGCCGGCGACGATGTGCCCTTCTGCGGCGACGCCGCGCCTTGTGGCCCGGACGCCGGCCCGTAAGTGCAGGCCGCGCCCGGGATCGCGGAGAAAGGCGCGGGTCGCTGCCTGGCTCGGGCGGTCCTGGATCGCCAGCATCGTCACGACCGGGCCGTGCACCGCAGAAGCGCCGGCGTGGAGCCGGGCCAGCAGCAGCGCCGTGATGTCTGAGAGCCCGATCAGGGGTCGCTGGGGACTGGCGGCGATCGCGTCGGTCCTCGCCCCAGACAGGGCCTGCAGCGTGCGAAATGCGCCTACACCGCCGCGACCGGCCCACACGGCGTCGACGTCGGCCCTGCGCAGGGCCTCTGCCAGCGCCTCCGCCCGCGCCTCGTCTGGACCGGCGAGGTAGGCCGGGCAATCGGCGTCGGCGAGGTCGCGCTGCCGCGGCGGCACGACCTCGACGCCGCAGCCCTGCAGCCAGGCGATCCCGGCAGCCAAGTGCGCCGCGGCAGGCAGCCCGGAGGGGAGCACGACGGCGACGCGGCGAATCGGCGGCATGGCTGACCTCCTGGCGCGGGCGAGGCCAAGGTGGAGGGCCGCGCGCGCCATGGGCCGCAGGGTTGCCGTCCACGGGGCTGGCCGCAAGCCCGGGCCGACCTTCCCTTGCCTGGCCACCGGTGCTAGCGTTCCGCCTCCCTCGGGTCCGGTCGCGATCAGCGTCGGCGCCGCGGGCGACGGAGTGTGGCGATGACGAGGTCAAAGGCAGCCCCGACAGCTCTAGAGCCCAGCGCAGCGGGCGGCTCGATGGCCGCGAGCCAGCCGCCGCCGGTGGAGATCGCGCCCTTGCGGGTGCTGCGCGCCGACGGCACGATCCTCGATCCGGAGTTCATCGACAGCGTCCCCGCCAGCGACATCGCGCGGCTCTATGCGGCGATGGTGGCGCAGCGCGTCTACGACGATCGCATGATCAAGATGCAGCGGCAGGGTCGCCTGGGCTTCTACCTCGCCTGCACCGGCGAAGAGGCCTGCGCCTACGGCCCGGCCTACGCGCTGCGCGACGACGACTGGATGTTCCCGGCGTACCGCGAGCCCGGCGTCGCGCTATGGCGGGGTTTTCCGCTGCAGACTTGGGTCGACAACCTCGTCGGCAACTGCGACGACCCGGTCAAGGGCAGGCAGATGCCGGTCCACTGGTCGGCGCGGGCGCAGAACGTAGTGTCGATCAGCTCGCCGGTCGGCACCCAGATTCCGCAGTGCGCCGGCACCGCCTACGCCATGCGGCAGCGCGGCGACGACGCGGTCGCGATCTGCTTCTTCGGCGAGGGCACGAGCTCAGAGGGCGACTTCCACGTCGGCCTCAACTTCGCCGGGGTGGCCAAGGCGCCGGCGATCTTCTTCTGCCGCAACAACGGCTACGCAATCTCGACGCCCTATGAGAAGACGACGGCGACGCCGCACATCGCGCTGCGCGCACTTGGCTACGGCATTCGCGGCCAGGTGGTTGATGGCAACGACCTTTTTGCGGTGATTAAGGCCGTCCGTGAGGCCGCTGCCTTTGCGCGTGCCGGCCATGGGCCGACGCTGATCGAGGCCAAGACCTACCGGCTCGCGGCGCACTCGACCTCGGACGACCCGAAGGCCTACCGCAGCCGTGAGGAAGAGGCCGAGGCCGCGGCGCAAGACCCGCTGCCGCGACTGCGGCGCTGGCTAGAGGCGCAGGGCCTGTGGGACGAAGCGCGCGAGCAACAGACGCAGGCCGAAGCCTCCGAGGCGATCTTGGCCGCCCTGGCCCGCGCCGAGGCCAAGCCACACCCGCCGCTGACGACCCTGTTTGACGACGTCTTCGCCGCGCGGACGCCGCTGCTGGAGGCGCAGGCCCTGGAGCTGGCGGCGCATCTATCGAGCGGCGACTCCGCCTACCGTGCCTCAGGCGGCCACTGAAGAGCGTGGCCACGCCGACCGCCGCCAGCCGGGCGCGCCGAGCTGACCGCTCGGCCATGACTTTGCAGGAGCTTCGATGCCGACGATGAACATCATCCAGGCCGTCAATGACGCGCTCGACCTCGCGATGGCGGCCGACAAGGACGTCGTGATCCTCGGCGAGGACGTCGGCAAATTCGGTGGCGTCTTCCGCGCCACGGTCGGGCTGCAAGAGAAGTACGGCGAGGACCGCGTCATCGACACGCCGTTGGCCGAGGCCGGCATCATCGGCGCCGCGATCGGCATGGCGATCTACGGCTTGCGTCCGGTGGCGGAGATCCAGTTCAGCGACTTCATCTTCCCGGCCTACGACCAGATCGTCAACGAGCTCGCGAAGTTTCGTTACCGTTCCGGCGGCGAGTACCCATGCCCGATGGTGATCCGCACGCCATTTGGCGGCGGCATCCGCGGCGGCCACTACCACTCGCAGTCGCCCGAGGCGACGTTCGCCCACCACGCCGGCTTGGTCTGCGTCGCGCCGTCGAACCCTTACGACGCAAAGGGCTTGCTGCTGGCGGCGCTCGCCTCGCCGGACCCCGTCATGGTCTTCGAGCCCAAGCGCATCTACCGCGGCCCGGCGCATGGCACCAACTGGTCGGCGCATCCGAAGGGCGAGGTGCCGGCGGGCCACTACACGGTGCCCATCGGCAAGGCCGACATCGCGCGTCCGCTGCGCGGCAAGGGCATCCCGGTGTCGCTCATCACCTACGGCGCCATGGTCGAGACCTGCCGAGAGGCGGCGACCAAGGTGGAGGCGGACGGCATCGACGTGGAGCTCATCGACCTGCGCACGCTCGTCCCTTACGATCTGCCGGCGATCGTCGAGAGCGTCAGCCGTACGGGCCGCGCGGTCGTCGCCAACGAGGCGCCCAAGACCTGTGGCTTCGCCGCCGAGATCGTGGCGCTCATCATGGAGCACTGCTTCGATTGGCTCCAGGCGCCGCCGCTGCGGGTGACTGGCTACGACACCCCGTTCCCCTACACGCTGGAGGCGGCATATCTGCCCGACTCCGGACGGGTAGCGACGGCCCTGCGATCGGTGGCGCGCTACAAGTGACGGCGGCGCGTGGGCGCGGCGCAGCGTAGGCGCCCCAGCCAGTGGAGGAGACGATGGCGTTCGAATTCAAGCTCCCCGACATCGGCGAAGGTGTGGTCGAGGGCGAGCTCACCAAGTGGCTGGTCGACGAGGGCGCCGAGGTCGCAGAGGACACGCCGCTCTTCGAGGTGCTGACCGATAAGGTGTCAGCGGTCATCCCCTCGCCGCGCCGGGGTCGAGTCGCCAAGCGCCACTTCGGCGAGGGCGACGTGGTGCCGGTGGGCGCCGTCGTGCTGACCATCGAGGAGTCGGGCGCCGCGCCGACGGCCGCTGCGTCGGCGCCGACTGCTCACGCCCAAGCGGCGCCGATCGCCAGCTACGTTGCGGCACCTGCGGCACCTGTGGCACCTGTGGCACCTGCTGCAGGTGCTACGATCGCGGCGCCGGTGACGGCACTCACCCAGGCCAACGAGCGCGTCCGCGCCGCGCCGGCGACGCGCAAGCTGGCGCGTAGCCTCGGCGTCGACATCACGCGCGTCGCCGGCACGGGCGACCATGGGCGCGTGACGCAGGAGGACGTGACCCGCGCCCACGCCGGCGCCAGTCCAGCGGCAGCAGCGCCCCGGGCGTCTGCGCCCACGGCGGCGGTCGCGCCTCCACGCGCGCCGGCCACCCCGGCCGCGCCTGTGGCCCCGACGGCTCTCGGCGCAGACGAGGTCACCAAGCTCCTCGGCCTGCGCCGCAAGATCAGCGAGCGGATGCGCCACTCGCGCGACACGGCGGCGCACTTCACTTACGTCGACGAGGTCGACTTCACGGCCATCTCGGCCCTGAAGGATCAGCTCCGCGACGCCGGCCTGCGCACTACCTACTTACCTTTCGTCATGAAGGCGGTGGCGATCGTTCTGCAGCGTCCGGAGTTCCATAGCCTGAACGCGCACGTCGACTACCAGGCCGGCACCCTGACCAAGAAGGCCGGAGTCCACCTCGGCATCGCCACGGCCACCGACGCCGGGCTGCTGGTGCCCGTAGTGCAAGACGTGCACGGCAAGTCGTTGCGTACGCTGGTCGGCGAGCTGTCCGCGGTGGCCGACGCCGCACGCGCCAACGCGCTGCCTGTGGCCTCGCTCTCGGGCTCGACGTTCACCATCACGAGCCTCGGCAAGGCTGGCGGCATGTTCGCCACGCCGATCATCAACCAGCCCGAGGTGGCGATCTTGGGGCTACATAAGATCGAGAAGCGGCCCGTGGTCGTCGGCGACGCCATCGTCATCCGCGAGCGCATGTACATGAGCTGCAGCTTCGATCACCGCATCATCGACGGCCACATCGGCGCTGCCTTCGTCCAGGCGGTGCGCGAGCTGCTGGAGGCGCCGGCGCTCTTGCTCGCCGACCTGCGCTAGCCCTCGGCCAAGTCGCAAGGCGGTGGCAGACGCGGCCGGGCGGCGTTGGTGCGTCACGACGCCTCGACCTACCGACCGACGTCGCGGGATCCTTCGGAAGCGCTGCCGCCGGGGTGAGACCCGTGACGCTGCGTCGAACTGGAGGCCTGGCCGCGACTTGGCAGGCTGGGCACGACGGTGTTGAATAGGTGTCGTGCCCGTGCGTTGTGCGGCTGGGCTCGGGAGATTCGGTGCAGGAAGCCCAAGAGCGAGAGTTGGTGACCCGAGCCATGGTTGGCGACCGTGACGCCTTCGGCGCCTTGGTCGACCTCCACAAGCGCTTGGTGTTCAGCATCGCGCTGAAGCACCTCCGCAACGAGGACGAGGCGATGGACCTGGTGCAGGACACATTCTTGAAGGCCTGGACACGGTTGGACAGCTTCCAGCCGGACAGCAACTTTAAGGCGTGGCTGTGCCGCATCGCCGCCAATGGCAGCGTCGACAAGCTGCGCCGCAACAAGACTCGTCGCGCCGAAGAGATCGACGAGCGGCTCGGTCACGCCGACATCGCAGACGCACGGGTACCAGCGATCGGCATGTGGGGGCACAGCGACCCGATGGAGGAGTCGTCCCGCTCAGCGCTCGGCGCCCGGCTGATGGCGGCCCTCGACACCTTGCCTGAGGCGCACCGTCAGTGCGTGTTGCTGTGCGACGTGCACGGCTACTCGTATCAGGAGATCGCCGAGGAGCTGCAGATCCCCAAAGGGACGGTGATGAGCCGGCTCTTTTACGCCCGCAAGCGGCTGCAAGCGCTGCTTGAGGACTACCGGCAGGAGGCCAGCCGTGGCTGACACCCAAGACCTGATGGACAGCCCGCCGGCGCTCAGCGATGAGCAGCAGATGTTGCTGATGGCGTTGGCGGACGGTGAGCTCGACGGAGACGCCGCGATGCGCGCCGAGGCTGAGGCCTTGCTCGGGCGACACCCGCAGCTGCAGGCGGCCATTCCGGGCGTGCGGGCGCTATCGGCGGCGCTGCGCGACGCCGCGTTGACTCCGCCGGTGCAGCTGAGCCGCGCCAGCGAGGACGCGCTCTCGATGGTGCGCGGCCGCGTCATGACCAAGCTGCCAACGCCGGCGCGCGAGGTCGTGCCGACGCCGGCGCCCAGCTGGGCCCGCAGCGTGCTCGCTGGCTTCTCGTTTGGCCGCCTAGCGTTCGGTGTCGGCACCGTGGTCGCGGCCGTGGCGGCGGTCTTGGCGCTGCGCGGCCCGCAGGTCAACGACGGTCGCCCGGAGGCGCCGATCGTCGCTGTCGAGGGCGCCGTGACGGGGGGCGCTGGCGCTGGGTCCAGCGGCCAGCTGCCTGCGGTGATCATTGAAGAGATGGAGATCGACTCCGGCACCATCGTGGTCGATCCGAGCGAGGGCGAAGGCAGCCCTGTGATCATCTGGCACCTCGGTGCCGAAGGGGGGGCAGGATGAGCACGCGGCAACCGATGGTGAGCCGCTGGCGGTCGAGGCTCTCCGGGCTGAGCGCTGGCGCGGTTCTGCTGACCCTGGCGGGCGTGGCGGCGGCGGCTGAGCCATCGGCGCGGTCCAACGTCGAGGCGCCGCGCGGGGCGGCAGTGGCAGCGGTTCCGGCTGCGGCGGGGCGCCTATTGCCCCGTGAAGCGCGCGAGACGCCGCGACCGGTGTTCGACGCGGTGGCGCCAGAGCAGGCCTCGTTCGTGGTGCGCGTCATCGAGGCCAGCCGCGCCGACGCCTCAGTGGACCCGCGCCTGGAGGACATGCGGCGCGAGCTCAAGCCATTCGACGGCCGGTTCAGCCGCTTCGCCCTGATCAGCGAGGCCTCGTTCGCGCTGGCGGCGCAGTCGAGCCGCGAGATCGCGCTGCCGGGAGGCGCTCAGTTTATTCTGCAATTCCTGGGCCTACAGTCGGGAAAGGTGCAGCGCGTCCGGTACCAAGCGACGATGCCAGGCGGCAAAACCACGCGCTCGGTCGCCTCCGGCGCCAGGACGCTGGACGCCATCCAGAACGGCGAGAAGCTGACCATCGTCTCGACCCTCGTGCGCTGAGCGCAGCCACGGCGGCGGCGCAAACAAATCGAGTCGAGAGCGCGTCTGCGGCGGGCTCCTCGCATCGGGCACCGATACGACGTAGGATGGGGCTGTCGCTGGCCGTGACCCGCCGCGGCGTGACTACTCCTGGACCTGACATGCAACGCACGACGCCCCGCAAGCCTTGCCGTCCGCTGGATCGCGCCTGCTTCGGCGGCTGGATCGCGCTCGCGCTGCTGACGGCGACGCCGGAGCTGGCGCGGGCCGAACCCGATCCGCCGCCACCACCGCCTGCCACCGCGACTCCGCCGACGAGTACGAAAGGTGCTGCCGACGGCCCGGCCGCGCCGACCGACGCCAAAGGCGAGGCCGACCGCTTGGACGCCGAGGGCCGCGAGCACTACCGCGCCGGCCGCTACCGGGAGGCCTACGGCGCCTTTGAGGCGGCATACGCTCAGGAGCCGAGACCGAACCTGATCTACAACATGGCGCGCTGCCAAGAGAAGCTCGCGGCATACGCCCAAGCCCTCGAGCTGCTGCAGCGATACCTCGCCGTCTACCGCGAGCAGACCGGCGGCGAGCCAGCGAACAAAGCAGACGTCGAGAACCTGATGCGGACCCTGAAGCAGCGCTCCTACGAGTCGCTGCCTGAGGTGACGATCGCCTCGAGTCCGCCTGGCGCTGCGGTGCGGTTGCTGCCAGAGGGCGTCGTCATCGGCAATACGCCTTTGACCACCCACCTCAAGCCCGGCATCTACAAGCTGCGCCTGGAGTTGGACAAGCACGCCCCGCTCGAGACCGACGTCGTGGTCCCAGAGTCTGGCAAAGTGCGGGCTGTGTTGGCGCTGAAGCCGACGTACCGACTGGCGGCGATCTCGTTCTGGTGCAACGTGCGGCAGGTGAAGGTCGCCGTGGACGGCAAAGTAGTAGCGGTGACTCCGTTCTCGGGCCACATAGACGTCACTCCGGGCCGCCACCAGGTCAGCCTCTCACGCGAGGGCTATGGCGCCGTGGAAGAGATCGTCGACGTGCCCGAAGACAAGCAGCTCCACCTCGACTACAACCTGCAGCCGCTCTCGGGCAGCTCGAGTTGGCGCAGCGCGCTCGGCTGGACGCTGGTGGTTCTGGGCGGAAGCGGCATCGGCGTGGGCGTCGCCACCGGCAGGCAGGCCGACCAGTACTACCGCGGCAGCCCGGACTTCGACCGCTGGGCGCAGTGGCAACAGATCGGCTACGGCGCTGGCGGCGCGGGCTTCGGCCTTGGCCTTGGCCTCGTGCTGTGGGACGCAATTCGCGACAACATCCCCGAGCAAGACCTGGCGCCTGGGCCGACGCGTGGCCAAGGTCAGCGCCTGACGCCGCTCGGTGAGACATCCACCGGAGAGCCGCGATGAGGCGAGCCCCCGCAGCCATGCCCAGCCACAGCGCCATCCTGCCGCGCTCGGCGGCGACCGCAGGCGCCCGCGTCGGCGCACCGGCGCTGCTAATGGTGGCGGCGCTCTGCGGCTGCGCGGTCGGCAAGGACCCACCGGCGGTCACGGCGATGGTCGAGGTGCGCGAGGGGCTGGTCTATCAGTTCGGCCTCGGCCAGCAGGGTTGCCAGGTGCCGACCGATCAGCAGTGTAAGGAGTCGCCGGGCGCCTACGGCTTCGGCATCCCTGCGGTGCAGGTGAAGCTTCAGCCCTTCGCCTTCGACGTCCACGAGGTGACGCTCGAGCAGTACCGGTACTGTTTCGAGATGGGCGTCTGCAGCGAGCCGGAGGGCGACGAGACCTCTAACATCCGAGAATACTGGGCCAAGCTGGCGTCAGGTGGCGGCACGGTCGCCAACCCCGAGTTCTTCTCGCACCCCGTGGTCTATGTCAGCTGGCTACAGGCCAAAGAGTATTGCGCCTTTGTCGGCAAGCGCCTACCGACCGAGTTCGAGTGGGAGCGGGTCGCGGGCGGTCCAGCGACGGCGAGCGCCAACAAGCGGGTGTACCCGTTCGGCCCGGTCGGTCCGCGCGACGAGCTCGGCAAGTGCGGCAACGAGAACCTCAACCTCTACGGTTGCTCGAAGTTTGACATCCCGCGCGCTGCGATGAGCAGCACCGCTGACGTCGTGCTGGAAAACGGGCAGAAGGTGTTCGACCTGTTCGGCAACGTCCACGAGTGGACGCTCTCGGACGGCGACGAAGAGGTGACCTGCGACCGCGAGCAGCCCTATGACTGCGACGACTGCGTCAAGTGCCTCAACAGCGGCAAGCCCTTGGCCGGCTGCCAGCCGCATTGCCTCGGCTGTGTGTGCGGCGACGGCCCGGCCGCCACCAAGCCCAACTGCTATAAGCCGTGTGAGACGCCTATTTGCGCGACCGTGCCGAGCTCCAAGATGCCGGTGGCGGTCGGCGTCCCCTCGGTGTGGGAGACGGCGACGCGGGTGGTGCGTGGCGGCTCCTTCTTCATCGGCTCGGGCGTGCCGGAGACGGCGGCCTGCGAGGGGCGCAGCGACCATCGCGGCTTCATGTGGCCACAGACCAAGGCACACGCCGCGATCGGCATCCGTTGCGCTAGGTCGCTGTAGCCGCCAGGCGTAGAGTAGCCTCAGGGTCGGTAGACGCGCACCTCGTCGATGGCGACATTGCCATCGCTGACCTCGACGACGACCTTGTGCAGCGCGGCGCCGAAGCAGGGGCGGAAGCCGAAGAACTGCACCGCCGGGTTGAGGGTCGCGCAGCTGCCGCCAGGCGCCTGGTAGAAGTCGAAGGCGTCCTGGGCCACGAGCTGCCCGCCGGCGTCGTAGCCGCGGAGGATGACGACGGGCTTGGCTTCGGAGCTAGTAGGCACGGCGGAGAAGCCGAACATCGTCGCTGGCGGCTGCAAGACGAGCTGCAGGCCGGCGGCGCCGCTGGGCGTCGTGAAAGCGGAACCGATGAAGGTCGCGTAGTTGGCCATCGGCGCGCCCTTGTTGCCCTCGACGCAGCTGACCAGGGTGGTCAGGTTGCCACCTGTGAGGGTGACTCCTATCTGTTGCAGGGCGCCGGCTGGGCCGCACATGAGGCAATCGACAGGGATCTCGGAGGGGTAGAGGCCTCCGGGAGAACAGCAGGCGCAGCCGCTGCAGGTCTCGAAGTTGACCTTGGCCGCGCTGAGCGGGATGTCTGCGATGGAGGTCAGCGCGCTCTGGCAGGGGGGCGCCTCGCCGGTGTCGATCCCGGCACCATCGCCATCGCCATCTGCGGCGCTGTCAGGGGCGGCGCTGTCAGGGGCGTCACTGTCCGCCAGGTCACTCGCCGCTGCGCCGTCCTGGGCTTGGTCGCCCTCGGCTCCGGCGTCAGCGCTGGCATCGTCGCCGTCCGCCGCTGAAGCGCCATCGACCGCCGCGGCGTCGTGGGGTGCTGCCGCGTCGTGGGGTGCCACCGCGTCGCTGGCGATCCCGTCGACGACTGCGGCGTCGCCCTCGGTGTCGGCTCCGCCCGGTCCGTCGCTGTCAGCGCCGTCGCCGCCCAGCCCGCCGCTGTCGACGCTGTCGTTGGCCGAGGCCGAGGCACCTCGCGGCGTTGCCGGCGGCGCCTCGCTGCACCCGGCGGCGACACAGAGCAGCGCCAGGGCAAAGGCCAGCGGCGGCAGGCGCGCCGGCGGTGCGGTCATCGCGCCTCGAGCGTGGCGGCGAGGCTGGTCAGGGTGGCGTCGTCCAGGCGGTGCCCGCCCTCGAACGTCGTCAGCTCAAGGCGCACACCGGCGGCTTCGAGGCGGGCGTACTGCTTGGCGCGGCGCTCTTCGTCCGCCAGCACGTCGCGGCTGCCAGCGACGATGTGCACGGCGCCATCGCGGCTGCAGGCGGCGAGGGCGGCGGCATCGACGTCGCTCGGCACGACTCCGCCCCAGAGCAGCACGGCGTCAAAGACGCGGCCCCGGGCGACCGCCCAGCGCGCCGCCACGATCGAACCCTGCGAGAAGCCGACCAGAACGCGGGCGCCGTCGCCGGCCTCTACCTCGAGCCGCTGCCAGCAGAGATCGAGCCAGGCAAAGGCGTCGCGCATCTCGATGTCGCGGTCCGGCATCGTCGTCCAACAAGCGCCGGTGGCGTCGGTCTCGAAGTCGGTGATGATGCGCGACAGGCCCTCAGGCGCCAGGACGCGCCGGCCTTCGCGACCCTCGATGCGCGCCCAAGGACGGATGAAGTCTGCCGCCCGCTGCAGGATGCCGTGCAGGACCAGCCAGCCGTGGCGGGCGCCGACCGGGCCGGTGTGGGCGACCAGCGCGGTGCGCGCGACCGGGACGGCGTCGGTGACGATCGCGGCGTCTGGCTGGGCCGCGGCGCGCCGGGCATCGAGTGGGGCAGCGGCGTCGGTCATGGCGTGGGCTCCAGGCGCAGTGCAGTCGGCGGCCCGTCGCGGCGTGACGCGGGCGTGGCCGAGATCGCTGCGCTCAGCCGCGCTCGACGCGGGTCGGCGTGGCGCTGGCGTTTCGCACCATCTGCTGCTGCCAGTAGGGCGGGAAACAGGGCCTTTCGACGTAACGTCCGTGGCCCTGGAGCGCCGTGAGGTCGCCCTCGCACCAGCTGAGGCGGCCGCGCGACCAGGTCATGGCGGGCACCCCGGTCACGGTCATGCCTTCGTAGATGTTGAAGTCGATGCGCTGGTGGTGAGTGCCAGCGGAGATCGTCCGGCTGCCGTTCGGATCCCACAACACGAGGTCGGCGTCGGATCCCACGGCGACGACGCCCTTGCGCGGGTACATGTTGAAGATCTGGGCCGCGTGGGTCGAGGTGGCGGCGACGAATTGGCTGCGCGAGAGTCGGCCGCCGCGCACGCCGTGGTGCCAGAGCACGCTCATGCGATCCTCGACGCCGCTGGTGCCGTTCGGAATCTTGCGGAAGTCGTTGCGGCCCATGCGCTTTTGCTCGACGCAGAAGCAGCAGTGGTCGGTGGCCGTGGTCTGGAGCATGCCGGACGCAAGGCCGCGCCAAAGCGCCGCCTGGTGCTCCTTGGGCCGAAACGGCGGGCTCATCACATAGCCCGCCGCCTGGTCCCAGTCGGGGTTGCGGTAGACCGAGTCGTCGAACACCAAGTGCTGGGCGAGCACCTCGCCGAAGGCGATCTGGCCCTCCAGCCGGGCCCGCGTCAGCGCCTCCAGCGCGTCGATGCAGCTGGTGTGCACGAGGTAGACCGGCGTCCCCAGCACCTCGGCGATGCGCAACGCGCGGTTTGCGGCCTCGCCCTCGACCTCAGGCGGCCGGCTCAGCGGGTGCCCTTCGGGGCCGGCGATTCCCTGGTCGTAGATCGCCTGCTGCAGGCGGTAGACGAGCTCGCCGTTCTCGGCATGGACCGTGGCGAGGGCGCCGAGCTCTTTGGCGCGCAGGAAGCTGTTCACCAGCACCTCGTCGTCGCACATGATGGCGATTTTGTACGCCAT
>SXNM01000315.1 GCA_005777155.1 Pseudomonadota bacterium | reverse complement strand
GTGCTGCGCCGGCTCGAGCAGGCGGGCTTGGTCGACAGCCGCCCTGGGTCCGGGACCCACGTCCGCGACTTCAAGAATTCGGCCGGGCTGGAGCTGCTCCCCCACTTGCTCTTTCGCAGCGACGGCGACGTCGACCCCTTGACCGTGCGCTCGGTGCTTGAGATGCGCTCGGCGCTCGGCCCCGACGTGGCGCGGGCGGCGGCGCTGCGACGCACCGACGCCGATCTGGTTCGCCTGCGCGCCCTGACCGCAGCGCACGGGGCGGCAGAGGCCGACCTTTCGCAGCAGCAGGCGCTGGCGATCGCCTACTGGGACGCGCTGGTCGACTCCTCGCGCAATATCGCCTATCGCCTGGCCTACAACTCGCTGCGGCAAGTCTATGAGCTGGTGCGCGACGCCCTGCAGCAGGTGCTCGAGGACGAGATCCGCGACGCCGTGCGCCTGCAGCAGCTCACCCGGGCGGTGGCTGAGGGCGACGCAGTCACCGCCGGCGAGGTGGCGCGGGCGCTGTGCGAGCGCGGTCGCCGTAACGTCGAGCGCGCATTCGCCGCCCTCGACTTCGACGAGCTCAGCGGTCCGACCGCGGGCCTTGACGCCGACATCGCTCGCCCCTCGACCGACTCAATCACAGACGGCGCCGTAAGCGCCGAGGAGGTGGACCGATGATTCAGGTCTCTGCAGCGAATTCGCCTTGGCGCGCACAGGGTCCGGCCTGGACCTGGGGTCACGCGGCTGCCCGCTTCGTGCGGCACCACAACGCCTGGATCCTGCTCGGCGCCTTGGCGGTGACCGCCGTAGGTCGCGCCTCAGCGGGCGCGATCGGCTGGGCCGACCTCGTCGTCGCCGCGGCCTTCGTCGCCTTCCAGCCGTTTCAGGAGTGGCTGATTCACGTCTACATCTTGCATTGGCGGCCGCGGCGCGTCGGTGGGATCACCATCGACTTCGAGCTGGCCCGTCGCCATCGCCACCACCACACCGATCCGGGCGATCTGCGGGTTGGCTTCATGCCGACGCAGACGCTGGTCCTGGCGGGGCTCGGCCACGCGCTGGCCTGGCCGCTGTTGATGCCGACCGACTCGCTGGCCTGGACGGCGCTGCTGATGGTGGCCACCGTCGGGCTCGTCTACGAGTGGACGCACTTCGTCATCCACACCAGCGTCGTGCCGCGCAACGCGTGGGTGCAGCGCGTCTTTCGCTACCACCGGCTGCACCACTTCAAGAACGAGAACTACTGGATGGGCGTGACCATGCACCTCGGCGACCGCTTGCTAGGCACCCTCGCCGATCAGCGCGCGGTCCCTGCCTCACCCACCGCTCGCGATCTCGCCAAGGCCGTGGGCGCCGCGCCGACCGAAGTCCGCGTCGCCTAGGAGCCCGTCGCTCTTTCTGCGTGCTCGCTTGTGGTGGTCCGCACCGGCAGCAGCCAGACCCCGGCCGGCGCCGCGTCGCTGATGATCGGGGGCACGCCGAGCTGCAGCAGAAAGGGTCCGGCTGCCAGCGCGGGAGGTACCCGCACCAACTCGACCAAGAGCCGATCGCGCCGCGCCGCCCGCGCCACCGCCCGGTCTCCATCCGGAAAGCCCCACCAGATCGCGTGATTGGGCGCGGTGCCGCCGTCGTCTTCGCGATCGAGAGAGGGCAGGTCGAGCACCAACAGCCGCGTCGGCAGGGCGGCCAAGAAGGCCATCGCCTCCGCAGTCGGATAGGGCGCACCGCCGCCATGGAAGTCGAAGTCAGGGCCGATGGCGCCGCCGACGTCGCTGCGCAGCACCAGCGCCTCGCGGAAGGCCTCTGGCTCGGCCGCCAACGCGCGCACCGACGGCGTCGCAGCGGCTAGCGCCCGCTCCAGGGTGGCCCGCGTCAACACCTGGTCGTCCGGCGCGCCCTTGCCGGCAGCGTGCTCACCGCTCTCGCAGAGCCGGGTCGCCGGCACGTCGAGCAGCGTCGCCGGCCATAGCCCCGGCAGCGCCGCCGTCGCCAGCGGCCACGGATCACGGCTGATGTGGCCGACGCCCTCGATGTGGCAGCCGCCGCCGTGCGCGTTCAGGTGAAGATCGGCGCAGTTGATGGAGGCGCCGCGGTCGACCGCCAGCGTGCGTCCGCCGCCGACATCGACCGGCGGCGTCGCGGTCCGGCGCAATCCGAAGGCGCGGCTGCCGGCGAGCCGCGGATCGAAGGGCAGGGCGATCGAGGTCGCCGCGGCGGTGTCGGTCTCTACCTCGGCATCGCCGCAGCGAAAGCGCAGGATCACCGGCGACCCCCGGCGACCGCGTCGGCGACACGCGCGCCGCGCGCCGGATCGCCAAGCGCGCTGGGATCGAGGCCGAAACAGGCGCAGGCGGCGCCGCTGCGCACCTGGCGCTCGCTCTCGGCGTCGAGGCCAGCGTGGTGGAGGACGGCACCCGCCGGCTGCTCGCCGAGTGGGAACGGATAGTCGCTACCGAGGCACACGCGCGCCGCCCCGACCGCGGCGATCAGGTGTCGCAGGGCTGCCGGGTCGTGCACCAGGCTGTCGAGCCAGAAGCGGCCGAGGAAGGCCGAGGGGGGCGTCTGGGTCAGCGTCTGGCAGAGGTCGGGGCGGACCGCGAAGCCGTGGTCGATGCGGCCAAGGGTGGCGAGGAAGGCCCCGCCGCCATGAGCGAACAGGAGGCGCAAGCTGGGGTGGCGCTCCAGCACTCCGCCCATCAGGATCGAGCAAATCGCGGTCGTCGTCTCGGCAGGCATGGCGACGAGCCAAGGCAGCCAGTGCCGGGACAGCCGCCCCTCACTGACGCCCATCATGTCCCACGGGTGCACGAAGACCGCGAGGTCGAGCTCGACCGCGGCCCGCCAGAAGGGCTCAAAGCTCGGATCGTCGAGCTCGCGGGCGCCGACGTGGCTGCCGATCTCGACGCCGCGCAGCCCTAGGTCGCGGCAGCGGCGCAGCTCCTCGACCGCAAGGGCAGGGTCTTGGAGCGGCACGGTGCCGAGGCCGATGAGGCGGCGCGGGTGGCGGCGACAGCGGGCGGCGATGTCGTCGTTGAGGACGCGGGCGAGCTCGAGCGCGTGGTCCGCCGCGGCGCCATAGGCGAAGAGGACGGGCACCGTCGACAGCACCTGGGCGTCGACTCCGGCGGCGTCCATCTCTGCGAGGCGAACGTCGTCGTCGAAGAGGTTGCTGCCGACGACGCGAAACAGCCGCCCATCACGGCGCATGTGTGCACAGCCGAACGGGATCTCCGGATTGTCGGCGCCGCCGTGGTGCAGCGTGACCCAGCCGCTCGTGCCGGTGATGGCCGCCATGTCGGGCAGGCCACGCGGCAGCACGTGACAGTGGACGTCGATGGTCAGTGGGCGCGCCGCTGGGCTCCCCCCGGGCGTGGTGGCGGGCGCTTGGTCAGCAATCACGTGGGGCTCCAATCGGCGGCGTCCCAGCGCGCGGCGGCGAAGGCATCGGCCAGTAGCGACGCCAGCAGCGCAGCCTCCGCGTCGTCGAAGCCGGCGAGGTGCGGCGAGTCGAGGTCGAGCACGGCGCGCAGCGTCCCACCCTCGCCCCACACCGGCAGCACAAGCTCTGATCGCGTCGCGCTGTCGCAGGCGATGTGATCGGCGCGGGCGTGGACGTCGTCGACCCGCTGGGGCAGCCGGCTGCGGGCACAGGCGCCACAGACGCCGCGCTCGAACGGGATCTCGAGGCAGCCGAGCCCACCCTGGTACGGACCGACCCGCAGCAGGGAGCGCTCGACCCGGCGGTAAAAGCCGGCCCAGCTGCACTGCGGCAGGGCATGCCAGACGCAGGCGGCGAAGGTGGCCATCACCGCGATCGGATCGCGCTGGTCGGCGGTGAGCGCGCGCAGCGAGGGCCCAAGCGCCTCCAGCCGGCAGGTGCGCTCGGCTACCGACAGCAGCGTGCCGCGCGGCAGGGCGGTCATGGGCAGCGCCTCGCTCATCGGCGTACCCTTGGCGGCGGCCCCGGCGCCCTCACGGTGCACCCGGCGCGGACGCGCTCGCCCGCAGCGCCTTGAGGATGCCGTCGACGTCGATGAAGTCGCGGGCGAGCGACGCTGCCAACTCGACCTTCTGGCTGTCGCCGGGGCGAATCTTGACGGTCAGGCGCTCGACCTTGGCCGAGGCCGTGAAGGTGTCATCCGCCGAGGCCAGGACTGGGATGCCCGCCTCCGCCAGCAGGGACAGGATCGTCGCGTCCGGCAGCAGCCCGCCGGTGAGCAAGATGCCCGCGATGTGGGCGCGGTCGCGCAGCTGCCCGACCAAGTGGGTGGCGATGCAGACCAGGATGTTGTCGACGCGATCGCCGGGGGTGATGACGAAGGTGTCGTGGCGGAGGTGGCCGATGGTGTTCTGCGGCGTCATGGCCGCGACGATCGTCGAGCGCACGCGGGCGTCCAGGCCATCGGCGTCGAGCACGACGTCGGCGCCAAGCTCTTCGGCCAGCTGGCGCACCGTCGGCAACGTCATCTCGGCGTGATAGGGCACCACGCCCAGGCAGGCGATGCCGTGGTTGGCGAGTCCCTGCCGGATCGCGGGCTCCACCGCGGCCAGCTTGTCGGCTCGTACCTTGTTGACGATGGCGCCAAGGACAGGGACGTTGGCCTGTCGGAAAAGCGCGCAATTCAGAACGATCTCGTCGATGGCTGAGCCAATGCCGCCGCTGGCGATGACGATGGCTTGGGCGCCTAGCCCGCGGGCGACGTCGGCGTTGCTGGCGTCGATGATGGCGCCGACGCCGGCGTGGCCGGTGCCCTCGATGATCGCGACGTCGACGCTCGGATCGATCCGGTCAAACGCGGCCTCGATGGCGCCGAAGATCGACGCTCGATCGCGATCGAAGACATAGCGAGCCGTAAAGCCGCGCGGAATGGTGACGGGGCTCATATCGGCCAACGACCCAGCCTGTCCGAATTGGTCACGGATGAGGATGGCGTCCTCGTCGGCCTTCACGTCGTCTTGCACGAGGTAGCGCTGGCCGATGGGCTTGAGGAAGTGGACGCGGAGGCCACGGGCACGGAGGGCCGCATAGAGCCCGATGCTGGTCGTCGTCTTGCCGACGTTCTGGTGGGTGGCGCTGATGAACAACCGCAGCACAACGCCTCCCGCCGCCTCTGCCCAAGATGGCGCGCCGCGCCGGGCAGGCAGCGCCATAGGCTACGGCTCGACCGTGTCGTTGCCAATCCACCCAGGCTGACAAAGCGCCCGTGGCAGCGGCGCGGTGCCGCAGGCGCGCGGGTGTCACTCCGCGGATGCCTCTGGTAGCTTGCATCGAAGTCCGTGCCCGCGCATCCCAGGAATGTGTTGCGCTCTCGGGGCGCTTGGGATTGGACGCAACTCGCTACATAGGTTGTCGATGATCGACAGGAGAAATATGTTCAGCCAGCTATCCTCACGGGAGGGAACGGGTCTCGGTCGCCGGTGCGCGCTCGCCGCTTGCGCTTGGACACTGCTGCTTGCCCCACCGGCCTTCGCCAACGCGCCGCCGCCGGCGGTGGTGTCGGAGGACCTCGAGAAGCAGGCCGCCGAGAAGCTCAAGCAGGCCAAGGCCGACAAGGGCAAGGCAAAGCGCGGCTGGACGCGCAAGCTCGGGCTCGGCGCCACGGGATCCGCGACGTCGTCGAGCAACGTGGTCGGCGCTGTCGATGGCGCAACGGTGCAGCTAGGCCTCCTGCTCGACGGCGAGGCCAAGCTCGTCGCCGGGGCGCAGGAGTGGCACAACACCCTGAAAGTTCAGCATGCCCGCACCAAGACGCCGGTCATGGACGCCTGGGTCAAGTCGTCCGACAACGTCGAGCTGCAATCGACTTGGATCTACCGGTTGTCCGCAGTGCCGTGGGTCGGCCCCTTCGCCCGGGCGCGCCTGCAGACCCAGATCGCCCGTGGATTCGACGTGCGCCCGACCGACGTCAACGTCGAGCGCACCGGCATCGATGGCAAGGCGGTGACCTCACTGGCGAACGCCGAGTCCGACGTCGACCTGACCGCGCCCTTTGAGCCCATCTTGGTGAGCGAGACGATTGGCGCGTTCGCGACGCCGCTCCAGCGAAAAAAGATCAACCTTGACGCCAAGGTCGGCGCCGGCGGCCAGCACGTCTTCGCCCGCGGCGGCTACGCCCTGACCGGCTTTGACGCTCCGACGTCGACCCTGCGCGTCAAGGAGCTCGAGCCGACGCACCAGGTCGGTGGCGAGATCGAGCTTGAAGCCAAGGGTGAGCTCAACGAGATCGTCAAGTGGAACGCCCGTACCCGATTGTTCTTGCCGATCATGACGGCCAGCGAGCAAAAGCTGACCGGTACGGACGCGCTCACCACCGAGATCGGCGCCGGGCTCTCGGTCAAGCTGGCCAAGTGGGCGAGCCTGGACTACGTCTTGAACGTGCGCCGGATTCCGCTGGTCATCGAGCAGTGGCAGGTGCAGCATGGGTTGATGCTCACGACCGGCTTCAGCTTGCTGTAATGGTCGCACCGTCGCGAGACATGCGGCGACGGTGACGACCACAACGCGATGGGGCAGACTTAACACATCGCACCGGCAGTGGACGCCTAGTCTTGAAAGAAGCCGACGACATCATGATGGACGATACGACAGCGTCCCCCAAGGCTGCCGAGCCTCGCATGTGCCCGAATTGCGGGACGCTGGGCGAAGAGTCCTTCTGCTCCAAAGATGGCACGCCGACGATCCGCATCTCGCCCCTGCGCAAGCATCCCCGCAGCTACGAAGTCGGTGACGTCATCGGTGGCCGCTACCGCGTCACGGGCGCGCTAGGCGCTGGCGGCTTCGCGGCCGTGTTCGCGGCGCAGCACACGCTCACCGAGCAGCCGGTGGCGGTCAAGCTGCTGGCGATGGACCCCGGCGATGCCTCGGCCCGCGTGACGGTTCGACGCTTTTTCCGCGAGGCCCAGGTCACCGCAGCCTTGACGTCACCGAACACGGTGCGGGTCTTCGACGTCGGCCAAGACGAGGGAGGCGCGCTCTACATCGCCATGGAGCTGATGCGCGGCGAGTCGCTGGAGGGCTTGCTCAAGCGCCGCATCAAGGCAGAGAACCCGCTCACAGAGGCCGAAGCCATTGATCTCGCGCTGCCACTGCTAGCTAGCCTCGCCGAAGCCCATGGCAAGGGACTCGTTCATCGCGACCTCAAGCCGGCGAACATCTTCCTGGCAGAGACGACCGATGGCGAGCGCACGGTCAAGGTGCTCGACTTTGGAATCGCCCGCACGTCGGACTCTTCGCTGACGCTAGGCGGCTCCATCCCCGGCACGCCACCCTTCATGAGCCCCGAGCAGTGCCGTGGCGAGGAGATTGACGGTCGCAGCGATCTCTACGCGATCGCCGTCATCTTGTACCTTTCTGCGACCGCTAATCTTCCGTTCTACAACACAAATGTGCTAAAGCTGATGCGAATGCACGCCTTCGACCCGGCGCCCGACCCGCGGTCCAAGACCTCGCGGCCGCTCGGCGAAGGGTTCGCCCGCGTCCTCCTGCGCTGTCTCGCCAAGCACCCGGCGGAGCGGCCACGCTCGGCCGAGGCGCTGCACGACGAGCTGGTCGCCGTCCATGAAGGCACCTGGATAGCCTCGGAGTGGAGCTCGGCCAACGCTGAGGCCCAGGCGGTGCCCCTCTCAGAGATGAGCAAGCGGAGCGCCTTCGATGAGGACAATACGACCGACGAGCGGGGCAACGTCATCGCGCTGGCCGAACGAGTCCCGACCACGCCGGGCCGCGCCCTCGATGTGCAGCAAGCGACCTTGGCATCGGCGCCGGCCCTGCGCCGCACCACGGGGGACGCGCCGCGGCTGAAGCCCGCGCCCGACTCGGCGCCAGCGCCACGCCAGACGGCACGGACCCCCAGCGCGACGGCAATCGTTGCACCAGCGGAGGGACCCAGCGAGGCAGCGCTGAGCCAGGCAGCGCTCGGCGCCGCTGACGTCAGCAGCACACCGAACGTCGGGTCCAGCGTGGCGCCGGCGCCGCCTGCCGAGGTCGCCGCCGCGTTCGGGTCCAGACCCGTCGTCGTCGCGGCCGCCGTCGTCGTCGTGGCATGTGTCGCCATCGCGGCGTGGTGGCTCGGTCGCGGCCAGCAGGCAGCGCCGGCGCCCGCCGCGGCCTCCGGCGGCGTGGTCGCGACGGACCTCCTGC
>SXNM01000314.1 GCA_005777155.1 Pseudomonadota bacterium | reverse complement strand
GGGCGGCACGGCGCCTTACTTTTTTGGTCAGAAGGGCGGCGCCTTGCCCAAGGGCCTTGGCCTCGGCGCCGACGGGACCCTCAGCGGCACTCCGACGGAGTCCGGGAGCTTCGCCTTCGACATCAAAGCCTTAGACGACGCAGTGCCGACGGCCACCGACAAGCGCAGCTTCACGCTCGAGGTCGGCCTCGCGCCGCTCGAGATCGTCGGCAGCCAGCAGATCAACCTGCTGGTCACCAAGCTGATCGTGCTGCCCCTCATCATCGTCGTCGACAAGGTGCCGGTGCCCTACAACGCCCAGCTTGAGGCACAGGGCGGCAAGAAGCCCTACCAGTGGGTCGAGACGCCGCTGCCAGGCGCCGTCAAGAACTTCATCCCCAACGCCGGCCTGCCCAAGGGCCTGACCCTCGGCAAGGATGGCAAGGTCTCTGGCGCAGTCAGCGACGCCTCGCTGGTGGTCAAGGTGCAGGTGCCGCTGACCCAGATCTCGCTCGAGGGCTTCTTCTTCGCCGCCGAGGTCAGCGACAGCCAAGCGACGCCGCAGAAGAAGACCGCGATGTTCATCCTCCCCACCGTACCTGTCGGCGGAAATTAGCGTCTGAACTCAGGAGATTGGCGCGACGGCGGGCTCCAGTGTCCAGGCACCCACCGAGCGCTGCCTGCCCTTGACCGGGAACTCGCCGCGCCGCAACGCTCGCGCTTGCAGGCCCGCTGGCAGCGCCGCGTGGATGGCGTCTGAGAAGAGCAGGGCGCTCTCGTGTTCGCCGCCGATTTCTTTGTTCAGCTGCTCCAGGCGGGCCGCCACATTGACTGTGTCGCCGATGACGGCGTATTTGGCGCGGGTCCTGCTGCCAAGATTGCCAGCGATCACTGGCCCTTGATGAATGCCGATCCGCTGGCGCAGCGAGGCCAGCCCCACCCGCTGCCAGCGCGACGCTAGGCCCGCTCTCTGCCATTCGGCGTTGAGGTCAAGCAGGCGCTCCGCCATCGCTTCGGCGCAGCGGACCGCCCAAGTCGGGTGGTCCTCGAGGTCGTTGGGGGCGCCGAACACCGCCAGGATGCCGTCGCCGAGGAATTCGATGACCACGCCGTGGTGGGCGTCGATGACCTCATTCATGGCGCCGAGGTAGCGGTTGAGCAGGTCGACGACCTCGGCCGGCTGCAGGCTCTCGGAGATGGTCGAGTAGCCGCGCAGGTCGGTGAACAGGACGCTGACGACGCGCTCTTCGCCGCCGAGCTGCAGGTGGCTGCGGTCTGAGAGGAGCGAGGCGGCGACTTCGCGGCTGACGTAGCGTCCGAAGGTGTCGCGTATGAATTCGCGCTCCTCCAGGCCCTCCGCCATGGCGTCGAAGCGCTCGCCCACCACGCCGAACTCATCGCTCCGCCGCAGCTGCAGCCGCGCCGCTAGGTCGCCGCCGGCGATGCGCGCGGTGGCGTCGATGAGGCGACCCAGCGGCTGCTCGACGTTGCGGCCGACCAGCACCGCCGCCACCGAGAGCAGGAGCAGCGCCAGCACGCTGATGCCCATGCAGATCTCCAAGATGCGGGCCCGCGTGGCGTCGATGCGGGCGCCAGCGACGTCGATTCCGAGCACACCGAGGCTGACCCCCTGGTCGTCCTGAATCGGCGCCCACCCCGCCAGAGAGGGGCCCCAGGCGTCTGAGGTGATCTCGTCTTCCACCGTCGGAGCGTGTAACGCCGCGAGAAGGTGCGGAAAGGCGCTGGCGTCATAGAGCTGGCCGATGCGAGCGGACTCTTGGGTGCGGTCCGGGTCGTGGTCGATCGCGAAGCGCATAACCTGCGGAACATCCGTCTTCATCAGCACATAGACGTTGCGGATCTCGTGGTCCGCCGTCGTGATGGCCGCGAGCCGGGACTGGACCCGCTCAAAGGCCGGGCTGCCGCGGGCCGATTCATCGCGCAGCGTCGCCAAGTCTGCGGCCTGGAGTCCTGCCGCGACCGCCACCGTGGTGGTCAAAAGCCTCCGCTTGAGCCCCTCGAGCTCCTGCTGGATGCCGAGGTGGTAAAAAATGACCGCAATCGGCACCAGCACGCCAAAGACCGCCACCGCGTAGAGCACCGTCAAGCGCAGGTGAAAGCGGCGCCATGGTGGCAGGCGGCTCTTGGGTGGTTCGTCCATGGGTGCTCCTGTCGTGGAGGCTAGCGCGAAGCGGCGGGCCTTTCCACTCCGGGGCCGAGACGCTACGCTCGCGGCCGTCCGCTGGCCGTCTGGCCGAGCTTGAGGGTTGCAAGGATGCACTCGTCCCGCTTTGGTTTTCGCTCGACTCTGGCCGACTGCCGGCTCGCGTGGCTCGTACCGCTCGGGCTGGCCGCCTTCTTCGCTGCTTGCAGCACCGGCGGCGACGCCAGCGAGGGCCCCGCCGACACCGACGGCGGCGCGCAAGGCGGCGGTGACAGTGGCGGCAGCGATGGTGGCGGCGACGGCGATGGCGCCAAGAGCGACGCGGCGGGCGGCGCCGCCAAGACCTTCGTTCCGGCCTGTGGCGACAAGAAGCCCTGCGCGACCGGCAAGCTGTGCGTAGACGGCGTCTGCGCGCCAGAGCCGTCGGCCGGCGCCAAGACCACGCTACGCGACCCGTCGAAAGACCACACCATGGCCGCAGAGCCGCTCGACCTTTCGTGCGTCGGCGTCGATCTCGCCACCACGCTCAAGGGCTTGCCGACCGACAAGACCGCGACCGTCTGGGGCCGGGTTGACCGCTTCGGCGGCGGCGGCATCACCAGCGCCGTCGAGGTCGCGGTTTTTCGCGCCACGGATTTCCACCCCGAGGCCTGCGCCGGCATCGAAGACCCCGCCGACGCCCAGGCCTGTTTCCGCGACGACAGCAAGGTCGGCAAGCCGCTGGCGACCGCTGTCTCGGTCGATCCCACGGGCGCCAAGGCCGCCGGGCTCGACGTCGTGAGCGCCAAAAAGGACGACGAGGAGTGTGAAATCGGCGTGCACCTGCAGTGCCCGAGCGGCTTTGTCTGCGACAAGGTCTCCGGGTTCCCGAAGTGCGTGGCCGGTCATGGAGTCTACGCCATCGAGGGCCTGCCGCTGAACACCCCGCTGATCTTCCGCAGCCGCGCCGTCGATCCGAAAAACGCCAACGGCTGGCACGACTCCTACACCTGGAACGTCGTGCTGCTGGCGGGCGCGCTCGACGCCAAGGGCGAGACGACGCAGCCGTCGAAATACCTGAACAAGGAGACGATTCGCTTCAACCCGACCATCGTCGGCGAGGGGCAATGGCAGCTGGTGCCGACCACCATCGGCATCGTCGGCGGCATCTACGAAGGCGACGGCGTCATCGGCGGCCGCGTCCGCGATTGTGGCACGGCGAAGCGACGGTCCTGGCCTGTGGCGGACGCGCAGGTCGGCCTCGGCGTCGCGCCCGAAGGGCTCTCCTACTTCAACGACAGCGAACTCGACCCAGTGCCCGCCAAGAGCGCGGTGTCGACCGACATCATCGGCAGGTACGCCGCAGTTGGCGTTCCTGCGGGCCCGAATCGCGTCGCTGCCACAGGCCGTGTCGACGGCAAGGTGGTCTCGCTCGGCAGCGCCGACGTGGTGGTCATCCCCAACGCGCTCGTCATCGTGTCGTTTCCGGGCTTGACGCCGCACAACACCAAGTGACCGCGCGCCACCGCGCGAGACGAGGCCGCTGATGGCGCGACCCACAGAGAAGCGACGCACCTCGGGCCGGTCTGTCGGCGCACGCCGCGCCGCCTACCTCGCGCTCGTCGCGGTCTGCCTGACGCTGGCCGGCTGTGGCGAGCCCGAACCCAAGCCGTATCCGCCGCGCCAGCCGACGCCCGGAGTCGCGGTGTTGCCGCCGACGCCCGACCTCCACCCGCCTCAGCCGCCGGCGCAGTACGAGGATGGCGCTTGGTCGGTCGCCGGCCTCCTCGGGTCGGGCAGCGCCGGTCGGGGCGCCGAGCCGGTGCAGGTGCGTGGCTATGTCGCCGCCATCAAGCCCTGCCCGGACGTCACCAAGGGCTGCTCGCCGGCGCCGCACTACCTGCTCACCGACCGCGAGGACCTGCAGGGCAAGCGACTGCTGGTCGGCGGCGACTTCGACGCGGCGCGCGACGGCATTGTCGAGGGCAAGCTGACGACGGCACGCGGCCTGCTGCGCACTGGCAGCCCCGACGGGCAATACTTCGCGCCCTCGGGCATGTTGCTCCTCGCGCCCCCTGCGCCCGATGCCGACGCCAAGCCCTAGGCCCGGAGAAGCCGGCGCTCCCGGAGGCGCTCGCTGCCGCGTGTGGGCCCGTGGGGCCTCGGCGCGCGCCATCGCCGCCGTCGGGCTGTCGCTCGTCGCCGGCGCGGCCCACGCCGAGGCCGTGATTGGCCCGGGTCGGGAGGCCGACGTCCTCGCCCTCATCGCGCCACATCGGCCCGGCGTCGCGCTAGCGCCCGGCGTCGTGCTCGGCCGCGTGCAGATTCACGAGCGCGAAGTCGTCTACGTCGTGCGGCTTTCGGCGGCCGCGGCAGGCGGCGCCGAGGCCAGCGCGGCGCTGCGGCTTCGGCCGCGGCCATTGGCGCGACAGGCCGACGGGCCGAAGGGGCCGGCATTCTCGCTGCACCCCGACGCGGCGACGGGGCCCTTGGGCGACGGGCTGGCGGCGCTGAGCCGCGCCGTCTTGACCAATGACGACGGTCGCTTCCCCTTCCTCGCCGCCGTCGACAGCAGGACCGCAGCCCGTCCGACGAGCGTGCCCCAAGGCTCTCGATGGGAGCGGTATCTGGCGCTGGCGCTCTGGGCGTTGTGGGCCGTCG
>SXNM01000313.1 GCA_005777155.1 Pseudomonadota bacterium | reverse complement strand
TGGCTCCACGACCAGCTCGAAGACCTCGCGTACGCCGCCGACTCGGGCGTGTGGCCCGCGACGAAGTGGCTCGGGGAGTGAAGGTTCCGTGAGGCGCATCCTCTCGATCTAAGCGTTCCGCGAGGTCACCCTCGCCACCTGGGACGACCACGTCGACGGGGCCGAGCGCCTCCGCTTCGCGTCACCCTTCTTCGCCGAGTCGTACCTCCGACGCTTCGTGCAAGACCCCGTCGCCTCGGCCTCGCTGCGCGCGCTCGTCGAGCTCGCGCCCACAGCCTCGCTCGGCAGCGACGACCTCGACGACCTGCTCCGCGTCGCCGGGGAGCGCGTGTTCGAGAAGCGCCTCAAGGTCTTCGAGCGCGCGCTCACGAAGTACTTCTCCGACGTGCCGCTCGGGCCCTCGAAGCCCGACGAACCCGACGTGCCCGACGACCCCGACGACCCCGTCGAGCCCGCCGACGCGAAGCCCTCGCCGTCGATCGTTCCGCCCGCGCGCTGGGAGCTCGAGGCAAAGGTCGACGACGCCGTGGTCGACGACTGCTTCGAAGCGTCGATGCTGCGCCTGCGCGCGAAGCTCGTCGAGGGCAAGGCCCTCACGCCCAAGGCCACCTTCACCGTGCTGCGCGACGGCGCCGCGGTGGCGAGCGGCGAGGTCTCGACCGCGGGCGACGTCACGTTTCCGGTCTGCTGGTTGGCGGAGCCTTGCGCGGATCGGGCAGATCAGCTGGAACTGACGTGAAATTGGGCGGTTGACGGGGGTGATCCGCTGGCGTAGGCTCGTCGCTGACGGCTGGGATGGTATTGGTCGGGGGCGCCATGGCGCTGGCGGGGTGGTTCAATGGGCGGGTACCCGGTTTGCGTGCCCTATGCACCACCAGGACGTGCGCCCTCCGCGCAGGTTGGCGAAATGCGACGGAGCGGGGTACGCTTCCGGTGCGCTGATGGATCGCAATTCGCTGGCGCGACCGACGCTCGGGCCCGCATGTCTGCGGCCAAGGAAGGCGGCATGAAAGACGCCCCGCAGCATCCAGGCCGTCCCGACCCGCACCCGTGGGGAAAAGGCGATGGGCGCGCGCCTGCGCTCGCTGCGCCCTTGGTGGCGCTGGCCCTGGCCCTGGCGATGCTCCCGAGCGCGCACGCCGCCACCCCGGCCACGATCCTGTTCGAGGGCGCCCTGCTCGCCGCCGGTGGCCCGGTGGTCGACGGTGAGTTCGCGCTGACGGTGCGCATCTACGCCGACGCCAACGCCAAGGACCCGCTCTGGAGCGAGACCCACGGTAAGGTCGTGGTCAGCGGCGGGCGCTTCGTCCTCGCCCTGGGCGCCCAGACCTCGCTGGAGGTGCCGGCGCTCGCGGCGGCCACGGCGCCATTCCTCGGCGTGCAGGTCGGGGCTGAAACGGAGCTGCCGCGCCAGTCGCTTCACAGCCAGCTCTATGCCCGGTGGGCCGACAACGCCGCTTTCGCCAAACAGGCGGACACGGCCAAGCTGGCGGACACGACCAAGCTGGCGGACACGGCCAAGGTCGCGCAATCGCTGGCCTGCACGGGCTGTGTGCCGGTATCGGCCCTGCTCTTCGACGGCGACGTCGACCTCGGCGGCCACGCCTTGAAGGCCGGCAGCGGTACCTTCGCCGGCGCCCTCGTCGCCAAGTCTGTCAGCGCGCAGAGCTTCATCGGCGATGGCAGCAAGCTCACGGGCATCGTCCAGCCCCAAGGCGTCTGCAAGTCGGGCGAGGCCGTGGTCGCCATCGCCGCCGACGGCAGCGTCCAATGCAAGGTCTTCAGCGCGAGTCTGCCCGCCAACGGCCTCGCCCAGGTCAGCAACGGCGTCCTAAGCAACGAATTCACCGATACGTTCGCGCTCGCGGGCGTACCGATCGCGATCCCCGACAATACGGGCGCCTCGGCGAGCGGCGTCATCACCGTGCCCGACATCGGCCTGGCGCAATCGCTGACCATCTCCATCGAGCTCTCGACCTCGGACCTCAGCAACCTCGCCGTCGTGGTGCTGCCGCCGGACGACAAGAAGGTCGGCTACGTCCTCTGCGACCCCTGCGGCGAGGCCGACGCCAAGTCCGCCAAGCTCAGCTTCGACGCCGACAAGAAGCCCAAGGTCGGCGATCTCGCGGCGTGGATGGGCAAGAGCCCAGCCGGCACCTGGACCTTCAAGGTCACCGACTCGGCGTTCTGCATCGCCCAGAAGCCCGGAAACCTGGCGCTCTGCGACGTCGCCAAGCTGCTCGACGGCGCCGTCGTCTCGGCCGGCATCACGGTCAAGACCACGAGCGGCTCCAAGGTCGAGGCCAAGGGCGCGCTGCTCGCCAGCGGCGGCTTCCGTTTTCCCCTCTTGCCGAAGGAGCCCTTCGTCTGCGACGCCGGCGCGATCGGCTTCGCCTACCTCAACACCACGACCAGCAAGCTGATGGTCTGCAATGGCATCTGGCGCGCCGTGCTGATGCAGGCCTGTGGCAACGGCGCGGTCGAGACCGGCGAGGCCTGCGACGACGGCGTCAACAACTCCGACAGCAAGGCCAACGCCTGCCGGACCACCTGCCAGAAGGCGACCTGCGGCGACAAGGTCGTCGACAGCGGCGAGTTCTGCGACGACGGCAACCAGGACGACAACGACGGCTGCAAGAACAGCTGCCAGTCACCGTGCAAAGGCTGGGCGTACAAGGGCATCTGCCTGATGGCCAGCAACCTCACCAGCAACCAGGACGCCATCCCGGCCGGCTGCACGCCGTACCAGCCTGCGACCGGGTGGGGCCAGGGCGACTACCTCGCCATCTGCCAGCAGTTCATGGGGCCCAACACCAACTGCGCCCAGGTCGACACCGACGGCGATGGCGGTCTGTGCAGCAACTTCCAGGCGATCCTCAGCTGGGAGTCGAACGGCAGCCCCGATGTCTGGCTGCGCAACCCGACCTTCAGCTGGAACGCCGGCAAAGCCAACCCGAACTGCAACCTCTACAGCGCCGACGGCATCGCTGTCTATGCTTGCAAGTAGCCGTACGCAGGGATTTTGGGACGAGACGTAGCCAATACGGCCCTTGCCGCAGAGATCATCCAACCTCCGGTCCGGCCGCGTGACGGTGGCGCAGGTGCCAGAGCCGCAGCGAGCCTGGCCCATCCAACCCTCTGGCTGCGATTGGGACCGCACGGGCGCAGCGCGCGCTTGCGGCGGGCCTGTTGGGGGGCAGGATTGCGGGATGGGCGAGGGAGCTCGACGCACGCTGGACATGGCGGCAAGGCCAGCGCAGCATTCAGCACCGCAAGATCGCGGCGACTTGATGGGGGTGACATGGCCAGGGTGAGCGCGCTGGGTGGGTTGGCTACGCTGTGTTGCAGTCTGCTCTTGGGCTGCGGATCGACCGCTGCAGCCGGCGGAGGCGTGCTTGCCGGCACCGACAGCGCGATGACCGATGGCGGCAGCGACGGCGCCGCGGCTGCAGACACCGCAGGCGGCGGCGCAGATGTGGGCTCCGACCAGGTGAGTGGAGGCAGCGACGGAGCTGCCGGTGACGCCGCCGCAGATGGCGGAGCCGGCGACGCTGCGGCCGACGACATCGCGGCCGACACCGCAGCGCCCGACAGCACGGCCGACACCGGGTCCGCCGAGGACACAAAGGTCACGGTCGACGCCACGGTCGACACCGCGCCGGCTGACACCGCGCCGGCTGACACCGCGCCGGCTGACACCGCACCGGCTGACACCGCGCCGACCGACACCGCACTGGCTGACACGGGCGCCAAGACCGGCGCCTGCACCAATGAGGCCGACGCCGCCAAAATAGCCGCCGCCGGTTTCTCAGACACGGTGCAGGGTTGCGCGCTCTCCAACCTCGCCAACCCTGCCAAGGCGGGTCAATGCGTGGTCGACAAGACCGGCCTGAGCACCGGCTGCGCTGGCTGCTTCAGCACCCTCGTCACCTGCGCCATCACCAAGTGTGCGCTGCAGTGCCTCGGCGGCGACACGCCGGACTGCCAGAAGTGCCGCGAGGCCCAGTGCAATCCGGCGTTCGTCACCTGCGCAGGCATCGAAGCGAACTGAGGGGCAAAGCGCGGGGCGGCGCGGCGGCATCGACCGCCCATGCACGGGCTTTCGTCCCTTCCGCCCTACCTCCGTCGCGTCTGTCCCATGAGCTCCAGCGTGGGGCCAGCCAGCAGTCGTGAGGGCCGGAATCGGCGGACGGCATCGCCTCGTCTGCCACGCACCCGGCGACACCCAGCCCGTGGCTGCGGCGCGGTGGCCGATGACGCACGGAGCGCTAGAATGCGAGCCGTTGGCGTGCCGGCTGCCGAGCCCGCCGCCCAGGTGACGAGACGCACACAGGAGCGACGATGCCAGCACGGGTCGACCACCCCAGCGACGCCGAGGCGATGGCGCTGGTCGCGTCCCTGGGCCTCTCGCCGCACCCCGAGGGCGGCTTCTACCGCGAGACGTGGCGCGACCAGCCCGCCGACGAGGTCCGCGGCACCGGCACCGCGATTCTGTTCCTGCTGCGGGCCTTCGAGGCCTCGCGCTGGCACCGCGTCGACGGGACCGAGATTTGGCACGCCTACCGCGGCGTCTGCGCGACCTTGTGGATCGCGACCGCCGAGGGTCCAGCGCAGCGGGTCCTGCTCGGCCACGACCTCCAGCGCGGCGAGCAGCCCCAGGCCATCGTGCCGCCGTGGGCGTGGCAGCAGACCCTCGCCGGCGACGGCTGGGCGCTCTTTGGGTGCACCGTCAGCCCAGCGTTCGAGTTCCAAGGCTTCGAGATGGCGGCGCCCGACTT
>SXNM01000312.1 GCA_005777155.1 Pseudomonadota bacterium | reverse complement strand
GGGCCTCGTTGGCGTGCGCCGGCCACGACAAGGCCGCCGCTACCGACGCGGCGGCCTTGCTGCTGGCGCTGCACGGCGGCGAGCTGCCGACCGACGCCGACGCCGACGCGATCGCGGCGGCGCTTGAGGGGCACGACTCGGCCGCGGTGGCGCAGCTCTGGCAGCGAAGGGCAGACGCCGCGCTCGCAGGCGACGGCGGGCGCGACGCGGCGATGCGGCCCTTGGGCGAGGTGGCGCGCTTGGCCGAAGATCCGTCGCCGGCGCTGGGCCAGCTCGCGGTGTTGAACCCAGATGATCCGAGCCGTTGGGCTGCCCTTGAGGCGAGCCTCGGCCAGGCGCGCCGCGACGAGCTGGTCGATCGGCTGCTGGCGGCGGCTGAGGCTGCGTCCAGCGAGGCCACGCGCGCCAGCCTGCTTGTGCGAGCGGCGGACATTGCCGAGGCGGACGGCGAGTTCGAGACCGCCGGCGCTTGGCTTCGGCTCGCGCTGGAGGCCGGCGCCGACGCCGAGGTGCGCGCCAAGTTGCACCGCTTGCTGTCGGAGAGCGGCCAAGACGACGCGCTGGCAGAGGCGCTGGTCGATGAAGCACACGCCGACGCCGATCCTACGCAGCGGATCGAGGGTTTGCGGACAGCGGCGTCGTTGCGGCGCAGCCACGGTCAGAGCGCGGCGGCCCGCCAGGTCGAGCGCGAGCTGTGGCAGGCCGGCGCGCTGGGCGATGCCGAGCGCCTCTTGCTGGTCGGCGAGGCGCTGGCCGCTGGCGAACCCGACGCCGAGGCGCTGGCCGCGCAGGCGCTGGAATTGGCGTCGGAGGCGAATCGGCCGGCCCTGCGGGCGATGCTCGTGGGGGCCGCCCTCACGCGCGGGGACGTCGCGGCGGCCTGGGATCGCCTGCGTGGCGAGGACGCTGGGACAGAAGCGGCGCGCGACGCGCTGAGCCCGATGGCGGTGCTGACCTTGCTCGAAGAGGCGCATCAACTCGGCGACGAAGCCGACGCAGCGCTGGCCGTCTGCGTCCGTCGCCTAGACGCGAAGGCCGAGCCCGGCGCCTACGCCTCGGCCCTGCTGCAGCGGGTCGGTTACCGGTCGGACGACGCGGGCCGCCGTGAGTTGCTCGACGCCTTGGTGGCCCACGCCGACGGCGCGCTGGCCGACCAGGGCATGGCGCTGGACTGGAGCGCGCGGGCCCTGCAGACGGCAGGCGGCGACCGGGATCGCTTTGACGCCCTGCTCTCGCGCATGGCTGACGCCGAGATCGGGCTGCGCGGCACAGCGGCGGCGGCGTTGTCTACGGCATTGGCGGCGCGTGGGGAGCCTGGCGATGTCCAGCGGGCGACGGCGCTGGTCGGCCTGTGCGGCGCAGACGCGGAGCTGTGCGCCGCTATCGCCCGCCACGTCGAAGTCGGAGACTACGCGCTGGAGGCCTTGGACGACCTCTGCCCTGCCCTGCGCCACGCTGGCGCGTCGGAGCTGGCGCGGGCCCTGGAACAGCGCGCGATGGCCGTGGCGGGCGCCGCCGATCGGCTGCGGGTGGCGCGAGCGCTGGCCGCGGCCGCCGCCGATGCAGTCCACCCAGCGGCTGAGGCCGCCGATGGGCGGGGTGGCGCAGACATCGTCCAGGCGGCGCTGGAGGCTTGGCTGGCCGCCGCTGGCGAGCCTGGCGCCTCCGAAGTGCTTGCCTCGCTTCGCGTAAGCGCAGCGGCAAGTGGCAGTCTCTTCGCCTTTGTAGACGCCGCCGAGGCCGCCATGGGCCGTGACGACCTGGGCGCCGACACGACGCGCGCGATCGCTGCGATGGCGGCCGACGCAGCGAGCCAAGAGCTCGGAGACCCCGCGCGCGCCGCCGACATCTGGGGGCGGGTGTGGGATTTGTTGCCCCAGGACCGCGAGGTTCGTGACGCGGTGCTCGCGCTACGCCGCCTCCAGGGCGACCCGGTCCGCCTGGCCGCCGACCTCGATCGCGCGGTGATGGCTGGCGGTGGGTCCATCGGCCCGCTGCGCCTGGAGCTCGCTGACCTGCTGGTCGAGCCGATCGGGCGCACTCGCGCCGCGATGACGCACCTTCGGGCGCAGCTAGACGAGCAACCCAATGACGCTGAGGCCAGCGGCCGCTTGGAGCGCCTCTCGACGCAGGCTGGCCTCCAGCGCGACGCCATCGAGTCGCTGGCGCGCGCCTACCGCCGGCGGGGTGACGACGCCGCCTTGATCGGCGTGCTCGAGCGTCGGATCGGCCAGCGCGGCGACCACGGGACTGTCGAGGACAACCGCGAGCTGGCGGCGGCGCTGCTGCGCGTTGGCAAACTCCCCCAGGCCGCGACCGTAGCACAGCGAGGCATCGAGCTCGGCGACGGACAGAGCGCGGCGATCGGGGTCGAGGTCGCCACGCAGCTGGGCACCACCGCGGCCATCGCCGAGGCGTTGGTGGGGCTGCAGCGCGTCTCGATGGAGAGCTCAACCCTTGTCGAGTCCCTCGACCGGCTGCTGGCGGCGTTGCCGCAGGAGGCAGCGGCGCGGGCGACGCGAGAGGCCCTGCTGCGGGCGCTGATCGCAGCGGACCCGGAGCGGGCCGACGCGTTTGAGGCATTGGACGCGCTCCTCCAGGACGAGGAGCGTTGGCTCGACCTCTGCGCCCTGCGCCGAGCGCGGCTCGCGTTCACGGCGGACGACGACGCCCGCGTCTCGCTGCTGCACGAGATCGCCGGCGTCGCGTCCGCCCACGGAGCGATGGAAGAGGCGATCGCGGCGTGGCGCGAGCTGGGCTGGCTGCTCGACGACGATCCAGGCCCGTGGCAGGCGATCGCAGACGCGCTGGAGGCGACCGATCGCACCCGAGAGCGTGCCGAGGCGCTGCAGGGGGTGGGCCTGCGCAGCCACGGCGCCGACAAGGCCCGGGCCCTCAATGAGGCGGCGCGGCTGTTGCATCGGCTCGACGACCGCGCCGCAGCCCTTGAAGCCTATCGCGAGGCCTTCGCCGCCGACCCACGCAGCGACGAGGCCTTCATCCAGCTTGAGAGGCAGCCGCAGGAGCCCGGCGCGCTGGTCGAGCTGCTCCGACGGCGGGCCGAGGCCATCCCGTCTGGACCGACCCGCGTCGTCGTCTTGCGCAAGCTCGCGGGCGCCTTGCAAGGCCTGGGCGACGCTCAAGGGGCGCGCGAGGCGCTGTCGCGGGCGCTGGTCGACGCGCCGGACAACGACGCGCTCGCCGTCGAGCTGCTCGAGGCCGCTGAAGCCGCGGGCGACTGGTTGGCCTTCCGCGACGCCGCTGAGGTCCGCCTTCGCCGCAACCTGCCGCGTCAAGAGCGCCTGCTCTTGATCCGCAAGGCGGCACGTCTGGCGGTAGACGCCGACGACGACGCCGGTCGGTGGCTCAAGGAGCTAGAGGCGCTGGCCCCTGGCGACAGCGAGGCGGCATCGCTGCGTGGCTTAGTGCTGGCGGCCAGCGATGAGCCGGAGCAGGCGGCGGCCGGCCTAGAGGCCCTGGTCCGCAGCACCCAAGATCCGGTTCGCAAGGTGCGGTTGCTCGGTCGCCTAGCCTCGCTGTACAGCGAGCGGCTCGACCAGCCCGCCAAGGCGATCTCGGCCCTGCAGCGGCTGCTGCGCCTCGATCGGCGCCGCTATGACGCCCACGCCCGCCTGTGTGAACTCTACCACCTGCGCGGCAGCACCGAAGCGCTGGTGGAGGCCTTCCGGCATTGGCTTGAGGCGATGGAAGAGGGCGACCCGACGCGCATCGACGTGCAGACCCGGCTCGGTGCGCTGTTGCTCGAGCTGGGGCGCGACGCCGAGGCCGAAGCGCCGCTGATGGCCTCGGTGCAGGCCGCTCCCGAAGACGCCCACGCGCTCGGCACCCTGGCGCTGCTGCGCACCCGTCAAGGCGATCTGGCCGCGGCGGCGGACTTGCAGCTGCAGGCTGTGGAGGGCCTGCGCCGATCGGGCGCCAAGGACGAGCTGCCGGCGGCGATGCGACGGGCCGCGGCCTTGCTGGAGCACCTCGGCGACCACCATGAAGCGCAGAGCCTATACAGCGCCGCGCTGGCGGCGGGGCCGAATGACATCGAGGCGCTGCTCGGCCATGGCCGGACCTCGCTGGCCGTCGACGACGTGGCGCGGGCGATCGCCGACCTCGAGAAGGTCGCTGGCGCGTCGTCGGAGCGTGCGAGCATCCAGGATCGTGCTTCGGCATTGGTCTTGCTCGGGCACTGTTTGATCCGACAGGGCAAACGGGCGCAAGCGCGGGCGTCGTTCAACCGGGCGCTGGAGCTGATGCCCGGCTTGCCCGCGGCGCTTGAAGGGCTGCTCGGCGCTTGAGGCGAGAGGCGGGCGCGGTCGTGGCCCCGCCGCGACCGGTGCTGCCACCCTCGGCGAGCCAAGGGAGGACCCGGCGATGATGCAAGGCCAGACGCAAGAGGCTCAGGCCGGCCTCGGCGACGCCCAAGCCGCGGCAGGTCCGCCACGCCTGCGCGTCGCTATCATCGGCGCCACTGGCTACGGCGGCGCCGAGCTGCTGCGCCTGTTGCTGCGCCACCCGCAGGTGGAGATCCGCCGCGTCGTCGCCAAGGACGCCATCGGCCAGCGCATCGACGAGGTACACCCGAACCTGTCGCCACACTGCGCGCTGCGCGTTGAGGACGCTGATCCCGCGGCCGTCGCCCCCGACGCCGACCTCGTGTTCCTCGGCCTGCCGCATCGAACAAGCGCCCTGGTCGGTGACGCCTATCAGCGCCTTGGCTGTGCCGTGATCGACCTCTCAGGCGACTGGCGCCTCGACGACGCGGGCACCTATCAGCGGTTCTACGGCTGCGCGCACCCATTTCCCGATCGGCTGGGCACCTGGGCCTACGGCATGCCCGAGTTGGAACGGACGGCGCTGCGCGGCGCGCGGGCGATCGCCAGCCCTGGCTGCTTCGCCACGGCCATCACCTTGGCCCTGCTGCCCTTCGCCCGCGCCGGACTGCTGAATGGCCGGGTGCGGGTGAGCGCCATGACTGGCTCTTCGGGCTCTGGCGCCAACCCACAGGCCGGGACGCACCACCCGGTCCGGGCGGTCAACCTTCGCCCCTACAAGGCGCTCGATCACCAGCATACGCCCGAGATCGAGCTCAACCTGCGGCGGGCCAGCGCAGGGCGGAGCGGCGCGACCGAGGCTGCAGGCTTTGGCCTCGACTTTGTGCCGGTCAGCGCGCCGCTCTCACGCGGCATCCTCACGAGCTGCTTCTTCGACGTCGACGCCTCGTGGACGCCCGACGCCGTGCAGGCCCTGGTCCGCGACAGCTTTCAAGGCGAGCCGCTCGTGCGGGTCCTGTCCAACCGCTTGCCCGAGGTCGCGGCGGTCAAGGGCAGCATGTACGTCGACGTCGCGGCGAGCGTCGGCGCGCCCTGTGGCGCCCACCGCACCGTGGTCGCCCACAGCGCCCTCGACAACCTCGTCAAAGGCGGCGCCGGCCAGGCGGTGCAGGCGATGAACGTGGCGTACGGCTGGCCCGAGACGCTCGGCCTCGACGCCCCAGCGCTGTGGCCGTGACCGGGCAGCCGCCGGGAGGCGTGGCCGACAGCGCAGAGGAGCCACGCCCGCCGCGGCGGCGCCGGGTGCTGATCAAGGTCGGCGGCGCCACCTTGGTAGACGGCGCGGCGCGCAGGGCCTTGGCCCAGGATCTCGCGGCGATCGGCGGCGGGGTCGACCTCGTGGTGGTACACGGCGGTGGTCCGCAGGCGAGCGCGCTCGGTCAGCGGCTAGGCATCGAGCCGGTATTTCGCGCTGGGCGACGGGTGACGGACCCGGCGACGCTTGATGTCGTCGCGCTGGCGCTGGTCGGCGGCGTCGGCAGCGAGCTACTGGCGGCGCTTCTGGCCGAAAACGTGCGGGCGGTCTCGACGCCCGTGGCCTCTGGGCGCCTGCTGCGCGCCAAGCGAAGGCCCAAGCGCCTCGTCGCCGGCGAGCCGGAGCCGGTCGACTTCGGCGAGGTCGCCGATCCCGGCGCGGTCGACGGCAGCCTGTGCGAGGCGTTGTGGCACGGCGGCTTTGTTCCAGTCTTGTCCTCGCTCTGCGTCGACGACGGCGGCGCCCGGCTCAACCTGAACGCCGACAGCGCGGCGCGGGCTCTGGCCCTTGGGCTGGGCGTCGACGACGTCATCGCGGTCGCGGACGTACCCGGGGTCTTTGGCGAGCTTGGCCGCCCGGAGACCCACCGCGCGACCCTGACCCCGGCCGAGGCGCGGGCGATGGTGGCGAGCGGCGCGGTCAAGGGCGGCATGATCGCCAAGCTCGAGGAGCTGGCGGCGCTGGTCGAGGGCGGCGTCGCTGCCTGCTGGATCGTCGGCGCCGCCGAGTCGCGACCAATCACGCGGGCGTTACGCGGCGAGCCAGGCCTTCGCACTCGAATCGGCCTGACAGCGGAGGCGCCATGAGGCGGGAGAGCGGCGGCGCCGGCCGCGCGGGGACATGCCGGGCGGGGTGGCGACGGGCGGTGTTTGGCTGCGGGGCGCTCCTTGCGAGCCTCGCTGTGGCCGCGGCGCCCAATGAGGCCAGCGCCTACGCCATGGACGGCAAGCTCGGCGTCGGCTTCGAAGAGACGCTGATCGCGCTCGACGGTGGACTGGGGCCTGCCGGCCGCAGCCCCGACATCCGCGCCAGCGGCCTCGGCGTGTGGGGCTGGATCAACGACTTCGGCTGGGAGTGGCTGGTCGGGATGCACCTTCGGACGGCGCCGGAGAAGGCGACCTCGTGGGCGGCGTTCACCAGCCTTGGCGGCCACTTCGCGGTCTTTCGCGCGCCACGCGTCAACCTGACCGCCGGCCTGCGGGTCACCATCGGCCTCGCCCGCGCCGACGACGGCGCCACGGCTGACCCGGCGACGCGCGTCGGCTTCGCGTTCGAAGCGCCGCTGCGGGCCATGTACTTCCTGAGCGATCAATTCTCCATCGTTGGCAGTCTGGGCCCCGTGCTGGCCATCAACGGCGACGCGCGCAGCCCGCTCACCGGAGCAAAGACATCCAATGAGTTCACGCTGTTTCGCGGCGGATTCGGCGGCGGTGTCGGCTTCTGCGTCTGGTTGCGCTGAGCGGCGGCGGCGCGCCCTTGGGCCGTACAAGGGGCCACAGCGGCGTGCGGCGGTCCCATGCCGGCGCGGAACGGTTGGCACATCTGCGATCGCTCCGCTACCCTGCCGTGGCGCGGCGCCTCCCCCAGCCCCGCGCGCGGAGGCTCAGAGGATGATTCGCGTCGCGTTGCTCCCGGGCGATGGCATCGGCACCGAGGTGATCGCCGCAGCCTGCAATGTGCTCGACGCTGCGGCTGCCCAATTCGGCTTCTCCTGGCAGGGCGAGCACTTCGACCTCGGCGCCGAGCGCTACCTGCGAACCGGCGATACCCTGCCAGACGCCGACTTTCGCCGGCTGCGGGACGATCACAGCCGCATTCTGCTCGGCGCCTTTGGCGATCCGCGGGTGCCGAGCAACGTCCAGGCCAAGGACATCTTGCTCGGCCTCAGGCAGCGCCTCGACCTCTACGTCAACCTGCGCCCGGTGCGGTTGCTCGATCCGCGGCTCTGCCCGCTGCGCGGCAGCCCCTCCATCGACATGGTGGTGGTGCGCGAAAACACGGAGAGCGTCTATGTCGGCATCGGCGGCAGCCTGAGGCCCGACACGGCCGACGAGGTGGCACAGAGCGTCATGATCGCGACGCGCCTCGCCTGCGATCGCCTGCTCCGCCACGCCTTCGAGCTCGCCCGGCGCCGGCGCGGCGTGCTGACGCTGTGCGACAAGGCCAACGCCATCCCCGAGGCGCACGGCCTCTGGCGCAAGAGCCTCGCCGCGATCCGCAACGAATACCCAGACGTCCAGGCGCGGACGCTCTACGCCGACGTGGCGGCGATGCGGATGGTCACGCACCCGCACGAGTTCGACGTCATCGTCGGCGACAATTTGATCGGCGACATCCTCTCGGATTTGGCGGCGGCCCTGGTCGGCGGCCTCGGCCTCGCGCCGTCTGCCAGCCTGCACCCGGGCCGCCACGCGCTGTACGAGCCAGTG
>SXNM01000311.1 GCA_005777155.1 Pseudomonadota bacterium | reverse complement strand
GCTCCAGCTGGCGCTGCGCAAGGCGCTGCTCCTCTCGCTGGCGTCGCCGCTGGTGGCGAGGATCTCGCCGATGCCGAGCGTGACGCCATCGTTGCGGCGCACCTGGAGCCGCGCAGGCAGCAGGGCGCCCAGGCGCCACACGGCGGCCTGGCGCTCAGGGGCCGACGGCTCGGCGAGCTGCGCGGCGGCGCGCTGCAGCGCGGCGTTCGGCAGAGGCGCCACATCGCACGAGGCGGCGCTGGCCGTGGTGGTCGCGCTCAAATCGAGGGCCGCTCCGCTGAACACGCAGAGCAGGCACGCCGCAACGACTCGCCGCGGCCTTCGCGCCCTCTGCCGATCATCCGAGTGGCGAAGGGTGCTCCGTAGTCGAGGGCAGGGTGACATCGCGCGCTCCTTCGACGTCGGCCTGGCCCCCGAACCGGGAGACCGCGACGTCGTCCTGCACACCATTGCGAGTTCCGTGCCAGGGCATGCGCTGCGCCGACGTGACCGCAGGCCCGCCGTCATCGCGGGGCGATGTGTCTGTCCTTCAATCGGTTTTGACGCGGTCGCCGGCTCGCTCGCGGACTCCGAGAGCGTTCGAGGCGGCCCAAGCACGCGTCATTGAGACCGTCGCGAGACGGTGTCGAGACCGTCTCAGCGCATCGGCGGTCGCGTGCAGCGCGGGCCGTCTGCGCTAGGGGCAGCCGTCGAGCCCAGGCGCGAGGACGCACAGCGGGTGGCCGGCGCCCGCCTTGGCTTGGACATCGACTTCGCGGCTGAGCCAGTCGACGCCGTTGCGGCCGTCACGGACGACAAGCCAGATGCGCAGCGGCCCTGGGCGCCCCGGCGGCAGCAGCGCGTTGTCAGGGATGTCGTCGAAGCTGCGCTGCTTCTTGTAGTCACCAGCCGTCGAGAACCAAGAGAAGAGCAAGGACTCGTTGCGGTCGCCGCTGGCGCCAGGGTCGAGGCTGGCGCCGATGCGCTCTAGGCTGTCTTCGCTCCACACCGGCAGCAGCGAGATTGCGCCCGCTTTCAGGCCCAAGAATGTCTCGTCTGGGTCGCCGCGGTACGGGGTGACAGTCGGGGTGAGGTCGTCGGGCCAGAGGACGGCGTTCAGGCGCAGGCCCTCCAACTTGGGGTTGCTGTGGACGGCGGCAGCGGACGAGGCCAGCGCCAGTCGCTTGAAGCCGGCGACGCAGACCTCGCGATCGACGCACGGCGCCTCGATCCAGGCCGCCACGTCGGCGGGGCAGGTGCCACCAACGCTCTGCAACGTCGCGACCTTGAACATGACCTGCAACTCGACGGCGGGCGCATTGGCCGGATCGCGCTGCGGATTGAGGCCGTCTGGCATCTCGACTCCGAGATCTGCAAAGACCTCAGGCACTTTGGCGAGAGACGTCAGCACGTGGGCGGGGGTCACCGTGGCGGTGGCTCCGGTGCCGACCGGCTGCAGCAGGCGGGGATCAAAGCAGCGGTATAGGCCGTCCTTCGGCCAGGCAAACGGACAGAACGCCCAGGCATAGCAGAGCGGCTCGTCCTGTCCGACGACGAGCGGCGTCAGCGTGGTGTTGCCCGTCGGGCGTAGCACCGGCGGCTCGGCGCGAACCGCCAACACTCTGAGTTTATTGATTAATGATGGCGGATCGTAAGTAGATCCGCAAGAGGCCAGCGCGAGCGCCCACAGCGCGGCGACCAGCGACAGCGCGGCCCTGCGCGTGTGGGCGTCGGCGGGCGCCATCCGGCACCTCACGCGTCGCTCCCAGGGCGAAATTCGACGACAAACGGGATGCGGTCGAGGAAGGCCTTGCCGTCGCGTGTGCCTGGCACGAAGACGCAACGTTGCAGCGCCTTGCGCGCCGCACTGTCGAACGGCTCACCGGCCGCCCGCAGCAGCCGAGTCGAGGCGACCTTGCCCTCGAGGTCAATCGAAAGCAGGACCGTCACCTCGACCACGCGTCGCGCCGCCGGGGCGCCCTCGGGCCAGTCTGCCTTGCAAGACGTCCTGGGCACCGCGTGGATGATCTCAACCTTGCGTTCGGGCGCTGGCGTGGGTCCACCCGTGCCTTCGCCCGCAGGCCCGGCGCGCGGGCTGTCGTCGCGCCGGCGGGCGCCGCGGGTGGCCTCGACCGCTGGGTCGCCGAAGCTGTCTTCGTCGCCTGTCTGGACGCGGACACCGCCCCCGTCTGCCGTCGCGCCATAGGTCTGCGAGAGCACGAGCGGCGCCGGCTCGTCCTTGGGCGGAGGCTCACTGTCCTGCGGCTTCGGCTTCGGGCGGTTGCGCGGCACAGGGCGCGGCGCCGGGGTCGGTGGTGGCGCCTTGGCCTCTGGTTTCTCGGGCTCGGGCTCAGGCTTTTGCTCCTCGGGCGGCGGCGGCGGCGGTGGCGGCAGCTTGACCTCTTCGAAGATAGCCCGCGCCACCCTGCGCTCCTGCTCTTCCGGCGCGACCGCTGTCGGCAGACTGGAGGCCCACACCGCCGCCAGGGCGTGCAGGGCAAGCGCCGCGCCGAAGGCAATGGTGAAGTCGCGTCCCATGCGCTACTCGATCTCCTGTACCTTGGTGTTAATCGACACGTTTTCGACGCCCAAGACCCGCATCGTGTCGATCACCCGCACGACGGCGCCATGGCTGACGCGTTTGTCGGCAGACACCACGGCCTCGGCCTTCTTGCCCTTGGGCTGGCTCGCCACGCGCACCTTGACGGCTTCGCGCAGCGCCAACTCTCCGATGATCTTGCCATTGAGGTAGAGCTTGCCGTCCTTGGCGATGACCACCGCCAGCGGCTCGCCGGGCTTGTCCTGCCCAGAGGCCGCCGTGGGCAAGTCCACGTCAATGGTTGGCTTCTTCACCTTGCGGGAGACGGTCTCGCTGGTGAGCATGAAGATGATGAG
>SXNM01000310.1 GCA_005777155.1 Pseudomonadota bacterium | reverse complement strand
GTGCGCCGTCGAGTCCTCGCCGTGGGCTAGCGTGCCGGGTCTGCCAGCCCGAGCCTGCGTCCGCGTGTTTGTTGTCACATCGTCCGCTCGAACCCCAACACGAACCTCACGGCGCCGGCCGCGAGGGTGATCGTGCACGCCCGGGGTCGAGTTGTGGGCCGCTGGCAACGATTGGAGCGGGGCCGGCGACTGCATGCCTGCGCTGGGACCGATCGAGGCTGGTCGGACCTGCGGTTCCCTTGCCAAGCAAGCGCCGAGGCGTTATAATTGCGCGGCGGCTCCCATCCTGGAGATGCCTTGAGCCAACCGTCAACCCTTACCCTTGGCACCTGCCGCTCTGGCGACGGCAACTTCGGCAGCGCCGCGGCGTGCGACTAACCTCAGATTGGCAGCCACAGCCGTCGGCCACATGTGGGAATCGCAACCGGTGTAAAGTGGCGCCACGATTGCCGACACGGAGGGACGCACGCGAGGCACCCCCCAATTAAATTCGGCGCGGCGCCTGGCGGGAACATCGACAGGCGCCATTTCACTCATGCTTCAACTGGAGGATCCATGACACATCGACACTTTCCAAGGGCAGCACGACTTCAGGCTACCGCAGCGGCGGCCCTCCTCGGCGCCGCGCTGGCCCTTGCGGCATGCGAATCAACGCCCACCGAGGACGCGACAGGCGGTAGCACCCCCACCAAGAACTTGACCGTGCTGTCCAACGGTAAGCCGGTGGACGCCGCGTGGTTCATCCCACTCAACGCCGACAACAACAAGATCGCCTTGTTCAGTGAGCAGCGTGAACCCTTTAGCATCAACAACATGACCGGCCAGACGGTCACGGTCAAGGCGATTACGCTGGTGGCAGCGGCTGGGTCCGCACCCGAAGAGTGGAGCCTGCAGAAGTACGACATCAAATTTCTGCCGATTGATGCCGCCGGAGCGACGATCGAGCATGGCAAGTCCTACGATTTCTACGTTCGGTTCTATCCAGTGCTTGGGGCGGGGCGCAAGGCCAGCCTCAAGATCGAGACGGATTCAGGGACCTTTGACGTTGCCTTGAGCGGCCATGGCGCGCCGGACTCAAGCTGGCCCGCCGGCGCCATTGTCGAGCCCGACCTTGCCCTCGGCAGGCCCGAAAAAGATGAGCTCGTGGGGACCATGGTCGCCGATGCCGCGGGCAACCGCTATGTAAGCGCCAACGTAGACTTCTCGACCAACGAGGGCGTGCTGATCAGCAAGGTCGGGGCGGACGGCAAGCTCGTCTGGAGCAAGTTCTGGAACGGCCAGTACAAGGACCGCGCCCGCGACCCCGGGCAGAACGCCGAGTCGGGTGGCAGCGCCGGCTCCTTGAGCATGGACCCGGCGGGCAATTTGTATGCGGTCGCCTCGGTGTCGCAGAGCTCGGCCAACAGCGCGTACAACGCCGGCTTGACCAAGATCTCCGCCGACGGGACTCAGGTGTGGAGCACGCTTTTCGGCTACGGCAACGTCGACAAGGCATCGAAGAGCACAGAGTTTTACGCGGTCGACGCCAGCAACCCCGCGGTCTATGCCGCCGGCACGTGCGGCGACCCGACCAATGCGATCGGCGGCGAGGGCCTCGCGCTGTTCGTCGCCGTGGATCCCAATGACGGTTCCGTCAAGGCTAGGAAGGGCTTTGACTTCACCCCAACCTACAATGACCGAATCTACGCAGTGCGCGGCGACGGCAAGGGCTCGGCGTGGATCGGCGGCGTCGGCGGCTCCGGCGCGTACATTGCCAAAATCACCAGCACAGACAGCGCCCCAGAGATCGCCTGGATCAAGGCTGTGGGCCTGGGCAAGGGCGGCAACGTCAACACGCTGGACATCGACGAGACGGGCAACCTCTACGCCGGCCTAGACATTCGTGGAGCATTCACTGCGCTGGCCTTTGGCAAATTTGGCCCCGATGGCGCGCCGCTGTGGACCAAACAGGTCATCTCTGGCGCTGGGGAAAAGAACAACGTGCATGTGGTCCGCTACATCGGCGGCAAGCTGTGGGTTGGCGGGCGCATTTTCTTCACGGGCTTTGACGGCCAGATGGGCGACGGCTGGCTGGGCCGCGTCAGCGCCGATGGAGCGCTTGAGTGGTCAACCTTTCACTTTAGCGGCAAGGGCCCAGACGAGCTCGCGGAGCACCGCGTCAAGGGTATCGCCATCGCCGATGGCAAAGTCCTCGCTCTGTCGCAGGTCTACACCGGCAACATGAACGGAGTGCGCTACGCCGGTTACTGGTACGATGGCGCTGGGAGCGTTGACAAGGTCACCGCCGCGGTCGAAGACCTCAAGGACGGCGCGGCCAAGAGCTACCCATTGGCGGGCAGCGATGTCGGCGACGCGAGCAGCAAAATCAGCTGGAGCGACCCGCCGCTGGCCACGTCCCTACAGCCCTCGGCCGACAAGCACGACGGCAGCGCCCCCGACTCAGACCTGATGCTGTCATCTATGGTCCTGCAGTAGGCTCAAAGCGGTCGTGCGGCTGGCGAGTGCTGAGATCGGCGGGGCGTGGCAGAGCGGCTGGCGCCTTGGCTGTCTCGCGCGGGGAGCCTTTCGTGCTCCAGCCACCGTGCCGAGGGACGGTCGATCGTAAGCGCCCAACCGACCGCGCATCGACCCGGCGCCTGAGCGCGCGCGACCTTGGCCAACGGTTGAAGGGCTCGGGCTTGCCGCGGGCGCCAGCCGTGCGACTGCAGCTCGTCGATGCGCGACGCCCGCCAGGTCCGACGGCGAATCCACACAACAGCGACTCACGCCATTTCCACTATCGGTCCATGGCGTCGCGCGAACCCGCCGTCCGAGGTTGGCGTCGCTCCGGCGAGCGGAACTTGCCGGCCGCTTCCACGTGGTGCTCGACGGCGTAGTCGTCAGGGATGAGGTCGAGCGCCTCGCGAAGTTCTGGAGCGAGCTCGCTGGCATCAGACAGGCCGCGGCCGCCGTGCGCCACCCAGCCGGTCCGGTCGCGCCGCTCAGGCGTCATTGTCGCGTTGTAGCCGCTGGAGGCATCGACCACCTACGCGCCCGAGGTCGAGCCCAGCGCCGCGACGGGTATCTGACCGCGGCGGCCCCTCCAAAACACATAGACGATCAGCAGTTGCGCCGGGAACAAGCCGACGGCTGCCCTGCCGGTCACCGCCTGGGCATCGCGCCGGTGCGGGGTCGCCGTCTGCGCCGACGAGCTGCACCACCAGCGGGCCGGCGGCTCTTCAGTCCGCAGGCGACGCTTGCGCGCCGTCTGAGCCGACGACGCGCCCGACTGCGGCGCCCTCGGTGAGCGCCCGCAGCATGGCGCGGCCCACATCGCGCTCGGCGGCGGTGCCGAGGTCCAGTTCGGCGGCGACCCGGCGGAGGGCGGCGCCGACATCGAGGCGAACGTCGAGGATGGCGACGCCGCCATCGTCGGCGGCTGGCAAGGGCAGGACATGGCCCCAGGCGACGTCGGTGCGGATGGTGCGGGCGCCCGTGGCCAGCGCCAGGTCGAGGTGCAACGCCAAGCGAGCTATCGACACCGGCACGGCTGGCTCTGGGGCGTCGTCTGCCCGGCCGAGCAGCAGGTGGATTTGGCACAGCGGGCCGACATCGCCCTCGCCGTCGCCGAGAAACTGGCTCGAGCGGTCGTGTAGGGCGATGACGCGGCGGGCGCGGAGTTGAAACGGCGGCACGCCGGCGGCGCCATGGCCGGCGAAGGCGGGGGCGATGAGCGCATCACGCCAGACTGACGCGGCGAAGGACGGCGCGTGGCGCGGCAGAGTCGGCGCCGGGCCGGCGGCGTCATCGGTCGCTGCGCCGCCCTGGCAGCGCAGGGCCGTGACAGCGGCGACATGCACATAGCCGCGCGCGATCCGCGGCAGGGGCGGCGCGTCGGCCATCGGCTCGACGGTGATGCGGTACAAGACGTGACGGTGCGCCGGCACCCTGGCGGCAGCGTCAGCGGCACCCTCAACGCCGCCCGCCGGCGCGCGACAGGCGCCAACCCAGGAGGCGACGATGGCGACTTGCAGCAGCCAACGCCGACCCCGCGCCAGCCGCCGCTGCGTCGCCGGCACGTCTAGGGCGCGCAGAAGCGCTGCGGCAGGCACTTGAGCGCCATCGGGCCCCCGGTTGGGCAATCGGCGGCGGTCTTGCACTTGGGCACGCAGCGCTTGCCCCCTGGCGTCTGCTGGCAGGTGCAGCCGCTCTTGAACGTCGCCGGGCAGGCCGCGCCGGCACAATCGACCTCAGCGGTGCAGGGCGTGAGGTCTTGGC